>JANRLE010000018.1:0-26678 GCA_033762895.1 Bryobacteraceae bacterium | reverse complement strand
GCCGACGGCCATCTGTGGCTGGTGGATCCCAATGACGCCACGGGCGCCTTCCTGCAGGGCCTCCGCGGCCCCTCGGTTTCCATCGCGCTGCTGCGCCACGGCACGCCCGTTCTCGGCGTGGTCTTCGCCTACACCGCGCCTGACGACGCCGGGGACCTGATCTTCTGGGCCGAAGGCCTCCCGGCGATTGAGCGCAACGGCCATCGGCTTTCCCGGCATTGGCCGCACTCACCCTCAAAGGCCGCAGTCGTGCTCACCTCCGTCAAACGCACCGCAGCCGACGTGCGCCACAGCCAGGCCCTCGCCCATCCGATGACAGTGCGCCAAACCCCTTCCATTGCCTACCGGCTCGCGCTGGTAGCGGCCGGCGAGGCCGATCTCACCGTATCGAGCACTCACCTGAAATCCTGGGACTATGCCGCCGGACACGCGCTGGTCAACGCCGCGGGCGGCCTGCTGCGCGGCGCCTCCGGAATGGAGATCACCTATAGCGAGGAAGGCACAAGCGAAACGGGTGGAAAACTGTTCGGAGGCTCACCGGAATTGGTAACCGAGGCCGCACGGCGGTGGAAGTGAAAGGCATACCATTACTTGGGGTCTCCGGAATTCTCACACTCTCTCTTGAATACCACTTGCTTTTCTCCCCAACGCCCGCTACCATCTAATCAATCCCCCGAGACTGGAGCCTCATGCTCCCGTAGGCTGTTTCTGTTCCGAGAAGGGGTGCCGCTTTGCTGCATATCAAGCGCCTGGAACTCCAGGGTTTTAAATCCTTCGCTGATCGTACCGATCTGCGTTTCCGCGGTTCGGGCTTCACAGCTATCGTCGGCCCGAACGGGTGCGGCAAATCCAACATCGCTGACGCCATCAGTTGGGTTTTGGGCGAACAATCCGCCAAGAGCCTCCGCGGCAGCCGCATGGAGGACGTCATCTTCGCCGGAACCCGTGACCGCAAGGCTCTGGGAATGGCATCGGTGACTTTGACTCTGGTGGATCCCAATCCAGCGCCTCCTCCGGCGCCGGTGGTGCTCGAAACGGTGGCGGAAACCGCCGCCGAAACCACCGAGGCTTCCCCCGAAGGCGAGGCCAAGGCCGCCAATGGCCACACAAATGGCCATACCAACGGACACACGAACGGCCACGCCAACGGACACACCAATGGTAACGGACACGGCCATCCTCCCAAGCCGAAGGAAATCACCATCACCCGGCGTCTGTACCGTTCGGGCGAGAGCGAATACCTGATCAACGGCGAAAAGGCCCGGCTCCGCGATATCCAGGACATCTTCATGGGCACCGGCCTTGGACCGGAGAGCTACGCCATCATCGAACAGGGCCGCATCACGCAGATCCTCAGCAACAAGCCGCAGGAGCGGCGCGCCGTCCTCGAAGAAGCCGCCGGCATCAGCAAGTTCAAGACCCGCCGCCGCCTGGCCGACGCCAAGCTGGAAGGGGCCAAGCAGAATCTGGCCCGCGTGTTCGACATCCTCGAAGAAGTCACCCGGCAGGTGAACTCGCTCAAGCGCCAGGCCGCCAAGGCCAAGCGCTATGAGGAGTTGAAGGCGGAAATGGTGGGCTTTCTGCGCCGCGCCGTCTCAGGCCGCTATATGGTTCGGGAGCGCGAAGCCGCCAAGACTGCGCTCGATCTCAACGAGGCTCAGCAGCTTCTCAACACCCTGACCACCACCGTGGCCGGCAAGGAGAAGGAGCAGTCCTCGCTGCAGGAGCGTTGCTTCGAACTGGAGCACCAGCTCACCGCCCACCGTCAGAATCTCTCCGAACTGCGTGTGGAATCCGAGCGCGCCCGCGGACGCCTGGAGAATCAGGCCGGCCAGGTCGGCTCTATCGAAAAGCGGCTGGCGCAGGGCGAATCCGAGTTGCAGGACATCGAAACCCGCCAGCAGAAGATGCAGGAGGAGTTTCAATCCCACGCCGACTCGCTTGAGGAGCTCAACAAACAGTTCGACGACGCCCGCCTCCGCCTGCAGCGCAAGAACGAAGAGCGCGACCAGCATCAGAAGGATCTGCGCGACCGGGAATACGCCATTGAAACCGGCCGTCAGGCGGTACTGAGGCTGCTCGGCGAGTCCTCCACCCTGAAGAACCAGCTCGCGCAAATCGGCGAGTACATCTCCAGCATTGAGCGCGAAACCACGCGCGCCCTGCGCGAGGAACAGAACGCGGCTCAGGACCTGGAGCGGATCGAAGCGCAAAAGGCCGAGCTTTCCAGCCAGATCTCGGCCCGCCAGCTTGAGCTCACCTCGGTGCTCGATCAGCGCCGTTCGGTGGAAGAGGAACTGATGTCGCGCAAGGGTACGGCCGCCGAGACCCGCCGCACTCTGGAAACGCTTCGCGCCGAAAGCAGCCGTCTGCGCGCGCGCCGCGATTCCACCCAGGACATCCTCTCCCACCGTTCCTACACCACCGATTCGGTGAAACGCCTGTTCGGGGCCATTCAAAAGGGCGCCGCCCACGACCTGAAACCGCTCGGCGTACTGGCCGACTTCATGGACGTCGATACGCAGTGGGAAAAGGCCACCGAGGAGTTTCTTCACGAGGAACTGGAATACGTTGTCGTGCGCAACTGGCAGGAAGCGCACTCCGGCGTCGACCTCATGCGGCGCGACCTGGATGGCCGCGCCACCTTCCTCATCCATCCCGAGCCGGACGAGAACATCCCCGGCACCGCCGCGCAGGAACCGGTGATCGGGCCTGAGACAGGCATCGTTTCCCGCCTCAGCAGCCAGCTTCACCTGACCAACGGCCTCACCAAGGCCCCGGCGGATCTGATCCCGCGGTTGGCGCGATGCTTCCTGGTGGATGATCGCACCTCCGCCCAACGTCTTGCCCTGCAGTACCCCGATCTGTACTTCCTTCTTCCGGACGGTGTCTCCTACCACGGGCACGCCGTCAGCGGCGGCAAAAAGACCGGCAGCGGACCCCTGGCGCTCAAACGGGAACTGCGCGAACTGAGTGCCGCCCTACGGGAGAAAGAGAAGCAGGTTGGCGAAAGGCAGGCCGCCCTCGAAGACCTCGAACAGGAGATCCATATTCTCTCCGAGGACCTCGAGCGGCTCCGCGGCACGCAACAGCTCCAGGAAAAGGATGCACTTGCCCTGGACCACGAGATGCGCAAACTCTCGGAGGAACTCAGCCGGACGAATCAACGCCTTTCGGTGGTCCGCCTGGAGCTGGAGCGGTTAAAGAACGACGGTGAAAAGGCCCGCGAAAAACAGGAAGCCGCCCAGCTCAAGCATGAGCAGGTGGAAACCGGCCGTCTGGAACAGGAATCCGCCCTCGAAGCCGCCCGCCTGCTGCTCACCGAACTGCAGGCCGGCATGGCCCACATGGCCGAAGAACACGCCGCCGTCCGCGCCGAACTGGCCGGACTCGAAGAACGCCGCCGCGGCGAACAGTCCGCCCGCGCCCGCCTGGACAACCAGATCCGGGAGCTCAACAACCGCCGGCAGGATCTCTCAAACGAAATGCAGCGCATCGGCGTCGACCGCGCCCGCCTGCTTTCCGACAACATGGAGATCGACGCCCGCATCGGCGAGGTGACCCAACAGGCCACCGCGATCGATCAGACCGTGCACGCGCTCGAAGAACAGGCCCAGCAGGCCCGTGAACACCTGACGCAGGTGGAGGAAGCCCTGCGCGCCGGGCGTGCCCAACTGGCCGCAGTGCAGGACAACCGCTCGCACATCGAAGTGGTGCTGGTGAAGCTGCAAACCGAACTCCAGTATCTGGACGAAACCTGCCGCAAGGAACTGGGCTGCACGCTCCAGGAATTGAACGAAGGCCAGGAGACCATCCCCGACGAGGAGGAACTGCTGGAGGCCGAAGCCAGGTATCAGGAGGTGCGCACCCGCATCGACAATCTGGGCCCGGTAAATCCACAGGCCCTCGAAGAGTTCCAGGAAGCGCAGCAGCGCTACGACTTCCTCAACACCCAGCGCCAGGACCTGCTGGATTCCATCCGCGATACCGAAAAAGCGATCAAGGAGATCGACGTCGAATCGCGCCGCCGTTTCGCCGACGCCTTCGAACACATCAACAACAACTTCCGCGAGATGTTCAAGGTGCTCTTCAATGGCGGTGTGGGCGAAATGCGGCTCACCGATCCGCAGAACGAAGGCGAATCGGGCATCGACATCATGGCCTCGCCCCCGGGAAAGAAGCTGCAGAACGTGCTGCTGCTCTCCGGCGGTGAGCGCTCTCTGACGGCCATGGCCCTGCTGATGGCCATCTTCCAGTACACACCCAGCCCCTTCTGCGTGCTGGACGAAGTGGACGCCGCTTTGGACGAAGCCAACACAGCGCGACTGGTGCGCCTGCTGAAGGACATGTCCCAGAGCACGCAGTTCATCATCGTCACGCACCACAAGCGGACCATGGAGGCATCCGAGGCTCTCTATGGTGTCACGATGCAGGAACCGGGTGTGTCAAAAATCGTTTCCGTGCGCTTTAATCAGTCCGCACCGCTGCCGCAAACCCAACAGGTTTATGCGATGGCGGCCGGTGCTGATTAGGCTCCTACCTCCGAGCCGGAAAGAGAGCTTGGGGACGGGCCCGCTCCCAATCGAGCCATGGACTCCCAGGCTCTCTGTTTTTTTCCGTTACTCGTCCGAAGGCGCGTCTTCATCCAGATCGCCGAGCCGGTTTTCGAATTTCGTCAGGCTGTGCAGAAACACCAGGTTCACCTTACCGGTGGGACCGTTGCGCTGCTTGGCGATGATCAGTTCCGCCAATCCCTTCAAATCCGTGCGGTCCGGCTTGTACACTTCCTCACGGAAGATAAAGCAGACGATGTCGGCGTCCTGCTCAATCGAACCAGACTCGCGCAGATCGCTCAACTGCGGCCGGTGATCGCCCTGCCGTGTATCGGGTGCGCGGCTGAGCTGCGACAACGCGAGGATGGGCACTTCCAACTCCTTGGATAACAGTTTCAACCCGCGCGAGATGGAACTCACTTCCTGCACGCGGCTGTCAAAACGCCCTTTGGCCGTCATCAACTGCAGGTAGTCCACCACCACCAGGCCCAGGCCGTGTTCGGCCTTCAACCGCCTCAGCTTGGCGTGGATATCCATCAGGTTCGTGCTGGCCATGTCGTCGATGAACAGCGGCGCCTCGGTCAGCTCCGCCGCAGCCACCTGGAGCTGGCGCCGTTCGTTGGCGTTCAAAAAGCCGGCCCGGAACTTCTGGCTGTCCACGCGCGCCGCCGCGCACAGCAACCGTGTCAGCAGCGATTCCTTGGACATTTCGAGCGAAAACACCGCCGTCGGCTTCTTCAGATTCGCCGCCACGTGATAGGCCAGATTCAGCGCCAGGGCCGTCTTGCCCATGGCCGGCCGCGCGGCAAGAATAATCAGCTCGCCAGGCCGGATGCCGCCGGTCTTTTCGTCAAACTTCAGAAAGCCCGTGCTCACGCCCTGAATTCGCTTGGAGGGATCGAGAAATGCGTTCAGCCCGCCTTCATACCCTTCGATGATATCGGCCGGCGTGGCCAGCCCCGTGCTGCCGCGGTTCTCGCCCAGTTTCAGGATTTCATCGCCCGCGGTCGCCAGAATCGAATCCGGCTCTTCATCGCCCGAAATGCAGCGGTCAATGGTGCGCTGCGAAGTCAGTATGATGCGCCGCAGCAGAGCCTTGTTCTTGACGATGCGGACATAGGCGTCGAGGTTGGACACCTGCGGCAGACCGTCATCAAGCGACACCAGGTAGCCCAGGCCGTCCACGGCCTCCAACTGGCCCATCTTCATCAGCTCATTGGCCAGCGTGACGCGGTCAATCCGCTCACCGCGGTCGTGCAGATCCGCCATACGATGGAAGATCTTGCGGTGCTTCTCCAGGCTGAAGTCTTCGGCGTCGAGGACCCCGGCCACCTGCAGAAACTGGGAATCGTCAATCAGCACCGAGCCGAGGACAAAGCGTTCGGCGTCGACGTTGGACGGCAGTCCCTTTTCAAAAATGGCGTCTTCGAGCGGCATGCGGGTTTCCGGCCCTAATTGTACGCGTTGAGGCTGTGGAAATTTCCGTGGAAATCGGGTGGATTTGTGCTTTCCTTTTCCACAACCTTTAGCAGCCGTAACTCTATGATAACAAAGAAATGGACTGCCTGGGACAGGAAAGTTTTCCTCAGTTTTCCACAGGCGGAGGCGCCTGCCGCGCCGTCAACAGGTTCTCGATTGCTCTCATCAGATCAATCAGTGAGACGGGCTTTGCGATATAGCCGTCGGCGCCGGCGGCAAGCCCCTTCTCGCGATCCCCGGGCATGGCGTTGGCGGTGAGCATCAGGATCGGCGTGCGCGGCCGGCCGGTGGTGTTCTCAAAGTCCCGGATCAGCCGCGTTGCCTCCACCCCGTCAAGCGAGGGCATCTGCACGTCCATCAGAATCAAATGGTAGGGTTTCGATGTCGCTCTGCGCAACGCTTCCATGCCGTCGGTGGCGACATCGATGTCGTGCCCCTGCTTTTCCAACAGGCGGACAAGCACCTTCTGGTTGATCAGGTTGTCTTCGGCGACAAGAATCCGCAGCTTGCCGACGCCGCCGGTACGCAGCACCGACGCCAGCTTCTGGATCTGGTGCGTGGCGGCGGGTACCGGCAGCGGCGACAGCTCAAAACGCGCGGTGAAATGAAACCGGCTGCCCGATCCCGCTTCGCTCTCCACCCAGATCCGGCCGCCCATCAATCCCACCAGGCGGCGGCAAATCGTAAGCCCCAATCCGGTGCCGCCATGGCGGCGCGTGATGGAGCCATCGGCCTGGCGGAAGGCTTCAAAGATCGCGTCCTTCTGCGCCGGCGCAATGCCCTCGCCGCTGTCTGAAACCGTGAAGTGAAGCGTAACGCGCTGGATGTCCCGCATCTCCAGCACCACCTCCAGCTTGACGTAACCAGCGCTGGTGAACTTGATCGCGTTACTCAACAGATTCAACAGCACCTGGCGTAGCCGGATGGGGTCGCCCACCAGCGCATCCGGAATGTCGGCGGCGCGGCGGGCCTCCAGACGCAGCCCTTTCTGCTGCGCTGAAACGGCCACCGTCTTGACCGCCTCCTCCACGCACGTTCCCAAGGAGAACGGGACCAGTTCCAGGTCCAGACGGTTGGCTTCGATTTTCGACAGGTCAAGGATGTCATTCAACAGCGAGAGCAGCGATTCGCCTGATGCCTTTGCCGTTTCCAGATACTCCCGCTGTTCGGCGGTGAGAGGCGTGTCCAGCGCCAGTGACGTCATGCCCAGAATCCCGTTCATCGGGGTGCGAATCTCATGGCTGACGTTGGCCAGAAATTCTCCCTTCAAGCGGCTGGACTCCTCGGCCCGCTCAAGCAGTTGCTCAATTTCCTGCTTCTGCTCCTCCACCTTGTGCTTCTCAGCTTCGGTGCGATTGCGCTGTTCCTCCAGTTGCCTGGTGCGTTCCTGCACCGCCGCCTCCAACTGCTGGCGCTGCTGCTCCACCTGCCTCGCCTTGATCCGCCAGACAACATAACCGCCTACCAGGCCAAACGCGCTCATCAGTCCGAGGAACCAAGAGCTCCGCCACCAGGGCGGCAGGATCTCAAATTGCGCGCGGGCGCTGTTGGAGTTCCATTCCCCGCCGCGCAGCGATGCCTGCAGTTCGAACTGATACTCGCCCGGGCTCAGCGCCGGAAAGACCGCCTCGCGCTGCTCAGTCTCCACCCATTGCGAGCCGGGGCCCTGCAGCCGGTAACGGTAGCGCAGTTCGTGCTGGCGCGCGAAGGATAGCCCCGTGTAGCGCACCCGCAGCAGCCGGCTCTGGTAAGGAATTCTCAGAATTTCGAGCGGCGCCGTCGACCGGCCCCCGAACCGCAGCGACAACAGAATCGCCTTGGGGGGCGGCAAGGTAAGCGAACCCGCTCCGTCAATGTAGTGCGCCAGCCCGCGCGCCGTACCAATCCAAATCGACCCATCCGGCTCTTCCAGAAACGAGTTCACCACCGTGTCGTGCCATATCATGCCGTCGCGCGTGCCAAAGTGGCGCCACGAGCGCCCGCTGAAGACGTCAATGCCGTTGTCGGTTCCAACCCACACCCAACCCCGGCGATCGGCCCGCACGAAGCTGATGTCGGCGCTGCGCAGCGTATTGTCCGGCCCGAAGTGTTCGGCTTCCAGTGACCGCGCGGTCAGCCGCAGCCTGCTCACCCCGTTCTGCCCGTCGTAGCCGATCCAGATGGAGTCATCGGCGGCCACCGCCAGAAAGACAACCGTTTCGGTGCGAAGCCCATTCCGGACACCAAACCGCGTCACTTTGCCGCCGGCCATGAGAATCAGTCCGCGGTTGCCGGCCAGCCACACCCTTCCGCTCTTATCGCGCCGCACCTCGCGGATCACTTCGTCCGCCAGCAGCACCTTTTCATACTCGGCCGCGAGCCCGGCGGGACCTAAGCGAAAGATGCCTTCAGCCGACACGACCAGCAGAGAGTCGCCATCGCGAATCAGATTGGTGATGCGTGCGGGATTGGCTTGCCCGGCGCGGAATCGAACCACCCTGGCGGCGCCGCGGACGATTTCGTACAGCCCGTGATCCCGGGTTCCGGCCAGCAGTATGCCGCCCGGCCCTTCGGCAATTGACCGCACCTCGCCCTCCACCGCCAGCCCCTGCCACCTGGTCTCACCCGCCCGGCGATAGGCGATCAGGTTATCGCCACCCGCCCAAAACGTCCCTTCCCGGTCCCGCATCAGTGCGTACAACGGCCTGGTTCCGTAACCTTGCCAGCCTTCCCAGGTATCGCGGCCGCGCCAGCGAGCCAGTCCGGAGCCGGACAAGCCCACCCAAAGCGAGTGTTCCCGGTCTTCGAACAGGCAGGAGACGGCATCCACCGGCAGTCCCCTGCTCGAATCCGCCACCGCTACGGCGCCATCGTTGCGAATCTCAAAAATACCCGCGGAGGTTGCGGCCAGCAGCCGGCCCTTGCCGTCGGCAAGGAGGTGGCCGCCGCCCGATGCCGGCAGTTGCGCCGCCTTCACAAACCGGCCGCCCTCGTGTCTCAACACCAGCGAACCAGAGCGCGCGTGGATCACGCCGTCGCCATCGGCGGCAAACGCCGCCCACTGCCCTGGTGGAACACCTTGCCCTAACCCGAAATACTCAGCCTGGTCACCCTTGAGCCGGCCGATCCTGTCCGCCACGCCGAACCAGATCGCACCGTCCCGGGCAGCCCAGACCGCCTGCACCGGCAGCCCGCTTTCCTGCCCGCCCAGTTCCACCCTGCGGAAGCTCCCGCCTTGCGAATCGGACCGGAACAACCCCTTGCTGGTGGCCACATACACCCGGTTGTCGCGGCCTGAGGTGATGGCCTGCTGCACGATCACCTCATTCGATCCCACGTCGATCTTACGCAGCCGCCCTTGCGACAATCGCGCCACACCATGCGCCGTACCCACCCAAAGATCGCCCCCCGGGTGCGCATAGAGCGAGCGGATCGAAACACCCGGCAGGCCCTCTTTCAGTCCGTAGGCGTCAAACTGCACCCCGTCAAACCGGTAGAGGCCCGCATGCGTGCCGATCCACACGTATCCCGTTGTATCCTGAACCACCGACCGGACCACGGAACTGCCGAGTCCCTGCTCCTGGCCATAGTGTTCGAACGAATACTGTTGGGCGAGGCCCTCCCCCACGCCCAATGCCGGGAGTATGAGGAGGATTCCCCAGCAGATGGGACTGTACACAATTCCAATATCGTCAGAACGGCCGCTTTTCTTTCGCGTATTCGGTTTTATGGCGTCATCGCAGCCGCATCTGGTAACTTTCCAGTGTACTGCCGAGCGCCAGCGCCAGGCGCGCCACGCTCTTGTTGAATTCCTGCGTGGCGGCCACCACGCGGCGGCGCGAATCGGCCAGTTCGTTCTGCCGCGTCAGCACCAGGAAGTTCGTCGACTCCCCGGTCTGGAACAGCCGGGTCTCGCTGTCCAGCTTCTCTTTGGCCGCCCGTGCGCTTGCCTCGGCCGCCGCCGTGCGCTGGCGCGCCGTTTCGATCGACTGCAGGGCATTGCGGACCTGCGCTTCAATGATCTGCTCGGCGCGTTTGCGGTCAAGCGCCAGCCGCCGTTCGGCAATCGCCGTCTGTGCAACCGCCGAATGCGCCGCCTGGTTCCGGAGTGTCAGATCGAACGACAGACCCGCCTGGAAGGTGGAATATTTTGCTCCAAACAAGTTCGCCAGTGACTGGCCGTAGCCGCCCACAAACGCCGTCGGGACCCCGCCGAAACTGGGTGTGTTCAAAGCCGGCAAACCGGCCGACTGCGAAAGCTCATTCACACGCTGCGCCACCAGCGTTTGAAATCCGCTGAACGGATTGTCGGTGGTCAGCAGCGTGCCGGCCAGCCCCGAACTGGCATATCCTGCGGTAAGATTGACGGCCGGCTTGGTCTGGTTAACGGCCTGATCGCGCTGCTGATCGTTCACCAGCTTGCGCAGGTCAATGGCGCGCAGTTCGGCGCGTTTGCCCACAGCCGTACGCACCATGTCGGGCAGTTCGTAACCCTTGGGCCCGTCCGAGCGCGCTGTGCTGGTGGGAATAATTTCATCCTTCCAGATTTCGTGGTCGCGCCCGCCGGCCAGAAGCTGCTTCAGATTGTTCTCGGCCGCCGTCACCTGGCCCAGCATGGTGAAATAGGTGTCTTTGCGGCGCTCCAGTTCGGCCTCGGCCGCGGCCAGTTCCACCGGCGCCACTGACCCGGCCTCTATCATTCGCCGGGTTCGTTCCAACTGTTCCTGGGCCAGCTTCACGCTCTCCTCGCTCACCGCCACATCCTCGCGCGCGCCTACCAGGTCGTAGTAGGCCAGCTCGACGCGCGCAATCACATCGATCACGCGCAGTTCGAAGTCTACGTCGGAGACGTCCACCTGCTTCCTGCGGATCAGCAGTTCACTTCGCTCACGGTCCAACAGCCGGTCACGCCACAGCGGCATCGACACGCCGAAGGTAAGCCGCGGCGTCAGAAACGGATTCAAGGAAACGAAGGGATTGTTGGTCGATTGGCGGAGATTTTCAAAGTCGGCCCGGAACGAAGCGCCCTGCCAGGGCAGGCGCTGGCGGAACCGGAAGTTCTGCCCGACAAACGATTCGGAGATCTTGCCGGTGGCCGAGGCAAGCACCGAACCGGTGGGCGTGTCGCGCGATTCGGCCGAGGGCTGGAACTGGAACAGCGGATCGAGAAAACCCCGCGCCCCCTTCACGGCTTCCCGCGCCGAAGCCTGGCTGGTTTTCTCAATCTCAATCTCCAGATTGTTTTTGAGCGCCATCTGCGCGGCTTCTTCCAGCGTCAGACGCGTTTGTGCCGCCCCAACGCCCACCCGCGTGGGCGCCAGGTTCTGCCCGTTGAGGGACAGTCCCGTTAACAACAAGAACAACGTAGGAGTCATGGATGAAAATTCCTCAGTCGCCGCTTGAGGCGGGCTCGGGTCCGCGCCGCGATCCGAACAGCGATCCCAACCGGCTGAACAGCCGCAGGTGCGCCAGATCATCGAACAGCGAGTAAGCCACCGGCGTCACGATCAGGGTAAGCAGCAGCGCCAGGGACTGGCCGCCGATCACCACCAGCGCCACCGTGCGCCGTGTCCCCGCTCCTGCACCCGTACCCACCGCCAGGGGCATCATGCCCGCCACCAGCGCCGCCGTCGTCATCAGGATGGGCCGCAAACGGTCCTCGCAGCCTTTCAATATCGCCTGCAGCCGGGGCATGCCTTCTCTTCGCAGATTCTTGATATGGTCGATCTGCAGAATCGAGTTCTTCTTTACAATCCCGAACAGCACCAGAATGCCCACCGTCGAATAAATGATCGAAAAGTTCTCGCGGAAGATCATCAATGACAGCAAGGCAAACGGGATCGACAGCGGCAGGCTCAGCAGAATGGTCACCGGGTCGATGAAGCTTTCAAACTGCGCCGCCAGGATCATGTACATGAACAGGATGGAAAGCAGCAGCGCGATACCGTAGCTGGTGGCCGCGCGGCCGAATTCCTTGGTGCGCCCCACCAGTCCTGTGCGGTATTCGGGAGGCAGCTTCAGATCCGCCACTCCTTTGTCCAGAATCTCCAGCACGGCGCTGAGCGAGTGCCCCTGGGCGATGTTGCCCATGAGCATGATCTGGCGCTGACGGTTATAGCGTTCGATCTGCGTAGGACCGGTGGCCTCCTGCAGGCGCGCCACGCTGTTCACCGGCACGTTGCCAAGCGTCCCGGACGGCACGTAGAGCCGCTCCAGCGCACCCGGCGAATTGCGGAACTCCTTGCCCACGCGCAGCATCACGTCATAGCGGTCGTCGCCGTCGCGGAAGGTGGTGGCCTGCTGATCGCCTCCCACCAGCGTGCGCAGCGCCGTGGCGATGGAGGCGACGCTGACGTTCAGATCGGCCGCTTTGTCGCGGTTCACCAGCACACGCACTTCCGGTTTGCCCGCCTCATAGGAAGACTCCAGATCCACCACCTGCCCGGTGTCGCGCAGCAGTTTCTCCAGACGGGTGGCGTAGCGGTTGAGCTGATCGAGGTCCGGCCCCTGCAGGAAAAACGTCAGTTCCCGGTCCTGTGCGCCCTGAATCACGGCCGGAAGCTGCACAGCTACGGTAAGGTCCTTGAACTTCAGCAGCCTTTCGCGCGCCATGTTCATCAACTCGCGCTGCGAGTACTGACGTTCCTTGATCGGCAACAGTTCCACCAGCACCGAACCGCGGTCCACCTGCCGGCGCACATCGGCGCCGATGGTGGTATACAGATTGCGAATCCCGGGCAGTTTCTTCAGTTCCGCTTCGATCTCTCCAAACACCGCCTCAGTGCCCGTGAGCGCCGATCCCGGAGGCGCCTTCACCAGCACTTCAAATTCGCTCTGGTCATCCTGCGGAAGGAAGTCCTTTCCAATCGCCATGAAGATGGGACCGGTGGAGAGCACCACCAGGACCGACAATCCCACGATTACCCAGCGGTGGCGCATCGACCAGCCCAGCATGGCCCGGTAGGGGTTGGCCAACATGCGGAACAGAAGAGTGTCTTTGGTCTGTTCGCCGTGGGCGGCGGGCTTCAGGAATTTGGAACTCAGCATCGGGGTGAGTGTGAAGCTCACCAGCAGGGAGACCATGATGGCGAAGGCGGCCGTGTAGCCGAAGCTGGACATGAAGCGGCCCACGATGCCGCCCATGAACGCCACCGGCAGGAAGATGATCACCAGGCTGAAAGTCGTCGCCATCACCGCCAGTCCGATATCGCGGGTGCCCTGAATGGCTGCCTGCACCGGGTCCAGGTTCTTCTCTTCCATGAACTTGAAGATATTCTCCAGCACCACGATGGCGTCGTCGATGACGATGCCCACCATCAGCGTCAGCCCCAGCATGGTGATCTGGTTGAGGGTGAAGCCCATCAGGTTCAACAGCGTGTAGGTGGAGACGATCGAGGTGGGGATGGCGACGGCCGCGATCAGTGTGGCCCGCCAGTTGCGGATGAACAGCATCACGATCGCCGCCGCCAGAAATCCGCCCAAAATCAGGTGTTCCTGCACGGCCTTGAAGGACTCTTCGATAAACGTCGATTGATCGCGCGTGTAGGACATCTCAAAATCGGGCGGCAGCGAGGGACGCAATTCCTCCACCCGAGCCTTGATGTCCTTGATGACCTGCAGCGTGTTGGTGCCGGCCTGCTTGCGGATATCGAGCGCCACCGCCGGGCGGCCGTCCAGCCTCGCCAGTGAGCGCGGCTCCTCGAATCCGTCCTCGACGTGGCCGATATCGGCGATGCGCACCGGCTGTCCGCCGCGGTTCCCCGCAATGATCCGCTCAAAGTCCTGCGGCCGTTCCACGCGTCCCAGTGTGCGGAGCGAGATCTCGCGCCTTCCCTGGTCGATGGTTCCACCGGGGATTTCCACGTTCTGCAGGGCAAGCTGCTGGCGAACCTGGTCGATGTTCAGGTTGTAGGAGTAAAGCTTCTCGCCGTCGAGCACCACCTGAATCTGGCGCTGGCGTTCGCCCACGAATCGCACCTGCCCGACGCCGGGCAGCGATTCCAGATTCTTCTTGATGCGATCATCCACCAGCTTGGTGGTTTCCCGCAGATCGCGCGGCGAGGAGACCACCAGCGTCACCACCGGCGCGGCGTCTGTAGCGATTTTCTCAATCACCGGCGGGTCGGCATCGGGAGGAAGCTGTCCCAGCACGCGATTCACTTTGTCGCGCACTTCCTGGGCGGCCTCCTCGGCGTCTTTCTCCAGCACGAACTGAATGCTGACGATGGAAATGCCCTCGGCCGAGTTTGACCGCAGATCGTCGATACCGGAGATGGTGTTGACGGCCTCTTCAATGCGCTTTGAGACCTGCGATTCCACTTCTTCAGGCGCCGCGCCGCGCAGTACGGTGGTGATGGTGACAATCGGGAAGTCGATCTTCGGGAAAAGGTCCACTCCCAGCTTGCGATAGGCGTCCAGGCCCAGCACCATCAGCGCCACGATGAGCATCGTGGCGAAGACAGGCCGCCGGATACAGGTTTCTGCCAGTTTCTGCATACGGCTCCTCTTACAGCGTCTTCACCGGCTGGCCATCGCTGAGTTGCGAAAGATTGCCCACCACCACCGGCGCGCCGGTGGGAATCTGATCCGCCGGCACTTCCATCCAGCCGCCGATCATTTCGCCTGGCGCAACGCGGCGCTCCGCCAGTTTGCCGTTCTCGACGACAAAGATTTTGGTCAGTCCGGCGACCGTGTAGACGGCCTCTTTGGGGACCACAACGGCGGCTACGCCGCTGGCCAGCACCAGCCGCACCTGCACGAACATGCCTGGCCTGAGGCGGGCATCGGCGCTGTTCAAACGCGCCTCGGCGATCAAAGTGCGCGACTGCTCATTGAGTGCCGGATTCAACTCCCGCACGGTGGCGTGAAAGCTTGCGCCCGCGGCGGCATCGGTGGTGAATGCGAGCGAGGTCCCCACACGAACCGCGCCCGCGGCGGTCTCCGGTACTTCCAATCGCAGCCGCAGCGGATAAGTTTTCACGAGCGTCAACACCGGCACGTTGTCCTTGACGTATTGCCCGGGTGCGACCTTGCGGTCGGAAACAGCGCCATCGAACGGGGCACGAATGGTGGCGTCGCGCAGCCGCTTTTCGGCCAGACTCACTTCGGCCTTCAGAGCCTCCACGTTGGCCCACAGCGTCCGCATTTCATCCTGCGTGGCCTCGACGGCTGCCTGGCGGGCACGATAGGCCTTTTCCAGTTCATTGAATCGCTCCTGCGAAATGTCGCCGCTTTTCACCAGTTTCTGCGCGTTCTCATACTTAAAGCGCGCATCTTCCATCTGGGCGCGGGCCTGCCGCATCATGGGCGTGGAGGTGGGCGTCTGCCCGGGTTGCGCCGCATCCAGCCCCACCCGCGCCAGAGCCTGCGAAAGCGCCGCCTTGGTCCGGTCAAGCTGCAACTGGAACTCCGTCTTATCCATTTCGGCGATCACTTCGCCCTTGCGGATCGACTGGCCAAAATCGACGCGGATCGAGACGATCTTGCCCGGTACTTCCGACACCACCGTAACGATTTCGTCGGGCAGCAGCGAGCCGGTGACCAGGATCGCTTTGTCCACCCGCCGCTGTTCGGCGTTCACCGTCCGGACGCCCACCGCTTCGACGCTCTTTGAGGCGGCGGCCGCCACCGAATCCTTCTTTCCGGCGCCGGAATTGGAACAGGAAATGGCCGTAAAGGCCACAATCAAAATGAGATATTTCATCGCTTAGCGCCCCTCGGGCTTTCTCATGCCACTCAGAAAGATATTCACCATCTCCGATACGATCTTTTTTCTCTCAGGTTCGTTCCACTCTTTCCGGAACACCGTATTGGCCTGGCCAAACTGGCCGATCATGCCGCAGAAGGCCCGCGCGGCGATCATCGGATCCAACTGCCGGAATTCGCCATCCTCGATCCTGCCCGCGATGTAGCCGGACAGCGCTTCGAGGAACGGCAGAAAATGGCGTTCGTAAAATAATTCCGAGAGTTCATGCCCTTCGAGCGCGCTGAACAGCAGCAGACGGATGCGCGTGGGGTCCTCAATATGCCAGGCGAGAATATCCTCGGCCAGGTTCAGAAAGAACTCGCCGTCGCTTGCAGCCGGACGGCAAGCGCCGGGACCGCTGCCCTTGGCCATGCGCTCAATGATGGCCGAGTACAGATCACGCTTGGTCTGGAAATGCACGTAGAGCACCGGCTCTGAGACGCCCACCGCCTGCGCGATCTCGCGCGTGGTGGTTCCGCGAAAGCCGTTCCTGGCGAAAAGCTGGACGGCTGCTTCTACGATGGCCTCGCGGCGTTCGCAGGAGGACATGCGGTTTCGGGAGGAAGCGGGGTGAGGAATGCTCATTCGATTAGTGAACACTAACCCTAGTATTCACTAGATTAGCATTCACTAGCATTCGGCGGCAAGATCCTCTTTTTCGCCCATTCGTGTATCCTGAAAGGACGCCGGAAACGGCTTCCCCTCCCCGGCCGAAGCCGCGAATATGACACTGCGTTTCATTTCCGCGATCGTACTGTTGGCTGCAGCCCTGCTGCACGGCCAAGCACCGGCGCCAGCGCCCAAGGCGAGTCCCGTGAAGGAGATACCGGAACCTGCCACGCCGCCGCCGGAGGTGCCGCCCACCGGTACAGTGCCGGAGAACCTGGAAAACCTGGTAGAGACCATCTCCAGCCAGAGCCGCTCACTGCTTGACCACCTTCCGCCGCCGCCGCAAAGTGTGCTGCGAGCCATCATCGGATTCGTCGCGCTGCTGGTATTGGCGTACCTGGGCGGCCATCCCAAGGTGGTGGAATGGGAACGGCGACTGAGGATCGCGCACATCACAACCGCGGGACTGCCGTTCCTGCTGCTGGGATACCTGGCGAGCCGGCCTTTCATCGGAATCCTGACGCCATCGGTGTTGCGCGAAATCGGGCCGTTGCTGCCGTTAGGACTGGGGTGGATCGGTTTTGTGATCGGGTCACGGTTCAGCGGAGGGGCGCTGGACCGGTTGGCGCCTGGTATCGGGGCGGCCGTACTGCTTACCACCAGCATTCCATTCGCGGTAATTTTCGGATTGTCGGCGGTACTTCTGTTGGGAATCTACCCGTTGCTGGCGCCCTCCGGCGGAACCGGAGCCATACGCGACGCCATCATCCTGGCGGCGGCCGGAACGATGGCGGCGCGAGGCGCGCCGTTCTTCTTCGCGCCCTTTTCGGCCGGTGCGCCGGTATCGGAGCGGAGCCTGCGCATTATCGAACTGGAGCAACTGGCGGGTGTGCTGGGGATGATGATGATCAGCGCGTTCGTGCGGCCGCAGGGGGGTGTGGTTTCATGGCAGCTTCCCGGAACAGCGTGGCTGTTCGTAATCTTCGGAATCGGGACGATCATGGGCATGGTGATCACGGCGGTTCTGAACAACCTGAGCGAAGGTCCGCCCTTCACGGCGGCGCTGCTTGGCGCCGTGGCGTTTACGGCGGGCATGGCGAGCTATCTGCGCCTGTCTCCGATTGCGGTTTGCGGCATCGCGGGAGCGATTTTAGTAAATTTCGGTGGGCCCTGGCGGGAGCAGGCGCGCGACCTGCTGGAGCGCATGGAGCGTCCGATCTATTTCGTATTTCTGGTGCTGGCCGGAGCGCTGTGGAATCCGGGCGAATGGCAGGGCTGGATCCTGATGTTCTTCTTCGTCGCCGGGCGGATCGCGTCGAAATGGGTCGCCACCATACTGCTCGAGAGGTTCTGGCTCAAACCGCTAAGCCGCGCCGAGCGCTGGACGCTGGCCGGGGCTCCGATGGGGGCACTGGCCGTGGCGATCGTGGTATCGGCGCAGGACCTCTACTCCGGTCCGACGGTGGGATGGATCGTCACAGCCGTGATCGGGACCACGATTGTGATGGAGGCCACACTGCAATACGCAGCCCGCCGGGCCGGGCGCGAAACTTCCGCTCTTGCCACGCAGGTGGATTGAAGAAAAGAGAATACCGTGCAGATCTTCCTGTTCCTGATTCTCATCGGCCTGATGCATTCGGTGAGGTCGTTCAATCCGCAGCCGGGGTCGGGCGCCGGACCGGCCGGGGTGACCCTGGCGGCGGGATTCCTGCTGTTGAGCGCGCTATTCGCGGGTAATCTTTTCAAGAATCTGCATCTGCCGCGGCTGACAGGTTATCTGATGCTGGGCATCCTTGTGGGTCCCCAGGTGATGGTGCTGGTGACCGAGCAGATGCTGGGAGAACTGCGGATTTTCAATGGCGTGGCCACGGCGCTGATCGCGTTAACCGCGGGCACGGAGATGGACCTGCCCAGGATGCGCCCGCTATTCCGGGGAATCGCCTGGATTGCGCTTTTCGCTGTCGGTGGAACCATCTGCATCCTCTCTTCCGCCGCATTCCTGCTGCGCGGGATGCTGCCGTTTACCTCCGGACTGGATACCATGCAGATGGCGGCGCTGGCGGCGGTGATGGGGGTGACGCTGGCGTCCCAGTCACCGGCCGTAGTAGTTGCGCTGCGCAAGGAGATGGAAGCCGACGGGCCGGTGAGCCGCACGGTTCTGGGCGTGGTGGTGGCGGCCGATCTGCTGATCATCGTACTGTTCGCCTTGACATCCTCAATCGCGCGCGGACTGTTGGGCGGAGGGAATGCCGAAGCGATCACGGTGGGCGTGCTGAGTTGGGAAGTCTTCGGATCAATGGGTGTGGGCGTGCTGATCGGGATCCTGGTGGCGGCCTTTCTGCGGGTATTCGTGGCCGGTGGCGCGCTATTCGTGGTGACCACCGGATTCCTGGTGGCCGAGGTGGGACAGAGGATTCACCTTGATCCGCTGCTGGTGGCGCTTGCGGCGGGGGTGTTCATCCGCAACGCAACGGGGCATGGGGACCGGCTGCACGATGCGATCGAAGCCGCCTCGCTGCCCGTCTATGTGGCGTTCTTCGCGGTGGCGGGCGCCAGCATCCACCTGGACGCGCTGGCGATTGTCTGGCTGCCGGCGGGAATCCTGATCGTGATGCGGGCGGCTGGTTTGTTGGGTGGAACGGCGGTGGGGGCGAGGATGGCGGGCTCGGAGAGCATGGTGCGCCGGTACGCTGGATTTGGACTGCTGCCGCAGGCGGGCCTGGCGCTGGCGTTGGCGTCGTTGTTTGCGCGCAGTTTCCCGCAGTTCGGCGATGAGGCGTCGGCGCTGGTTTTCGGCGTGGTGGCGTTGAACGAATTGATCGCTCCGGTGCTGTACCGGTGGGCGATTGCAAGAAGCGGGGAGGCGGGCAAACTGGTGCGCGGGGAGACGGAGGTGGCGCCGCATCCGGGGCCCGCCGAAGCTCTCAGCAATGCCGAAGCGGGTTAGTTAGTGCGCCTTTGGTTCAATGGGAGACGGGCGAAAGCCGCGTCACCAACTGCAGGCCCAGCACGTTGGGAAGCAGTGGGGAGTGCTGGTAGCCGATCTTCAACAACTGCCGCCGGTTGAGCCGGTAGCCGAGCGCGAAATCGTACACATCGGTGCCGATGCGCGCGGCCAGGTAGACGCGGGGCGAAATCGTATACTTCGCCTCGCCGTATCCGAGGACCTGATTCCGGGTGGGAACGACGTGGTAGGCGCGCTGAAAGCGGCTCAGTTCGCCCGAGAGGCTGAAGTGTCCGCGGGCGAATTGCACGTCCATACCGTAGCCGGTGGCCGGAAGGGTGACCGGCGCAGCCTCGCCCGGCCGGAAGAAGCGGTGCCCGCGGTGCAAATAAGGGCCGCGATAGAACGACGTTCCGATGCGGAATCCCTGCATCACGGTAACTCCGGCCCCGCCCGCCCACTGCCCGTACTGATCGCTGTCGAAAATGCCGCGGCGGTTGGCGGCAGAACTGGTGACAAACTGCGCCCGGCCATCCACGCGGCCGATGGTGATATCGGCCTGCGCGCCGGCCAGTCCAAGCGTGGAGACTGGCTTGTAGTAGTAGCCGTAGCCCGGCGGCATGTCGATCAGCGGATTGAGGGCGTCGTCATAACGCAAGGGGAATGACCCGAAGGCCGACGACAGAATCCCCGCCTTCAGCACCACCGCGTTGCGGCCCCAGTTTCTGGCGTACCCGGCGTAGGATTGCAGGACATCGCCGCGCGCGCCGTAACCCCCGCTATCCAGTTGTTCGTAGAAATAGGGCCGGGAGTAGGCCTGCAGCGCGCCGGCAAGAAAGAAGCCCCTGCCGAGGTTCAAGTGCGGATAGGCAACGGCGCGAAATCCCCCAGTAAGCCGTGCGCCGCTGCGCGAGGAAAACATTGAGCCTGCGGAGAGCGTGAGCGGCACTTCGAACGAGGCTTCGCCCGCAAAGGCCGCAACAGCGGCGAGAGCGAGCCAGCCCTGTTTCACTGCTGCCACTCTTTGGCGAGTTCGGGCAGGACCACGTTGCCGGAAGTTCCGACGGCTTCGGCCAGACTGACCAGATCCCGGCCGCGCACCGGATTCGATCCCAGGCTGGCGAACGCCTCCACCAGTTCCGGATCGAAGTGAGTGCCGGAGCACTGGCGAAGGATCTCCATGGCGGCCTCGTGCGACATGCCCTTGCGGTAGGGGCGGTCCGAGGTCATCGCGTCGTAGGAGTCGGCGACACGCACGATGCGGACTTCTTTGGGCACCTCGTCACCACGCAGACCGTGGGGATAGCCGGAGCCATCGAAACTTTCGTGGTGCAGTTCCACGATGGGCAGATAGCGATGGAATCCCTCCACACGCTCCACGATACGCTTGCCGATAACCGGATGCTGCTTGATGATTTCAAACTCCTCATCGGTGAGGCGTCCTGGCTTCTGCAGCACCGCGTCGGGCACTCCGATCTTGCCGACGTCGTGCAGCAGCGCGCCCACGCGCAACGCCTCCAGTTCGTGTTCATCCAGTCCCACGGCTTGCCCGATGGCGCAGGAATACTCACTCACGCGCAGGCTATGGCCGGCCGTGTAGACATCCCTTGCGTCGATTGCGCTGGCCATCGATTGGATGAACTCCAGGTAGGCATTGCTCAGCCGGCCCTGCGCATCGCTCAGGGCCAGCGCGGCATGGTTGAAGGCCCTGGCCAGTTCCTCCACCTCCCTGGTGGTGGCCAGAATGTTTACCGGCTTCATTTCCCCAAGTTTCCAGTTTTCCGAGAGCCGGTTGGCCAAATCGGTGAGCGGGCGCACCACTGACTTGGAGGCCACTACAGAGACGCCCACCAGCAGGAGAACCGCCACCGTTCCGGCAAGCCGCAGCACGCGGGTCATCACCACCTCCATCGGCATGCTGGCGGCATCCACCGACTGCAGGCTGCGTACCACGTAGCCCCGGCCGAGCGACAGCTTTTGCACAGGAAGTGACAGATACGTCTCGCCGTTTAGGCGCAGTTCACATTCGGAACTCGACTCGCAGCCGGCCAGCGCCGCTTCAATCTCCTGCCGGGTAACGCCGGGCACATTCGATTCCAGCACACGGTGGTTGTGGGTGAGGACGGCGGGAGTGGTGAACTCGGAAAAGTCAAACAGCCGCCCTACCGCCAGCGCGCCGAGGTTCTCCTCGCCCAGGTTCACCGGGATGGCCGTGATGGCATACGTTTTGCCCTCCAGCCGCATCAGACCGGAGCCGGACCGCTCCACGTTCCCGCGATCCACCTGGGTCCATCCTTCACCCTGCCTCCTGACGCCGGCCGTCCACTCTCCGTCGTGGTTGGCGGCGAGAACCAGGTCGAAACCGAGTGACTGGCTGATCTCGAGGATCTGATCTTCGAGCGTACGGCGCTCCTGTTCGCCGCCGGCGCCCGCCAGACGAAGCAGCGCAAAGCCGGCTTTGAGCGAGGGGTTTTCTGCAATGACGCTGAGCATGCGCGTGTTCTGCAGTTCCTGCTGGGAACGGATGCGAACCAGAAATTCGTGCGTCTGGCGCAGCGAGGAACGAAGCCCTTCCTTCACCTGGTCCGCCATCATCATGCGGACGGCAGTGAGGCTGCCCACCAGCACTCCGCACACCGGGACAAAAGCCAACACAAAAACGCGCCATGCAAACGGTGGTTTCCTCATGGTTGGCGCTCATCCACCGGGATTTCGAAGTCAAGTTGTACCGCGCCGCCGCCCACCTGCACGTTCTTACGGAAGGAACCGGCCGAAGGATGCCACACCACCACCGCATGCCGGCCCGGCGGCACGGCTTCGAGAACGAAGGCGCCGGCGGGGGAGGGCTTGGCCGCCCACTTGTTCGGCGTCACCACGATAGATGCGGCCATGTTCGGATGCAGATGGCAGTAGACCTGGACTACGCCGGCTTTGGTGAACACGACCGATCGCGTCTCATTCTGGCGGTAGTTGCCCAGGTCGAAACTCTTCGCCCGGGACAGGGAAAACACGTTGTGAAAGATCGGATCGCGATTGGGGAAGGAAACTGTGGAGCCCGCCGGAACCACCAGGGTGTGGCTGAGGAATCTCCGGCCCCTCTGTTCCAATTGCGCAATAACGGGCGTGGAAGGCAGTTCCGCGGAGCTCTCCAGGTAGACCGCCACGCGATCCAGTTCCTCCCGGTCCCAACCGGCGGAGGGTTGTTCGGCCGGCGCGACCACTCCCCGATGGTAGGCGGGAACAACAGGTGTGACACGCTGGCGGGTGAGCCTGCGAGTCACGCGGATGGTCCCTTCGATGTTTCCGGCGCCGAGCGTACCCCCGGTGACGGCCAGACCGGTCCAGATCACCAAAGCAAGTCTCCGCATTTACAGAGGCTATCGGCGGATGACGAGGTGACGCTTTAGCGCCGCGGCTAGGAGGAAGCGCCCGGCGTGGCACAACCGCATTACCTAGAAGCGATCAGGCGAGAACCTGCTTCACGACGTTGCCGTGAATATCGGTGAGGCGGAAATGGCGCCCCTGGTACTTGTAGGTGAGCCGCTTATGATCGACGCCCAGACAATGCAGGATGGTGGCCTGCACGTCGTGTACGTGGACCGGATCGGTGGCGATGTTGTAGGAATAGTCGTCGGTCTGGCCGATGGAAAAACCGCGTTTGAATCCGCCGCCGGCGAACCACATGGCGAAGCAGCGCGGATGATGATCGCGGCCGTAGTTGGTTCCGGTAAGCTTGCCCTGGCAGTAAACGGTGCGGCCAAATTCCCCGCCCCAGACGATGAGCGTGTCATCGAGCAAGCCGCGCTGCTTGAGATCGGCCACCAGGGCGGCCGAGGCCTGGTCGGTTCCTTTGCACTGCAGCGCCAGGTCGCGCGGCAGATCGTTATGCTGATCCCAGCCGCGGTGATAGAGCTGAACGAAACGGACGCCGCGCTCGGCCAGCCGGCGCGCCAGCAGGCAATTGGCGGCGTAGGTGCCCGGCCGGCGGGCGTCCTCGCCGTAAAGCGCGAACGTTGCGGGCGGCTCCTTGGAAAGATCCATCAGTTCGGGCACGGACGATTGCATGCGGTAGGCCATCTCATATTGAGAGATCCGGGTCTCAATTTCCGGATCGTGAAACGCCTGGCCGTGAAGGCGGTTGATCTTGGAAACCACGTCGAGCATCTGGCGGCGGCTGTCGCGCGACACCCCCGGCGGATCCTGCAGATACAACACCGGCTCGGCGCCGCCCCGGAATCTTACGCCCTGATGGCTGGACGGCAGAAAGCCGGGTCCCCACAGGCGCGAAAACAGGGGCTGATCCTGGTTCAGCCCGTTGGCCTGCGATACCAGCACGACGTAGGCCGGCAGATTGTCGTTGTCGCTGCCGAGGCCGTAGCTGACCCAGGCGCCCATACTGGGACGGCCCGGCTGCTGGCTGCCGGTCTGGATGAACGTAATGGCCGGGTCGTGATTGATCGCCTCGGTGTGGACACTCTTGATGATGGTGAGATCGTCCACCACCTTGGCGGTGTGCGGCAACAGTTCGCTGAGCCATTGGCCGGAGGCGCCGTGCTGCTGGAACCTGAATACCGAAGAGGCCACCGGAAGCGTACCCTGGCCCGAGGTCATGCCTGTGATGCGCTGGCCCATGCGCACCGAATCGGGCAGTTCACTTCCCTGGAACTTTTTCAACTGCGGCTTGGGATCGAACAGGTCGATCTGGGACGGGCCGCCCGACTGGTGCAGGAAAATGACACGGCTGGCTGTGGGTTTGTGATGAGGGAGACCGCTGAGGCCGCCCGTTTTGCCCTGCAGCAGGGAGGCGAGCGCGGCAGTACCGATGCCCTGGGAGGTGAGCCCGAAAAGGTGGCGGCGGGTGATTTGTGAATGCATCGGTTCACTCCTTTGTGATCACTTCGTCGAGGTTCAGGATGGTGCTGGTGACCATTGTCCAGGCGGCGAGTTCCGGCCGGTGGATGGAAGGGTCGGGTTTGGATTCCCCCGCGCTGAGCAACTTCTCGGCCGCCGCGGGGTCCTTGTTGAAGACCGCGCGCTGAGATTCGGCCAGCCCGCTGAGCAGCTTCACCTCCGCTGGATCCGGTTTGCGCGCCGCAGCCAGTTGATAGGCCATGCCAATGCGCGCGGCCGTGTTGCGGCCGGCTCTGGTGATGACGGTTTGCGCCAGCGCGCGGGCCGATTCGATATAGGTGGGATCGTTCATCAGCACCAGCGCCTGCAGCGGGGTGTTGGTGCGCGGCCGCCGGGCCACACACTTCTCGCGGTCCGGCGCATCGAAGGTGGACATCTGGGCGGGAGGAACGGTGCGCTTCCAGAACGTGTACATGCTTCGGCGGTAGAGATCCTTGCCGCGGCTGGGCGTGTAGGTCTGCGCGGTGAACACATCGCCATAGGCCATCTCCTCCCAAAGCCCAGCGGGCTGGTAGGGATAGACGCTCGGTCCGCCGATTTCCGGATTGAGCAGGCCGCTGAGGGCGAGAGCATTGTCGCGCACTGATTCGGCGGGTAGACGAAAACGCGACATGCGGGCCAGAAGCCGGTTCTGCGGGTCCTTCTCAATCAGCTCAGGTGACGCCTTCGATGATTGCCGGTAAGTGGCTGAAGTAACGATGAGTTTTTGCATTGCCTTCACATCCCAGCCGGACCGTACGAATTCCGTGGCCAGCCAGTCCAGCAATTCCGGATGGGAGGGTGGGCCGCCCTGTGAGCCGAAGTCTTCCGCGGTCTCCACCAGCCCCGTACCAAAGTAGCTCTGCCAGAAACGGTTGACGGCCACACGGGCGGTGAGGGGATGATTACCGGTGGTGAGCCACCGGGCCAGACCAAGCCGGTTGGCGGGTGCGCCGGGAGGCAGCGGAGGAAGGCTGGCGGGCACGGCGGGGGTGACCTTTTCGGTTTTGTTGCGATAGTCGCCGCGGGCGAGAACAAAGGTCTCGCGGGATTTTTCCATCTCCCGCATTACCATCGTGTTGAGTACGGCTTTTTCAAGCGCCGCCTGCTCTGTCTTGAGAGCCTTGAGCTCGCTGTAGGCCTGGCGCATCGGTTGGGGTGCGGCGTGGGTGAGGTAATACTCGCGGAGGCGTTCCTTCTGGTCCCTGGCGCGGCGGCTTTCGGGAATTGCAAGGATCGCTCGAACAGGCGCGGCGGAGGCGAGTTGCCGGGCTTCGTTTTCCCCCAGCACACGGCCGTAGATGCGCAGGTCGTCGATGTTGGCCCGCAGGGCGCCGCTCACCTTGTTGTCGCCGAGCGAAAACGGCGCGGGAGCGTCGATCGACCCGGTGAGCTGATCTTTCAGAATTTCGAGATCTGCTTTTTCACCATCCAGATACACGGTGATACCGGAAGCTTTTCCCGAACCGTCGTAGGCCGCCACGACGTGGGTGAAAGCGCTCTGCACCAGGTACTTCCTTGTCCGCACTTCGATACCGCCGGCGGGCCAGTTCGAGGCAAGCCGGAACAGTAGCCTTGCGCCGCGCCGGCGTTCTCCGATGGATTCAGCGGTCTCCAAGTGCAGCGCCAGGCCGCGTCCGTCGTCCAGTTTCGTGATCACGCCGGCGGGCAGCTTGTTGTTGGAGCGAACCCAGGCGGCAATGGAAAAGCTGGCGGGACGGAAGTCGCCCAGTTCGACAACCGACTCACCGTCAAAGGCCAGGGACTGTCCGGCCACGCCGCCGGCAAACAGCGGGTTGCCCTTGGCGATGCGGCCGTGACGGTAGTGGCCGGAAAGGTCCGACAGAGACCCGTCGAGTTCGTAGTGAGCCAGGGCGTCCCTGGGACCATCCGAGGGAGCGGCGAAGCGCGCCCATTCGCGAAGGCCGGCCTCCACCTGTTTTTCGGGCAGCGACTCCTCATGAACTTCGATCGCTTTTTTCAGCTCGGCCAGCCGCTTCTCCTGGGCGTCGTCGGGGAGTTGCAGCTTGGGTTCGGCATTGCCGTCGCGTCCATCCAGTCCTTTTTCCTCCACGGTGTTGAAGAAGGCGAAGAAGCGGTAGAAGTCGCGCTGGCTGATGGGATCGTACTTATGGTCGTGGCAGCGGGCGCAGCCCATGGTCATTCCCATCCAGACGTTGGCGGTGGCTTCCACGCGATCGACGACGTATTCGGTGAGGTACTCCTCCGGGATCGCGCCGCCCTCGTAGTTGATCATGTGGTTGCGGTTGAAACCGGTGGCCAGCCGCTGGTCGCGGGTGGGGTTGGGGAGCAAGTCGCCGGCCAGTTGTTCCACGGTGAACCGGTCGTAAGGCATGTTGTTGTTGAAGGCGCGGATGAGCCAGTCGCGCCAGGGCCACATGTCGCGGTGAGAATCGATGTGGTAGCCGTGGGTGTCGGCATAACGGGCGAGATCGAGCCATGGCATGGCCATGCGCTC
>JANRLE010000017.1:0-36568 GCA_033762895.1 Bryobacteraceae bacterium | reverse complement strand
TGGTCATTGCTGGAAGCGTTCCACGTCTCTCCGGTTTCCTGATTCGTCAGCCGGAGTGTGGCGGCGGGAATCACCGCCTTTGTGGCGTCCTCAATGGTTCCGCTGAGTGTCGCCAACTGGCTTTGGGCCGTCAGAGAGACGACGGTGAAAAGAAGCGCCCCTAGGGTCCTCATTGTGCGGACAGTATATCGCCGAGTGATAACGGATGGAAGGGGCGCCTTCCGTCCGGGGTGATCTCATCAGGCCCAATGCGACTTTATTTGGATGTGCGCGGTCATAGCTGGGTGGCGGCGCGCTGTTTCGCGAAGAAACGAAAGCACGGTGAGGCTCGCCCACTCCGGCCCCGCCAAGTTGCCGGGCCGCTGGGATGCCTCAGCCGACGCACGTTATTTTCCAGCAGTCGATCGAAGAGTGAATCGCGACGGCGCGTTCGGCTAGGCTTATCCTGAAAAGCGATGAGTCACGAATACGACGGCATCGTTCTCGGTTCCGGCCACAACGGCCTGATTCTTGTAGCCTACGCCGGGCTTGCGGGCATGAAGGTGCTTTGCCTCGAACGCAATGCCTACGCCGGTGGTGGGCTGGTGACCGCATCCAATCCGCGCCATCCCGGCTTTCTGCACAATACGCATTCCTTTTATCACCGGGCGATCCGCCAGATGCCGTGGTATTCCGATCTTGGCCTGGCCCGCCGTGGCGCCCACTACCTGGAACCGGAATTGAATACGGCCATGATCCTGGCCAGCGGTGAGACCCTGGAATGGTGGACCGATTTTGAGAAGACCGTGGAATCGTTCGCCGCCTGGAGCGCGCAAGATGCCCGCCAGCTACGCCTGTGGCGCGATCGGTTCCTTCCCGTGGTGGAACGGATTCTCATCCCCGAGAGCCAGTCTCCGCCCATGCCGCGTGAGGAGAGGCGCCGGCTGCTGGAGCGGACCGCCGAGGGGCGATTGCTGCTGGAGGTGAGCGCGCTTTCGCCGCTGGAATTCGTTGAGCGTGAGTTCACCCATCCTGTCATCCAGGCGGGCCTGCTGTTCTTCAACGGCCTGCGCGAAGTGGATCTTCGCTGTCGCGGTTTCGGGCACCACATCGCGGCTCTGCTGGCGGCAAGCGGGAAGGCGCAGATGTGCGTAGGCGGATCAGCCGCTCTGGCGCGTGCCCTGGTCACCGCGGTGGAAGAAACCGGCGGCGCGGTGAAATTACAGGCTGAGCCGCGGCGGATCCTGATGGAAGGCGGGCGGGCCGTGGGAGTGGAAACCAAAGCGGGGGAGGTTTTCCGCGCGAGGCACTTCGTGGCCTCCAGCCTCAATCCCCAGCAGACGTTTCTTGACCTGATGGACGACGCCGATGTGCCCGCCGCCTGGCGAGCCAAAGCCGCGGACTTCCGCTATAACCTGCTGGCGCCGCTGTTTGCCCTGCATGTCGCGCTGGAAGCAGCGCCCGTCTATCGCGCCGCCCGCAGCCGGCCGTATCTGGACCGGGCGTTCATGGTGATTCTTGGCCTTGAGGATGTCCGGCAGTTCACAGAAATTGTGCGGCATCATGAGGCGGGAACGATACCGCCCACGGTGATGTGGGGCACCTGCCCGACGGTGTTCGACCCCACGCAGGCGCCGCCCGGCAGGCACACGGCCTTCTGGTGGGAGAAACTGCCCTACCGCCTGCACGGCGATGCGGCCAATTGGGACCGGGAGAAGGACGCGCACGGACGGCGCATGATGGATATCTGGAAACGCTACGCGCCGGATGTGGAGGACACCCTCATCGACCAGTGGACGCTCAGCCCCATTGACGCCGCCCGCAGCCTGCCAAACATGCGCGATGGCGACCTGCTGGTGGGAGCTTTCACCAACGACCAGTATGGCTATCACCGCCCGTTTCCCGGCGCCGGACAATACCGCACCCATGCCGAAGGGCTGTATTTGTGCGGATCCTCCTCACATCCGGGAGGCAACATAACCGGGCTGCCCGGCTATAACTGCGCGCAGGTGCTGCTGGCCGACATGGGTCTTTCATTTCCAGGAAAACCCCACTGACTTCCTGCGTTCCTGTCTTCCTGCCTCAAAATACCAACTTCGCCCCGAACGTTATCTGCCGCTGGCCATGTCCCTTTTCGTCCGTAATGGTGCCGAACGCCGCATTGATGGGATTGGTATTCGGGCCGCCGAACTGCACGTGATTCAGGGCGTTAAAGTTTTCCACCCGCACCTGCAGCGTGGCCCGCTCCTTGATGCGGAAGTTCTTGAACATCGAAAGATCGAAGTTATTGATTCCATCCGCGCGTACGCCATTGAACCGCGAGCTTAACCCGACAATGTTATTCACCAGCACCTGCGCCGAATTCCGGTTGAAACCCGCATCGGTGTTGAACCATCTCTCGGCCCGGCGCTGGTTTACCGGAATCTCAATGTCCTTCAGGTTTCCATTGAAGATCGCATTGCCGAATCCCAGCACATCGCCGGTCTGCCCCTCATACCAGCCCTGCAACTGCCAGCCTCCGAAGACCGCCTCGCTTACGCCGCCCAGGCCGGAGAAAAACTTCTTTCCCTTTCCGAAAGGAAGCTCGTAAATCGTGCTCAATACGAAGCGGTGCGTGTAATCCTGGGGTGAAATCACCTTCTCCGGCGCAAGGTCGGTTTCGTTCCGGTAGGTCACCCCCTCCATAAATTTCGAGTAAGTCCAACTGGACTGGAACGTAAGGCCCCCGCTCATTCGCTTCTCGGCGGCCATTTGCAGCGAATGGAAGTAAGAATAGCCCGCCGGGAACGTGGCGGTGATACTGCCGAAGTGGGGGTACGGCCGCAGCAATTGCGCCACTCCCACGCGTTGGTTGGCCAATCCGGTTCCGGTGAACTCCGGCATGCCGAAGAACGGATTGTTCACCTGCCGGCTGAGGAAATCGATCGTTGCCTGGTCCCGGGTCTGCGAGGTGGACAGATATTGGCGGGGCACAGGATTCAACTCCCGCGTCACGGGAAGCTTGGTTCCGCGGTTGCCGACATAGGAGATATCCATCACCACCTTGCCCGGAAGTTCGCGCTGCACCGACGCCGACCACCGCTGCATGTAAGGGTTCAGCGGCCTGTCATTGAAGAAGGAGATTCCGCGGCCCAGGAACGTCGTCAGTCCCCCCGCCGCACCCAGTGCGTTCTCAATCCCGTTCGGGAACGGATTGCGTACGGTGGCCACATACGTCTGCCCGTTATTCAGGGTGGGGATAATGTTCGTTGGCTGGTTGAAGCCGCCCTGGTTTACGCCGAAGCGGTCCACGCCCACGACGTCATAGAAGATCCCATAGCCCGCCCGAAGCACCGTCTGCCGGTTCAGTTGAAACGCCAGGCCAACCCGCGGCGCCAGGTTGTTGCGGTCCGTCTTCCACAGCGTGGCTGGTTGGCCGCCGCTGCCGGCAAATTGCAGGCCCCCCAGCGTGGAAAACGCCGAAGCCGGCACTTCCGGAATCGGCGAGCGCGCATAGGCCGCCGCCGCCTGCTGACTTACCGGGTTCGGCGTGGTGAAATCATAACCCCGGATGGTGCGGTTATAACGTTCGGTGATCGGGCTCTCATATTCCCACCGCAGGCCGATGTTCAAAGTCAGCCGCGAAGTAATCCGCCAGTCATCCTGGAAGTAGAATCCCCAGTAGCTGTTCTGTTCGGCACGCGAGGCGTTGTTATTGATCGCGCCGCCGGTGGGAATTCCGAACAGCATGGACGCAAGGCCCTGGCCGATCGGCGATTGGGGAGAGTTGTCCAGCGGGCCGCGGGTATAGGCATTGCCGAACACGAATTGCGGGGCGATAAATCCATAGTTGAATCCCGTTTCCCGCTGCAGGCGGTATTCGGTTCCGAACCGCATGCTGTGCGCCCCGGCGATACGCGTCACAATCGCCTGCGCCGTGTGGTAGTTCGTTGCGCCGCGCGCGCCTCCGTTGTTACTCAACGCCGTGTAGGCGCCGCCATCCACTTCCACCCTGGGAAATGCGATGCCGTCGGGGCCCAGCTTCGAATTGATCTCCGTCAACAGGCCGGCCGGCAGGCCCAGGCTGGCCAGGTCGAAACCCTGGCTGCCCCTGCTGTTGATATCGCTCTGATACGACACGCCGTAGCGCAGATTCACCAGCAGCCCGGCATTGAAGACATGCACGTCGTCAATCACCGCGCCCCATCCCGTACGGTCCAGAATGTCGATATTGGTGATCGTGCCAAGGGCGTCCGTCAGATTGTCGTGCTGTGAGTTATTCCAGCGCAGGAAGAATCGGTTCTTTTCGTTGAAGTTATGATCCACCCGTCCGGTGTAGGTGTAGTTCTCCCGCCGGATGCGCTGCGTATTGAAAAAGTTGTTCCGCTCTTCCGCGTTCAAACCCGGCTGATTCGGTTCCGGGTAAAAGCTCATCAGCCGCGCCGATACCGGATCGATGCGGCTGGCGGGCACGATGTTCCCCGGCAAAGGCTGTCTGCTGAATCGGCCGTTCGGAGCCGCGGCAATGGTGAACGGGTCGTAGATCTGATACCGCGACCCCAACGCACCCAGCGCCGAAAAATCGCCCCGCTTCTGCGCCGCCGTCGGAACGGTGCCGGTGAAGGAAAGATTTCGCTCGATGGAGAGATCTTCGAACCCGAAAGTGAAGAACGTCTTGTTGCGGCCATTGTAGATCCCGGGAATCGCAACGGGACCGCTGATCGTGGTGCCCCAGCGCCGGTGTACCCAACTCGGCACCGCCGCCGCGCGCTGCTGTTCCGTTAACACCGTCCGCGGATCGGCCAGAAAGCGGTTGGTAAACCACGGAATGGCCCGCACCTGCGAGTCGTTGTAATAGCCCGTGCCATGAAGCCTGTTCCCGCCTGCCTTCATGCTGACGTTGGTTACCGCGCCCGCCGCATGGCCGATCGATGCGTCGTAAGTGGCCGTCTGGATCTTGAATTCCTGCACCAGGTCCTGGGGCGGCGAAAAGACGGCGCTGCGGTTGGTCATATTTGGCGATCCGTCCACCATCACTTCGCTCGATCCGCCGCGCGTCCCATTGACGATCACGCCCGTCGCCGCGCCGTTGTCCATCGGATTGCCGGCGCTGCGCCCGCCGCTGCTCAGCACGCCCGCCGAAAGCCGTGATAGGTAAAACGGGTTGCCCCCCACCACCGGCAGTTCCGCCACCCTCCGTTCATCCATCACAAGGCCGACGCTGGCAGTGGACGTCTCCAACAGCGGCGTCTCACCGCTCACCGTCACTGACTCGGCTACGTCGCCCAGTTGAAGCTGGAAGTCCAGCGTCATCCGGTCGTTCACCCGCAACTCAATGCCGTCGCGCACGGACTTCTTGAAGCCCGTCAACTCCACCTCCACCCGGTATATGCCCGGCAGCAGGTATGGAATTTCAAAGTTGCCGGACTCGTTGGTGGTGGACGACGCCGTGGTGTTTGTCGCCGTATTGGTGGCGCGCACGACGGCGCCCGCGATCGTTGCGCCCGCCGGATCGGTGGCGCGTCCGATGATCGTGGCTCGCGACTCCTGCGCAGCCAGAGTGAATACTGCGGCCAGAAAAAGCGCCGCGGCACGAAGAGTGCGGTTCATGTTCGGGACCCCCATGTCCTTTTAGCTGAAAGTATACACCTTCCCGCCGCTCACGCTACATTAGAAAGAACGTCAATCGCCTGGCATGATTAAATTTCTCGCCCGACGCCTGCTCCGGCTGATCTTCCGCTTCGAACTCGCCGGTACTCCCCCCGGCAAACAGCCCGACAGACTCATCGTGATGGCCAACCATCAGTCGTTCTTCGACGGCATCATGATTCAGTCTCATCTGCCGTTCGACGTAACCTGGGTGGTTCACACGCAGATCGGACAGCAGTGGACCTTCCGGCTGCTGATGAAGCTCATCAACTATGTGCTGATCGACGCCGCCAATCCCATGATGATGCGGCAGCTTGTCCACATGGTGGAGGCCGGCAGGCCGATCGGCATCTTCCCGGAAGGGCGCATCACGGTTACCGGCAGCCTGATGAAGGTCTACGAAGGCACCGCGTTCCTGGCGGCGCGCACCGGCGCCACCATTTTGCCCATCCGCATCGAAGGCGCCACCAGTTCCATCTTCAGCCGCATGAAAGCGCCTTTCCCCATCCACTGGCGGCCGCGTGTGCGCATCACCTATCTGCCCATGGAGCATCTCTCCATGCCCGATGCGCCTTCGGCCAAGGTGCGCCGCCAGTTGGCCGGCGAAGCGTTGCGGCTAATGATGGAACGCCACGTGATGGATGCGCGCGTGAAGCGCACGCTGTGGCAGGCGCTGATGGACGGCATCGATCTGTATGGCCGCAAGGCGGAGATGCTGGAAGACGTGCGGCCGAAGCTCGACACCTACGCCGACCTGTTGAAAGCCTCCCTTGCGCTGGGCCGCCTCATCTCGCGGCTCGCCGAAGAGAAGGAACGCGTGGGCCTGTTGCTGCCCAACGCCGGACCCTCCGTCGCCGTGCTGTTCGGCATGTTCGCCACGCGCCGTGTGCCCGCCATGCTCAACTACACCGCCGGTGTGGATGGCATGCAGAGCGCCTGCGATCTGGCCTGTATCCGCACGCTGATCACGTCCCGGGCGTTTCTGGACAAGGGCAAGCTCACTGATAAGGTGGGCCAGCTTCGCAACCTCCGCATCGTCTATCTGGAGGATCTGCGGCCGATGTTCGGATTCGGTGACAAGCTGTGGCTGATGCTTTGGGCGCTGCGTTTCCCGCGCCGGTTCGAAGCCGATATCAAGCCCGAGGATCCGGCCATCGTCCTGTTCACTTCCGGTTCGGAGGGCAAGCCGAAGGGCGTAGTGCTGTCGCACGACAACATTCTGGCCAACGTCGCCCAGGTGGCCGCCAAGATCGACTTCACCAACCGGGAGCGCTTCTTCGTCGCCCTCCCCATGTTCCATTCCTTCGGGCTGACGGCGGGTGTGATCCTGCCCATGATCAACGGCGTCCGCATCTTTCTCTACCCCAGCCCCCTGCACTACCGGCTGATCCCCGAACTGACGTATGACCGCGACTGCACGGTGTTATTCGGCACGCCTACGTTTCTGAACTACTACGCCCGCTTTGCCAACTCCTATGACTTCTACCGGCTGCGCTACGTCATCGCCGGCGCTGAAAAGCTGAGCGACGAAGTGCGGCTCAAGTACATGGACCGCTTCGGGCTGCGGATACTGGAAGGCTACGGGGCCACCGAGTGCGCGCCGGTCATCGCTGTGAACGCGCCCAAAGCCTACCGCACAGGCACCGCGGGCCAGTTGCTGCCCGCCATGGATGCGCAACTGATTCCCGTTGAGGGCATCCTGCACGGCGGAAGGCTGCATGTGCGCGGGCCTAATGTGATGTTGGGGTATCTGAAGCATGAGAAACCGGGCGTGCTGCAGCCCCCGGTCTCAGAAGCCGGTCCGGGCTGGTATGACACGGGCGATCTGGCCGATATCGATTCCGAGGGTTACGTGCACATCCTGGGCCGGTTGAAGCGCTTCGCCAAAGTGGCCGGTGAAATGGTGTCGCTCGAAGTGGTGGAGGCCATCGCCCAGGCGGCGTCTCCCAAGCACGCCCACGCCGCCGTCGCCCGCAAAGACGCCACCCGCGGCGAGGTGTTGGTGCTGTTTACCGAAGATGGCGCGCTGCGGCGCGATCAGCTCGTGCAGGCCTCCCGCGCAAGGGGCGCGCCGGAAGTGGCTGTCCCGCGCTTCATTGAGCCGGTGGACAAACTGCCGCGGCTCGGCACGGGTAAGATCGACTATGTGACGTTGAATCAGCGCGCTCAAAACTGATACTTCAGCGCCAGTTGGATGATTCTGGCCGGCCGCGCCGCATTGATCACGCCGAACGTCGCCGGCTGGCTGATGTTCGTGTCCGGATCGCGAAAGTTCGCCTTGTTGAACGCGTTGAAAAACTCCGCCCGGAACTCCAGTCCATGCCCTTCGCGGATTGTGAAAGTCTTCAGCAGCGAGAGGTCGGTTTGCACAAGCCCCGGACCGATGATGGTGTTGCGGCCGGCCGTTCCGGAGCGCTGCCCGCCCGCCACATCCGCAAGTCGCGCGAACGCGCCGGTGTCGAACCATCGCTGCGGTGTCTTCGGGCCGTCATTCGGATTGGCGATCTGGTCCGGCCGGTCCGCGCCAAGCCCGCGCAGACTCAGGTCCACGGCCTCCCGCGCCGTGAGCGGGCTGCCGGATTGGGCCGACACGATGCCCATCAGCTTCCAGCCGCCCATCAGCCGTCCTTTTCCGAACGGAAGCTGGTAACCGTAAGTGGAAACAAACCTGTGGCGGAGGTCGAACGCCGCCAGGCCGCGAATGTCCCGCATGCTGAAGGCGTCCTGCGGCCGGTTTTCGCCGCCGAAGTTGATGGAGGACTGGTAGTCGATCGCCTTTGACCACGTGTAGGAGACCAGGAACTGCAGGCCGTTGGAATAACGCCGTTCCAGCCGCGTCTGTAAGCCATGATAGGCCGAGTTGAAATGGCTGAAAGTGGGCCGCACCAGGTTGTATTCGGGATAGAGGCGGCGTTGCTGCGTGTTCGCCCGCGTCGCCCCCGGCCCCGGAACCGCGGGATTCACTTCCAGGTACCCGCCCAGCTTGCGCCCCAATGAGCCTGTATAGCCGATTTCAAAAACAAGGTCGCGCTGCAACTGCCGTTGCACGGTAAGGTGCATCTGCTGCACGTAGGGTGTGCGGAAGTCCGGCGAGAATCCGATTACCAGGCACGGACACGGGAAGTCCCGCGACGGATCCGTCTGGGGATTCACCGCGAATCCGGAGTAGGGGTTGTCAAACGCCGGCGGGATGTCGATCTGCACGAACCGGTTGAACGGGGGCACGTTGATGTTCTGAAACACCGCCACGCCGGGGACCGCGTCATAGAAGATGCCGTATCCGCCGCGCAGGCTTGTCTGGCCGTTACCGGCAAGGTCATAAGCGAAGCCGAAGCGCGGGGCGAAGTTGTTCGTGTCCGTCGCGATCGTACCCCGCGAGACACCGTCATCGCCGGGAAACAGCAGATTCGCCGGCGCCGTGGGCCGCACGCGCGACTGGCGGCCGGGCTGGAAGGACGCCACGCGGTCCTGTTTATCGAAGTACGGGAAGGGCAGCTCGTACCGCAATCCCAGGTTCAGGGTGAGCCGCCGCGTCACTTTCCAGTCGTCCTGCAGATACAATCCCGCCGTGTGGCCCACGAAGTGTTTCGCCGGCTGGCCGCCGCCCTGGCGAAACTGCGCCGGCTGGCCCAGCAGGAAGTCCGCCACCGCGTTCCGCGATACGGCGCCGGTGAAGCTGAAGTCGCCGTTGGGCCGGTTTGGAAACACCAGGTAAAGTTGCTGCATCCGGTACTCGCCGCCGGTCTTGATGGTATGCCGCCCGCGAATATAGCTGAAGTTATCGAATACCTGGTAAGTGTTGCGGGCCAGTTGGGTGTAGCTCTGCGCCACATCGCCGATGGAGAACAGGCCTGTAATTGCGCTGATCGGCAGTCCCTTCGCGGTCGGTTCGGTTGCCGGGTAGCGCCAGCCGTAGGTGGACAGATCCTCGCCACTCCAGGTGGAGGGCCGTCCAAAAGTCCGCAGATACGATACGCTGGCCTCGTTCAGCGTGTTTGCGGAAATCGTGTAAGTGTGCGAAACCACCGCCGAGTGATTGTACTCCTCGGAAGCCGAACCGCCCGGAGAAAATGTGCCGGCGCCCAGCGGGTTCCGCTCCTCCAGCCGCTGATGAGAGTACCGGCCGAACAGCAGGCTGCGATCCGACAACCGGTGATCCCCCCGCAGCGCTCCCTGGTTGCCCGCGCCGGCCACTGAGGGCGACCGGATGAACCGGTTGGCTCCGAAATTCACCCGCGGCACGAACGTTTCCACCAGACGCGACGCGACCGGCGAGAAACGGCTCTGCGGAATGACCGCTCCGGGGAAAGGCTGGTTGCCCGCCCGAGGATCCACCGGCGGCGGATTGAGCCCCGACAGGTTGCCCTGCCGCTGCGCATCGGTGAGAACCACCACGTTCTGCACCCGCCCCGTGCGTGCCCGCACCCCTTCGTAGTAACCGAAAAGAAAGGTCCGGTCGCGTTTCAGCGGACCACCCATCGCGGCGCCGAACTGATTCTGGCGCAGCGGCGGCTTCGACACCGAGAAGAAATTGCGGGCATCCAGCGCGTCGTTGCGCAGAAAATTCCACAGGCTGCCGTGCAACTGGTTCGTGCCAGGTTTTGTAATCGCATTTACAACACTGCCGGCATTGTTACCATATTCGGCGGAGTAACTGGAAGTGATGATCTTGAACTGATCCAGCGCGTCCGGCGGAGGCGTGAAGACAAAGCCGTTCAGGTGCGGGTCGTTGTTGCTCACACCATCCAGCAGGAAGTTGTTCGATTGCGTGCGCGACCCGTTGATGCTGAAGCCGTTGCGCGCGGCTTGAAACCCCTGTGTTTCATAGCGCGAAGGCAGCGGCGCCGCCCCTGGAATCAGCGTGCCCAGTTGCACGAAATTGCGCCCGTTCAGCGGCAATTCCACGATGGCGCGTCCGTCGATGGTCACCCCTCCCGTGGCGTTCACGGTGTTCACCTGCGGAGCGTCCCCGGTGACCGTCACCGCCTGTTCCGTGGATTGCACCGGCAACAGGAAATCCACTCGCGCCGGCTGGTTCACGCCCACCGTGATCCCCTCGCGCACCGTGGTCTGGAATCCCGTCCTTTTCGCCGTGATTCGATAGACGCCCGGCGGCAACAACGGGAAGCGGTAATCGCCGCCTGTGGAAGGCGTTTCGGCGCCCCGCTCCAGGCCGGTTTGCATGTTCTGCAGAACCAGTGACACGGCGCCAAGATCCGCACCCGTCGCATCCGAGACGCGGCCGGAGATTGTCCCGGTCCGTTCCTGCGCGGCGGCGGGAAGCACTGCAAGAAAAAGTAGAAATCTGATCACGATTTTCAGTTTCAACGCACAACACCCAAAAGAAAATGAAAAGCGCGCTTCATTCCGGTCACGATCGCGCCGGGGTGTGACAATCAATAGTATGAGGCATAAGGCGGCGCTGCTGAGCGGCATCTCCGCCGTGGTGCTGCTGGCGGCGGGAGTCTGGGGCATCCACCGGTATTGGCCGCGCGCGCTGCACGCGCCAATCCAGACCCCACTGCCGGTCTTCGATCCGCAACGGGGCACTCTGCATGCTCCTGGCCTGCGCACCGTGGCGGAGGCCGGCCGTTACCAGGACGAACTCTACGCCTACCTGATGTTTGATCAGTTGCGTGGCCGTAACCGTGATCCCGGCGTGGAAGTCCTGCTCAGCTATGCCGTCGAGCGGGGGGCGCTCGAGTACCGCATCCTGCTGGCGCCGGATCGCGATCTGCGCCGCGGTTTGGATCAACTGAACGGCATGCTGTCCTCCCATCTGGTGGAAACGTTTACCTGGTGGCTCACCTCGCCCGCCACCCTGGAGAACTACCGCATGCACACCCGCTACCTGGATGCGGCCTACAACCTTCCGGACCGCCGGAATCTGGATCAGTTGTCTCCGGCTGAGCGCGCGGCGATGATCCGCCGTTTCATCCGCATGAAGTCGGCAACCGATCTTCGCGTGCGGCGTAAATCCGATCCGGCGCTGAAGGCGCTGAGCCGCGAAGATGCGGGCCGCATGGCCGCGGACATCGTCACCATCGCGGACTTCTATGCGCTGCCGCTGGAATTCTTCCTCGGCATCGGGGCCATGGAAAACAACTACCTGAACGCCCAGGGCGATCTTACCAACCTCGCGCGCAAGCGCAGGCCGCAGAGGGACGACATCGTCGTCAAACGAACAAAGACCGGTGTTTATGTTTTAAACGATTCCACCGGAGTATGGCAGATCACGCGCGAGACTCTCCGCTATGTTCACAAACTCTACACCCTGGACACGCGGGATTATGCGCAACTGCCCCCTCACCTGCGCCCGCCCGATGAACTGACGCTCAACGAAGTGGACCCGCGGGTGCTCACCACCTACGCCGGTCTTCTGTTGCGCGACCTGCTTGACCGGTTCGATGGCGATGTCAACAAGGCCGTCGGCGCCTATAACGGCGGCCCGGGCAATCCCAACGCGGCCTATGCGGCGGGAGTGGAACAGGTAGCGGGCTATGCCAGGCGCGTTCTGGAGCAGGCAGCGGCGCTGCAAGGCAATGCGGCGGCTTTAATGGGTTTGGTCCAGCCTTGATTCCTCAGGCCAGCCGCTGCGTTCCCTCAAATCCCCTCAACTCGGGCTGTCCTTCCGCCGGATAGTGACGGCGCAGGTTGTCCCGTGTGATCAGCCGGTGCTGCGCATACACAGCCGGCGGCGTGGGGCGCTTGTGCAGGATATCCAGCGCCAGCCGCATGACATCGTCGCCGTATTTTTCAGGGAAAAACGAGATGGACCCGATCAGACGCGTATCCGGCTTCATCAATTCGCTTCGCGCCTCGCCGATGGTGCCCATGCCGATGGCGGCGCAGGATTCCAACTGCCCGGCTTCTTCAAACGCCCGCAAGGCGGCCAGCACGCACAGGTCGGTGATTCCCGCGATCACCGTGCTGCGCGCCGGCCTCCGGCGCAAGTGGTCCCGCACCAGTTCCATCGTGCGCGTGTAGCTGCCTCTTGTGTCCAAATGAAAAACCCGGTCGGCCGGCAGCGGCGGCGCGGCTTCCCGCAAGGCAGCCTCCGCACCGGTCAGCCGCAGTTTCGGCAGCGCTCCCTTCAGTTCGATCTCCAGCAGCAGAAGCTCTCCCACTTCGCCGTCCCACTGCCTGCGCACCCACTTACCGAGCGCGCGCCCGGCGGTGAGCCCGGCCCGGTAGTTGTTGGCTCCATAGAACGACGCTCCAGGGTGCGGTGTTCCGATGGCGATCAGCGGAATGCCGGCCTCCTCGAAAAGCGACGAGATCACCGGGGCCACGCGCTCATGCGTCTGGAACTCGATGGCGAGGTCGATCTTTTCTCCGATCAGCTTGCGGGCGTTCTTCAGCGCGACATTGGCCGAATACCGGTTGTCGGTGACCACCAACTCGACGCCCTCCCGCGCGGCGGCCCGCCGCAGGGAAGCGGTGACAGCGTCGGAGAACGGCGTGTTGTGCTCCTGCGCCGCGTAGCCGATGCGAAAGCGCCGCGCGCTGCCGATCCGCACGTTGGACACGTAGCGCGCTTCCGCTGTTCTTCGCAGCAGCCCATGCTGCTCCAGCGTGCGCAGAATCCGGAAAGCGATCGTCTTTTCCAGTCCGCTGCGCTGCGCCACCTCGGCCAGCCCCAGCGCTTCGTTCTCATCGCGGAAAAGTTTCAGCACCTGGCAGGCGCGTCCCACCGATTCGAGCACGTTTCCAGCATATTGCGCTCAGCGCAACGATGCAAGCGCTCACCGCAACACCTCCCCGCCGCCCCCGGGCTTGACCCCGGCGCGAAAGTTCAGTATCAATAGGTGCATCATGAGGAATCTGCGACTCCTGCTGCCGCTCATTGCCGCCGTTGCGCCGGCCGCCGTCGAGTTCAACCGGGACATCCGCCCGATCCTTTCCGACAAATGCTTCTCCTGCCACGGGCCGGACGACAAGAACCGGATGGCGAAACTGCGCCTTGATACCGAGGCCGGAGCGCGGGCGGCGGTCGTACCCGGAGATGCCAACAAGAGCGTTCTCTATCAGCGCATCACCCACCAGACCAGGGGATTGCGCATGCCGCCGGTGGCTTCGGGAAACACACTCACTGAGCGGGAGATCGGGCTGTTGCGCGACTGGATCGACGAGGGCGCCAGGTGGCAGGGCCATTGGTCTTTCCTCAAACCTGTCCGCATGGCCCCGCCAAAGGTCTCCAATCCCGCCTGGCCCAGGAACGCCATCGACCATTTCATCCTCGCCCGCCTGGATCGCGAGGGGCTGAAGCCATCGCCGGAAGCGGACCGGCGGACCCTCATCCGCCGCCTTTCCTTCGATCTCACAGGTCTGCCGCCCACCCCGGCCGAGGTGGATGCGTTCCTGAATGACAGCTCGCCCAACGCCTATGAAAAGGTAGTGGACCGCCTTTTGCAGGCGCAACGCTTCGGCGAGCGGATGGCCGTGCGGTGGCTGGATGCCGCCCGCTACGCCGACACAAACGGTTATCAGACCGACGCCGAGCGCTCCATGTGGCGCTGGCGCGACTGGGTGATCGACGCCTTTAACCGCAACATGCCCTTTGACCGCTTCACCGTGGAACAGCTTGCCGGCGACCTGCTGCCCAACGCCACCCGCGACCAGATTCTTGCCACCGGCTTCAATCGCAACCATCGCGGCAACGGAGAAGGCGGCAGCATCCCCGAAGAGTTCCTGGTGGAGTATTCGGTGGACCGCGTAGACACCACATCCACCGTCTGGATGGGATTGACCCTTGCCTGCAGCCGGTGCCACGATCATAAGTACGATCCGTTCTCGCAAAAAGACTTCTACCGCTTCTTCGGCTTCTTCAACAACATCCCGGAGAAGGGCAAAGTATTCAAGTACGGAAACTCGCCGCCGCTGATACCTGCTCCCACCGCCTCACAGGAGGCAGAACTCAAGGTCATCGAAGGGCGGCTGGCGAAGGCCGATGACCGCTTTGAACGGATGTACAAGGAGCGCAAGGCGGCCCAGGTGGAGTGGGAACGGTCACTCGACAGGTCCCGGCCGCTCGACTGGGCGCCGTCGTTTGCCATGACGGCTCACTACGCCTTCGACGGCCAGACGCCGGGGATCGCCAGGGAAGGAAGCCCGGCATTTGACTCGGGAAAGCTCGGCCAGGCCGCGGTCTTCGACGGAAAACGATACGTCGAGGCCGGTAACATCGGCCAGTACGGCATGCTCGATAAGTTCGCGCTGGCGGCATGGGTGAAACCTTCTCAGCCCAGCGGAGCGATCGTCACCCGGGCCCAGGACATCGAAGAACAATCGGGGTATGGCCTGTATCTCCACCAGGGCAAGCTGCAGGTGAATATGATCGTGCGCTGGCTGGATGATTGTCTGCGCGTGGAAACCGTGGATCCCGTAAAGCTCAACGAATGGACCCACGTCGCCATGACATACGACGGCAGCCGCACCGCCGACGGCATCAGGGTGTATCTCAACGGCGAGCCCGCGAAGCTGAAGTACATCGTCGATGACCTGAATCAGGACTTCCGCAGCAAGGAACCGCTGCGCATCGGCGCCGGAAACGGCATGCGCTTCCATGGCTCGATCGACGATGTCCGCGTTTACTCCGATGCCCTTACTTCGGCCGAGGCGGCCGCGCTGGCGGTGTCCACTCCCGTGAACGAACTGGTGGGCCTCGAATCGGCGAAACGAACCCGGGCGCAGGCTGACAAAGTGGAGTGGTGCTTCCTGGAGCGCTTCGCCCCGCAGCCTATCCGCACCGCCTGGAGCGAGCTTCACGGCCTGCGGAAGCAGCGGGAGAAATTCCTGGACGGCCTGCCCACCGTAATGGTGATGCAGGAACGTCCGCAGGTGCGCGAGACCTTTGTGTTGAATCGCGGCCAGTATGACCAGCCGGGAGAAAAAGTCACGCGCGGCATTCCCGCGGCGCTTCCTCCGCTGCCGCGCGATGCTTCCCTCGACAGGCTTGGCCTGGCCCGCTGGCTGGTTTCCCCCGATCATCCCCTCACCGCGCGCGTCACGGTGAATCGCTTCTGGCAGATGCTGTTCGGAACCGGCATCGTCAAGACGGTGGAGGATTTCGGGTCGCAGGGCGAGTGGCCCGTGCATCCGGAACTGCTGGATTGGCTGGCGACGGAGTTTGTCCGGACCGGCTGGGATGTCAAGGCGATGATGAAAACGATGGTGACCAGCGCGGCCTATCGCCAGTCTTCCAAAGCCACTCCCGAGTTACTCCAGAAGGATCCGGAGAACCGCCTGCTGGCCCGCGGTTCGCGCTTCCGCCTCGCTCCGGAGATGGTGCGGGACCAGGCGCTTTCGGCGTCCGGGCTGCTGGTGGAGAAACTGGGCGGGCCTTCCGTGAAGCCCTATCAGCCCGCCGGATTATGGAAAGAACTTTCAGGCGGCGCCGATTACCAGCGCGATCATGGCGAGAATCTTTACCGCCGCAGCATGTACACCTACTGGAAGCGCGCCTCCCCGCCGCCGGGACTGATGACGTTCGATTCGGCCGGCCGGGAAACATGTACGGTGCGGGAGAACCGCACCAACACGCCCTTGCAGGCGCTGACACTGATGAACGACGAAACCTACCTGGAAGCCTCCCGCAAGATGGCCGAACGGATGATGCGCGAAGGAGGAGCCACCGTGGACAGCCGCTTGGCGTACGGCTTCTCTCTGGCCGTTTCCCGCCATCCCAAGGACAACGAAGCGCGCGTGTTGAAAGCCAGCTTCGATCGCAACCTGGCGCGCTTCCAAAGGGAAGATGAGCCGGCGCGCAAGCTGCTGGCGCAGGGCGAATCAAAGCCTGACCCGGCGCTGAACGCGAAGGAGTTGGCGGCCTACGCTTCGGTGGCCAGCCTGATCCTCAATCTGGACGAAGCGATCACCAAGGAGTAACCCGGCATGAATCACCTGTCGATGACCCGCCGCTATTTTTTCTCGCGCACCAGCGCCTCACTCGGCGTTCCCGCCCTGGCCGGTCTTCTGAAGAATGATCTGGGCGCGGCCGAGTCCGGTACGCTCACCGGTCTGCCGCACTTTGCGCCCAAGGCGAAGCGCGTCATCTACCTGTTCCAGTCGGGCGGGCCGTCCCAACTCGATATGTTCGATTGGAAGCCGGCGCTGTCCGGACTTCGCGGGAAGGAACTGCCGGATTCGGTGCGCCAGGGCCAGCGGCTGACTGGGATGACGGCCACGCAAACCAGCTTTCCGGTGGCGCCCACCATCTACAAGTTCGCCCAGCACGGCAACTCCGGCGCCTGGGTGAGTGAGCTTCTTCCGAAGCTCGCCAAGATGGCTGACGACCTGACCTTCATCAAGTCGATGCACACCAACGCCATCAATCACGATCCGGCGGTGACCTTCTTCCAGACCGGCTTTATCCTTGCGGGCCGGCCGTCCATCGGATCCTGGCTGGCCTATGGTCTGGGCAGTGAGAATAAGGATCTGCCGGCGTTCGTCGTGATGATCTCGCAGGGCACCGGAAACCCCGCCGATCAGCCGTTGTATGACCGGCTGTGGGGCAGCGGATTCCTGCCCACGCGCTACCAGGGCGTGAAGTTCCGTTCCATCGGCGATCCTGTGCTGCACATCAAGAACCCGGAAGGCATCGGCCGGGAGGACCGGCGCCATTTCATCGATGAACTGAGCCAGTTGAATCAGATCAGGCTGGATGAATTTGGCGATCCGGAGATCGCCACTCGTGTGGCCCAGTATGAGATGGCGTTCCGAATGCAGAGCTCGGTGCCCGATCTGATCGATGTTTCGAAGGAGCCGGAGCGGGTGTTTGAGATGTACGGCTCGGAATCGCGCAGGCCCGGGTCCTTTGCGGCGAACTGCCTGCTGGCGCGGCGACTGGCCGAACGCGGCGTGCGTTTTATCCAGCTTTTCCATCGCGGCTGGGATCAGCACAATAAGCTGCCGAAGCAGTTGCCGGGACAGTGCCGCGACATGGATCAGGCCTGTTCGGCGCTGATCACGGATCTGAAAGAACGCGGCCTGTTGGAGGATACCCTGGTGGTGTGGGGCGGGGAATTCGGCCGCACCGTCTATTGCCAGGGAAAGCTGACTGAGGATGACTACGGCCGTGATCACCATCCGCGCTGTTTCACCATGTGGATGGCCGGCGGCGGCATTAAACCCGGCGTGACGGTGGGTGAAACGGACGACTTCAGCTACAACATCGTGAACGAACCGGTGGAGGTACACGACCTGCACGCTACCATCCTCCACTGCCTTGGCGTCGATCACTCGAAGTTGACATTCAAGTTCCAGGGCCGGCACTTCCGGCTCACCGACATTCACGGCAAAGTGGTGAAGAAAGTTCTCGCATAGCGTGAAAACGGCGGGGTAGCGTCACCTCACCCGGTTCATTCGTGAATTGCCTGGTCCACGGTTTCACTCAGTTCCACCGCGCCGGATGACCGCATGATCGACAGGACGCGCTCAGCCTGTGGTTCGGGGCAATGTACGGTCACCACCACGCCAACGCCAATCAGATGCCTGAAGGCGGCCGGAGCGCGATCCGCCAACGCCATGCTTGCAACCGCCCCCGCTCCTCCCGCCACCGCCGCCCCGCCGAGCGCGCCAAGCGGGCCCAGAACCGATCCCGCCGCCATGCCCAGTGTTCCGATCGCAACCATGCCCACGGCCGAAGCCGCGACCCTCTTTGACATGACGTCAGTGCTTAACGGAAGATGTTTCACCGTTTCTTCGGTCACAGGCGATATCCCCGCGATCTGGAATCCCGCGGCTTCCAATTCAGCTTTCGCCTTTTCGCCGCAAGGCTGGTCCGGAAAGATGCCGAAGACCGCTGTGTCGTTGCTCATAGAATCGCCTCCCGCCTGACAGGTAGCAATCGGCCTGCCAGAATGGCATGGAACTTGCCCGGTTATGAAAGATGCTGCTGCCGGTATTGTTGTTCTTCCTGCTGACCTTATCCCTGCCCGGGCAGCGGGCCGCCATCGTGCCCGCCGAGCCGAACTTTCTTCCGGGAATTTCGGATTCGAATAACCCATCCTTCTGGCGCGGTGACGAACTCATCGTGTACCAGTCCAACGGTCTTCCCATCATGTCCATGGGCCCTGGCCAGCGGGGGCCATTCCGGACGCAGGCGGTTCATCTGGACCGTTACGATCATGTTCCGCTTTGGATTGAGGCTGCATGGACCGATGATGATGGGACGGTCTACGCGTGGTATCACCACGAGGTGTGGGTGTGCGGCGAATTGGCGGCGCCCGAGATTGGAGCGCTGGTGTCGCGCGACGGCGGCTGGCGTTTTGAAGATCTCGGCATCGTGCTCCGCTCAGGCTACGGCAACGATTGCGGCGCACGGAACGGCTACTTCGCGGGTGGCCACGGGGACTTCACCGTTCTCGTGGACCCCCGGCGCGAGCACTTCTATTTCTACTTCGGCAACTACAGCGGTCCGGAGTCCAGCCAGGGTGTTGCCGTTGCACGGATGGCCTTCACCAGCCGCGATGAGCCTGCCGGCCGGGTTTGGAAATTCCATGACGGGGAGTGGCGCGAACCAGGATTGGGAGGAAGGGTTACCGCCATCCTTCCTGTCAGCACGCCCTGGGGCAGCGAAAGCACGGACGCCTTCTGGGGGCCCGCGCTGCACTGGAACACCTACCTGAACCAGTACGTGATGCTGCTCAATCGCGCCTGCTGCGAGCCCGGCTGGCCGCAGGCGGGAATTTACGTCGCATTCAATCCCGATCTGGCCAACCCGCATGGTTGGACTCCTCCCGAACAGATACTGAGTGCCGGCCAGTCAGGCTGGTACCCGCAGGTGATCGGCGCCGAGGCCGGCATGACGGACAAGATCGCCGGCAAGGTGGCGCGATTCTACATGGGCAGTGATTCCTGGTGGGAGATCGTGTTCGACTGGTGACGCGACGCCGGTGTCACACCAGATCCATGCTCACTTCGAAAGCAGCGCCGGTAGCGGTGACGCGCGGCGTACCCGGTTGCGCGTTCATCCTCCGCGCCAGAGCCATCAACGTGGGATGGGTGAAGTGCAGCGGGAAGCCGCTGGCATCCTGACTGATCAAATCGGCAAGCCACTCATTGAGCTGCTTCAACTCCTCTTCGGTGTCCACGTCGTCCAGGCGAGTGCCCAACACGAACAGATCCTCGCAAAGGTTCATGAACGCCTGCGCGGCAATCAGGTAGGTCCGGATCATCTCGCGGATCGCCTTGTCGCGTACAGCGCTGGCGCGCACTGCGGTGTTCCTTGGCCATTTCGCCGAATTGCCGCGGTCCCGCCGGTTGGGCGGACTGGTGGCGCCTTCGGCGTCGTTCACCGTGATGTTGTAATGTACCCAGTCGGCGAATTTCTCCACTACGTCAGGGAAGCCCTGGCCCTGGAATCCGCCGTGGTCGAACAGTTGGTCCACCGCTTCCACGAAGGCCCGGTAGTTGGCTGCATCCTCGGCGTGCGGCAACTCGTGGGGCTTACGCGGGCTGCGGAATGCAGTGAACGCCAGCCGGCTGTAGGCCGACGAGGCAATGCGGCATACCAGCTTCGCCGCCAGCTTGGGATTGGCGTCAATGGCCCGGCGCAGCGCATCGGCGATGCCGGAGGAGGGCGCGATGAAGCCGATGACCCCGGCAAGCTGCCGCGCCGAACGTGGATCATTGGCCTCGGAGAGCACAAAGTTCAGCGATACATCCTGGTTCCGCAAGGCGCCCGATTGCGCCATTTCCGCCGATGCCAGAAAGTACATCTCCACACGGCGTTCCCGTCCGAAAATCTCCCGTTCGGCCCGTTTGCCTGTGGCAAAGCGCAACTGAAACACCCCGCCGCCCGCGTACTCAATCACACTCTTCCTGAAAAACTCTTCCACTGACCGGGCGCGGAACGCATCGAAAATCTCAAAGCTGAGGCTCGACCGTTTCACCAGTTCGTTCCTGACGAAAGAGCCGCGGCCCAGGCTGACGCCCGGTTGCCGCATCGCCTCGCGGTAGTCGCCCGCCATCGCCAGTTCGAAGCCCCTCCCCTGCAGCGGCAGATCGAACTCATAGTTCATCAGCGATGTCTCCGCCGTGATCCGTTCAAAGGATGCTGTGACGCCGGCGGCCTTCACTCCACCCAGCCGCGTCAGAAACTGGTTCGTTTCCGAGGTGAGATCCGCGATGTAACGCTCCAGGATTTCGGGTGAACCCGATACCCTATCGCGCAGCGCCTTCACCAGTGCGTTGCGCCGCGCCCCTTCCGGCACGCCCGCGAACGCGCGTGCGGAGGCCTCGCCGATCAGCGCGTCCACCTGCTCCTGCACGCTGAACGGGCTGGCGATGAACACACGCGCGCTGGCGCTGAGCGTCGTGCTGATGCTGGTGCGGTCCATCCGGCACAGGTAGAGCCGCAGCTTGTCCGCGGCCGTGGAGCCGGCCACGATGCGGAAGGCGTCTTCATGGTCCCAGTTCACGTCGGCGCCCACGCCGATACCCACGCCGGGGTTCGCCCGCAGTGCCGTAGCGCCGGTTTCCGAGCGAAATGTCTTATCCAGTTCGGTGCGCGTGCGGCCGCCGAAAAAGAAGCCCCTGAAGCCGGCCGCCGCGTTTACTCCCAGCGCCAGGCGGCCATAAAATTCCCACTCGCAGAAGTCGTTGACGTGCTCTGGAGCGCTCTGCGGATGGAACGGCAGCCGGAAACGCCGGAAGGCCTCCAGCAGCGCCTCACCCACGGGCGTGGATTGATCCACACAGCAATGCGTGGCGATGCGGAACCGCTGCTCTTTGTCCACTGACGCCCCAACGCCGAAGGCGCCTTGCGTAAATTCACCGGCCACGCCCGCTTCGTAACCTACGTTGAGCGCCAGGGAAACGTAGGCTTTTCCGTCGGGCACGCCAATCACGGTGGGCGGCGCGTCGGCGTCTTCCGCCGAGACAAAGCGGAACAAATCGCCGGACCGCTGTAGGGTGATGCTGCCTTGCACGTCCGGTGTGAAGTGGACGAACAGGGCTCCGCCACTGCCGAATCCCGTTTCCCAACTCAGCCCATGCGCCACGCCCACGCGAGCCTGCACGATGTTGTTGGACAGGGAACTGACCGGTTTGTTCCGCACGGCCGGCAGCAGGTCGGAAAGAACCTGAAATGTCCCGCGGTTGAAGCGGGCGCGGGAGGAAAGGTCACCCTCTTCCAGCGTGTTCGTGACGTTACCCAGAGAAAGCTTGAGTTGCGGCATTGCATCTATTGTGTACTGGATCGCCTATCCGTTTCGCGGATCGGGCCGGGCCTGGCAGCAACACTTGTAACGGTTGGCGCGGCGGCGCGCCGCCTCAGGCCGGCATACCATCATGGTCAACACATTACGGAAGGAGGTTTCTCTCGTGCCCCATTTCCTTCGCGCGCTTTTCGTTTTTTCGGCCTGCTCCGGCGTTCTCCAGGCGCAGGTTGGAGGGAGTCTGTCGGGCTCCGCGGTTGACGCAACCGGTGCGGCCGTTCCCGGCGCAACGGTGAATCTCTACCTGGCGGGAAGTGACCAGCCGATCCTCACCACGCGCACCAACGACGCGGGTCTGTTTACCTTTGTTGCCATTGGCGCGGTGACCTATGACCTTGCCATTGAAGTCTCCGGCTTTGCCCGCTTCGTCACCCGCGCAGTGAAAGTCGATCCGATCCAGCAGACCAACCTGGGCGCTCTGCAACTTGAGGTGGCGGGCGTGCAGCAGATGGTGGAAGTGACCGCGGAAGTGCAGCGCGTGCAAACCGGGGGCAGCGAGCTTTCCACCACCATCACACGGAACCAGATCCAGAACCTGCCAGTGCTGGCCCGCCAGGTGAGCAACCTGTTTCAGACGCAGGCGGGCGTCTCCACCGGACGCGGGCCCACCGTCATCAATGGGCTGCGCACCTCGGCGGCCAACGTCACGCTGGACGGCATCAATATTCAGGACAATTTCATCCGAACCAACTCGCTGAACTTCATGCCCTTCCGCACCACCATTGAGCAGATCGCGGACATGACGGTGTCGGTGGGTAACAGCGGATCCACCGTGGGAGGTGGAGCGGCCCAGGTGGCGCTGAGCACGCGATCGGGCGGCAACGAAACTCACGGCGCGGCCTACTGGTATAACCGCAACAACAAGCTCTCCGCCAACGACTGGTTCAACAATCGAGCCGGTGTGGAGCGGCCCTTTCTCAACCTCAACCAGATCGGCGGCTATCTGGGCGGGCGTATCATCAAGGACAAGCTCTTCTTCTTCGGCAATTACGAGGCCTACCGGGAGCGCCAGCAGGCATCCACGCTGCGCACCGTGCTCACCGCGGAGGCGCGTTCCGGCCTGTTTCGCTACCGCACCACCGCGAGCGCGCTGAACCAGGTAAACGTGCTTACCACCAGGCAGGTGCGCCTCGACCCCACTGTTGCCGGATTCCTGGACCAGCTTCCCCAGCCAAACACGACAGACGCCGGCGATGGGCTGAACACTTCCGGCTACCGCTTTAACGCCCGTGACAACAGCAGGCGCGACCAGATGGTGACGCGCGGCGATTACTACGTCAACAGCAGCCACATCCTGACCGGCACGTTCAACTTCACCCGAGAGCGCAACGACCGTCCCACGCTGGGCGACTTCTATACCACCATCCCGCCCGTCTACGACAACGGCCGCAACTACCTCGCGAGCCTCGCCTGGCGCTGGACCCTTTCGCCCACCTTCACCAACGAAGCGCGCGGCGGTTTTAACCTGGGTCCCAGCACGTTCGACGTGGATGGCGACTATCCGCAGTTCATCGTGGACGGGCTGAACTTCTCCACGCCGCAGAACCGCTTCTTCCGGGAAGGCCGGGAGACGAACACCTATTCGGTACAGGACAACGCCACGTGGCTGCGCGGACGGCACGAGATCGCCTTCGGGTTTCAGACGCAACTGGTGCGGTCCTCGCCTTTTTTCGACGACGGAATTGTTCCCGCCTACACGGTCGGGATCAGCCCTGAAAACCGCACCGGCTTCACCGCCGCCGAACTTCCGGGCATTCGCGCGCAGGACATCGGTATCGCCAACGGGCTTTACTCGTCGCTTGCGGGCATCATCTCCGGCGCGACCCGGGATTTTAACGTGACCGACCGCAACTCCGGTTTCGTGGCCGGCGCGCCGAACCGCCGCAACTTCAGCTACGATACCTACGCCGGCTACGTGCAGGATAAGTGGAAAGTAAACCGCGGGCTGACACTTACGCTCGGGCTGCGCTATGAATACTGGACCCGGCTGGACGAGCGCGACGGGCTCTTCCTGATGCCGCGAATCGTCAACAACAATCACATACAGACGCTGCTGAGCAACGCGACGCTGGACTTTGCCGGCCGCGCCGTGGGACGGCCTTTCTACAATGCCGACCGTAACAACATCGCACCCAGCTTCGGCTTTGCGTGGGACCCGTGGGGATCGGGCCGCACGGTGATCCGGGGCGCCTACAGCCTCTCTTACTTCAACGACGACTCGATTACCGCCATCCGCAACAATCTCGCCACCAACGACGGGCTGCTGGCCACCAGCGAACTGGTGAACCTCGCGGGCACCCTGGCGGCGCGTCCCTCCGTTCCCACACCCGCGTTCAAAGTGCCTCGCACGCAGGAGGACAACTTCGATCTTTCGCCCTCGGCCGGCATGGGGCTGCCCGATCCGAACCTTCGCACGCCTTACGTGCAGCAGTTCAGCTTTGGCATCCAGCATGAAGTGAAGGGCGGCATCGTGGAGGCGCGCTACGTAGGCAACCACGGCACCAAGCTGCTGCGCGCGTTTGACTATAACCAGGTGGTGATACGCGAGAATGGCTTCCTGGAGGACTTTAACCGCGCTCGCAGCAACGGCTTGCTGTCGCTTGCGGCGACCGGCCGGTTCAATCCCGATTTTAACGGCAACCTGCCGGGCAGCCAGCCCCTCACCCTGTTCCCGCTGCTGTTCCAGGGCGGGCTGCTCGCCAATGCCACCGTACAGACGCTGATCCGGCAGGGCGAAGTTGGCTCGCTCGCCCAGATCTACCAGACCAACGGCCTCAACGGCTCGGTCGACTTTTTCCGCAACCCGTTCGCGCTGGGAACCAACACCATCACCAATGGCGGCGATTCCACCTACCACGCACTGCAGTTGGACTGGCGCCGCCGCAGCCGGCAGGGACTGGAACTGCAGGCCAACTACACCTTTTCGAAGGTGCTGAGCAACACGATTGGCGACAACCAGGTCCGCTTTGAACCCTTCCTGGATCTGGACAGCCCGTCAATTGAACGCGCCCGCGCGCCCTTCGACCTCACCCACGCCATCAAGGCCAACGCCGCCTACGAACTGCCGCTGGGCAAAGGAAAGCGCTGGGCGCTATCGGGAGCGGCGGACAGGATTCTGGGCGGATGGTCGCTCTCAGGCATCATGACCTACAACTCCGGGACTCCGTTTTCGATCTTCTCCGACCGCGGCACGCTGAACCGCGGCGCGCGTTCCACCGGACGCAACACCGCCACTTCGCTTTCCACCAAGCCCGAACTCGATCAGAAGGTGGGCCGGCTGGTGATGACCGGTGACGGACCGTTCTTCGTGGATCCATCGGCCATTTCCAACCGCCGCGGAACGTCCTCCGACGGTGATCCGGCGTTCCCCGGGCAACTCTTCTACAACCCGGGTCCCGGCCAGCTTGGAACGCTGCAGCGGCGCATGTTTTCCGGCCCCTGGAACTTCGACATGGACTTCAGCCTGCTGAAGCGGGTTCAGACCGGTGAACGCCAGCAACTGGAATTCCGCGCCGACGCGTTCAGCGCGTTCAACAACCAGTCCTTCTGGGTGGGCGACGAAAGCCTGGGCACCGCGCGATTCAACATCAACAACACGAACTTCGGCCGCGTGAACGGGACGTTCACCGGCAGGCGGGTGATTCAGATCGGACTTTATTATCGCTTTTGATGTCCGGTTGAAGGCGTGGTGTGACATAATTATGGTTTATTCATGTCGAAGCCATCGGCCTGCGCATTTTGGGCGGGTGTATTCCTCGCCATCCTGAGTTCCTGCTCGCGGACGCCTGGAACGACGGGCGACGCATCTACGGCATCGCCGCGCGTGAACCGCGTGGCGGTTACCGCGGTGCAACGTTCGGCGATCGCCAGTGAAGTGGGCATCAGCGCCGAATTCCGTCCTCACCAGGAAGTGGACGTGATGGCGAAGGTGTCCGGCTACCTGAAGACGATCCACGTGGATGTCGGCAGCCGGGTGGCGCAGGGGGAGGTTCTGGCGACGCTGGAGATCCCTGAAATGGACGACGATCTGGTGAAGATCGATGCGTCAATCCTCAAGAGTCAGGCTGATGTCCTTCGCGCTCAACAAGAGGTGAAACGCGCCGAAACAGCGCATGAGATCGCCCACCTTTCCTACTCCCGGCTGGCCGCGGTGTTCGAAAACAAACCCGGGCTGGTGGCGCAGCAGGAGATCGATACCGCGCGCAACCGGGACCTGCTGGCCGAATCGCAAATTGCCGCCGCAAAGTCGGCCCTTGCCTCGGCCGAACAGGCGGTGAAGATCCATCAGGCCGACGCCGGGCGGGCTCGCACGCTGCACAACTACACGAAAGTGGTGGCCCCGTTCAGCGGCGTGGTGACAAAGCGATTCGCCGATCCGGGAGCGATGGTGCAGGCCGGGACCAGTTCGCATACCCAGGCTCTTCCGCTGGTCCGTATCGCGCAGGTGCACACGCTTCGCCTGATCCTGCCGATTCCGGAGTCTTCGGTTCCCAGCCTGCGGGCCGGCACTCCAGTGGAGGTGGAGGTGGAGTCGTTGGGAAGGCGATTCCAGGGGCGCGTTGCGCGCCTGACCGGCCAGATCGCCAGCGCCACACGCACGATGGAAACGGAAGTGGATGTTCCGAATCCGCAGGGCGTGCTGGTGCCTGGCATGTTCGCCAAGGCGACACTGCGGCTGGAGCAGCAGGCAGCCGCGTTGTCCGTGCCGCCCACCGCCATCGACGTCGACAAGGACGTAGTCTCCGTCCTTGTGGTGAAGGACGGCAAGATCGAAAGGCGCGTCATTCAAACCGGCATTGAAACCGCCGATCGAATCCAGGTTCGAACGGGCCTTCGCGAGGGTGAGTTGATCGTCGTCGGAAGCCGCGGCCAACTTAAGGTTGGCGACCTGGTGGAGCCTAAGCTCCTGCAGGAAGATCCGTCCGTTGCTACGGCCAAGGGGAGCTGATGTCCGGGTTCGCCATACGCACTCCGTATTTCATTGTTGTCTGCTGCCTGATCATCGCCGTCGTGGGAGTCACCGCCCTGGTGAGAATGCCGGTGGACATGTTCCCGCCGATTCAAATTCCCGTGGTGGTGGTGGCCACCTTCTTCAACGGCATGCCGCCGGAGCAGATCGAGGCAGACATCACCAGCCGCTTCGAGCGGTTCTTCACACTCGCCAGTGGGATCGAGCACATTGAGTCGCGATCCCTGCCCGGTGTGAGTCTCATCAAGGTCTATTTCCAGCCCGGCATGGATGCCGACGCCGCGGTCTCCACCATTTCGAACCTGTCGATGGCCAATCTGCGCCGGCTCCCACAAGGAACGCTGCCGCCGGTGGTGCTCAAGTTCGACGCCTCCAGCCTGCCGGTGTGCCTGGTCACGCTGCAGGGCGAGGGAATGGATGAAATCGCGGTCCGCGATCTGGCGCAGTACAACATCCGGAACCAGGTGGCCGTGGTGCCCGGCGCCTCCGTCCCGCAACCTTTCGGCGGCAAGTACCGCCAGATCATGGTCTACGCGGATCCGGGGAAACTGGAGGCGCACCACCTCAGCCTGATGGACGTCGTCCGGGCCGTCAACGATTCCAACCAGATTCTGCCGGCCGGCAACCTGCCCATCGGGAAGCTCGACTACAGCATCTACGCCAACAGCCAGGTGGAATCGGTGGATGAACTGAACGACCTGCCGCTGAAAATGGTGGGAGGCGTCCCGGTGCGCGTGATGGACATTGGAGAGGCGAAGGACGCCGCGCAGATCCAAACCAGCATCGTGCGCGTGAACGGAACGCGCAGTGTTTACTCGCCCGTGCTGCGGCAGGGAGGCGATTCCAACACCATCTCCATCGTCGATGGCGTACGCGATGTGATTGCCAACCTGGTGGACGTTCCCGAGCAACTGAAGGCCGATGTGGTCTTTGATCAATCGAAGTTCGTACGCACGGCGATCGAAACCCTGATTCACGAAGGCGTGCTGGGGCTGGCGTTGACCTCGTTGATGATCCTGGTCTTTCTGGGCAGCTTCCGCTCCACGGTGGCGGTGTTTTTCTCCATTCCGCTCTCCATGCTGGCCACGTTCATCTGCCTGGGTATGGGCGGCGGGACGGTGAATTCGATGGTGCTCGGCGGCCTTGCGCTGGCGTTTTCCCGCCTCATCGACAACTCCGTGGTGGTGCTCGAAAACATACACCGCCATCTGGAAATGGGAGAGCCGCCGGAAGTGGCGGCCGAACGAGGGGGGAGGGAAGTAGCGCTGCCGGTTCTGTCGGCAACGCTCACCACCATCGTCGTCTTCTTTCCTGTTACGTTCCTGTATGGCGTGAGCCGGTTCCTTTTCACCGCACTTGCGCTGGCGGTGGTGTTCTCCATGCTCGCCTCCTACGTGGTGGCGATGACGGTGGTGCCGCTGTTCTGCGCGCGGTATCTGAAGGCGCATCATTACCCGGAAGAACCAACCTTTACGGCGCAATGGAACCGCTTGTTCAACCGCCTGTTCGACGCCGTGCTGAACGTCTACGAACGGCTGGTCCTGTTTTCGCTGCGGCGTGAGGCGCTCACGGTGGTTGGGTTGCTGGCGGTATGCGCCGCCAGCCTGCTGCTGCTTCCGCGGCTGGACACGGCGTTTTTTCCCCGTACCGACGCCGGGCAGTTTGTGATCAATCTGAAGGCCGCCTCCGGCACCCGCCTCTCAGCCACTGAAGAGGAAGTGGCCGCGGTTGAGAAGATTATCCGCGATGAGATTCCGGCTTCCGACCTGGAAATGACGGTGGCGAACATTGGTGTTACTCCCGGCTTCTCGTCTATTTACACCAGCAACTCGGCGCCACATACGGCCTTCGTGCAGGTGGCGTTGAAGGACGGACACAAGACCGGAACCTACGACTACATCGCGAAGGTGCGGGCCAGGCTGGAACGGGATATGCCCCAGATTACTACCTTCTTTCAGTCCGGGGGAATGGTGGATGCGGTGCTCAACCTCGGCATGCCCGCGCCCATCGACGTGCAGGTAAGCGGATCGAACCTGGAAGCCAATCACCGGATCGCTATGGAATTGGCGGCCAAGATCGAGCAACTGCCAGGCGTGGCCGAAACCTACGTTCCACAGGATACCGACTACCCGGCCCTGCAGGTGAATGTGGACCGGCTGCGGGCCGGGAAACTCGGCCTCACATCGAAGGAAGTGGTGCATAACGTGATCACCGCGCTGACTTCCAACCAGATGATCGCGCCCAGTTACTGGGTGGACCCCAAGAGCGGCACCGACTACATGCTGACCGTGCAATATCCGGAACAATCGGTGGAGACACTGAACGATTTCCGCGCGATTCCGCTGCGGTCGCCTTCGCAGCCCGTTCCCTCGCGGCTGGACGCGGTGACGGAAATCCGTCGCATGAAGGCGCCGACCGAGGTGGACCGCTATCAGTTCCGCCGCGTCATTGATGTGTATGTGCGTCCGGAAGGCGAAGACCTTCGCCGCGTGGCCGAGGGCGTGGAAAAGATCGTGGCGGGCATCAACCTTCCAGCCGGCACGCGCATCGCGCTGCGGGGGATGGTGCAGGGCATGCGGGACTCGTTCACCAGCTTTGGCCTGGGCCTGATCCTTTCCGTTGTGTTGCTTTATCTGATCCTGGTCGCGCAGTTTCACTCCTTCATTGACCCGTTGATCATTCTGCTGGCGGTGCCGCCGGGGCTTGCCGGCGTGCTAGTGACGATGGATCTTACGGCCACGTCGTTAAACGTGATGTCGCTGATGGGCGTGGTGATGCTGGTGGGCATCGTTGTTTCCAACAGCATCCTGCTGGTGGAGTTCGCGCACCACCAGCGCAAGGGGATGCCGGTGATGGACGCCGTGGTTTCGGCCTGCCGCATCCGTATGCGGCCCGTTCTGATGACATCGTTCGCGACGCTGATCGGGCTGCTGCCGATGGCACTCAAGCTTGGAACCGGCAGCGAGGCTTATGCACCGCTGGCGCGGGCGATTCTGGGCGGTCTCACGGCTTCTTTGGCCGCCACCATCTTCATTGTTCCCGCCGCCTACATGCTGGTTTACGGCCGCCGCCGTTAGGAGTCCGAGCTTTCGATGAGACTCATCACTCTCTTATTCGTTGTCTGCGCCGCCGCCGAGGCTCAGCGGCTCACGTTGGAAGAGGCGGTGGCCACCGCGCTTAAGGCGAACCCGCGCATCAGCGCGGAGGCCATTGGCGTCCTGGCGGCGGAGCAAACGATCCTCCAGGCCCGTTCGGCATACTATCCCACCATCGCCGCCAACACCACTGGCGCCGCGGCGGTAAACGAAAGCCGTCTGGCCGCCGGAGCGCTCAACAATCCCATCATTTTTAACCGCTTCGCCTTCGGCGCCGCCGCCAGCCAGTTGATCACCGATTTCGGGCGGACGGCCAATCTTGTGGAAAGCACGCGCCTGAGGGCCCGCTCCCAGCGTGAATCGGTGCAGGCCACGCGCGCGCAGATCGTTCTTATCGTGCACCGCGCCTATCTCGCCGCCCTCCGTGCCCAGGGTGTGCGGAAGGTGGCTCAACAGACCATTGATTCCCGGCAGGTGTTGCTGGACCAGGTGACTGAGCTTTCCCGCAGCCGCCTTCGCTCCATGCTGGATGTAAGCTTCGCCGAGGTGAACGTCTCGGAAGCGAAGCTGTCGCTGGTGGCCGCGCAGAACGAGTATGATTCTTCGATCGCCGAGTTGTCGGCGGCCATGGGCTACCAGGGGCCTCAGCAATTCGAACTCGTGGATGTGAATCCGCTCGAAACCCCGCCTCCCCAGGTGGCGGAATTAATGGCGGAAGCCCTGCGCACACGGCCCGAGGTGATCGCACTTCGTCTGGAACGCGATGCCGCCTCCAGCCTTGCGCGCGCCGAGGGCAAACTGGTGTTGCCTACCATCAGCGCGCTGGCCAACGCCGGCTTGGCGCCCGCCCATGATGAGCGTCTGCGAGGCCGCTTCGCCGCCGCGGGCGTCAACCTGAGCCTGCCCATCTTCAACGGGCGCCTTTTTGAAGCGCGCAAGGCTGAGGCCGATCTGCGCGTGCAGGCGATCGAGCAGCGGTTGAAGGAACTGGAAAACCTGATCGCCCGGGAGGTTACCGTTGCGGTCCTCAACGCCAAAACCGCCTTCGAACGGATTGAATTGACCGCCCAACTGGTGAAGCAGGCCAGTCTGGCGCTGGAATTGGCCGAGGAGCGCTACAACCTGGGACTTAGCTCCATCGTGGAATTGAGCCAGGCGCAGTTGAACAAGACCGCCGCCGAGATCCGGAATACTTCGGCCAGGTACGACTATCTGACGCTCAACTCGGTGATCAATTTTCAGGCGGGGCGGCTGCGGTAACGGCCGGGACTCGCTATCTGCACTTTACGGCCGCCTGCGTGGCCAGCCCTCCTGCCGCCTCGCTGATGCAACTGCCGTTGCTCACGCATTGCACGGCTGTGAAGACGTTATCGGTGCAGGACGCGTTGTTGATGCGCACGCAGGATTGGGCCGAATTTGCCACGGTGAGTCCGTGGAACGTATTGCCCAGCGCCGGTTTGGTGGGGTCGCTATCCACCTGCGCCAGGAAGACGCCATGCTCCACGCTGCCGCGGATCTGCATCGAGGAGAACAGGTTGTTGCGCGAGTCCCGCATGAATATGCCCACCGTCCCGCTGCCGGTGATTACCACGCCTTCGAAGGTGTTGTGGTGAAATTCGATGTCCAGCGAGATTCCGGCGGCCAGGTTATCGAACAGATGAAGCCCGGAAAAGAGGCTGTTCTCGGTCTGATAGCCGGCGAGGCCGTCAAAGTGGTTGTTACCGGATGAAAAATCGCGGACCGTCACGCGGCGGCAACCCAGTTCCGTCACCAGCCCACCCGAGCGCGCCCGCAACGCCGTCACGCGTTCCACGCGAACGTCGCTGACGCGCCGTAGCGTGATGCAGTTGTTGCGGAGAAAATTGCCCGCCGTGCATGGGCCCTGATTGCATTCCACCGTCTGCGCGGTCCGGTTGCCGTCCAGCGTAAGATCGCTGATCACGATGTTGCGGCGCGTAACGGAGGGCTGCGCGGTCGTCTGGCCCAGGATCAGAAGTGGTGAGTTGGCGCCCGAGGCCAGTACGATCTGCGTTCCCGGACCCGCGCCGCGAAGCACCACATTGTCGCGATCGATCACAATCGGGCTGGAGCAGGTATAGGTGCCTTCGGCAAGTTGCACGATGCCTCCCGCAGCGGGCGTGGCGTTGATGGCCGTCTGGATGGCGGCGCAACCCTGGGCCGGGAGAACAAGGGTGCCGGTGGCGGAAGCGTTGGTAGCGGCGTAGTAGCCGTTGATGTCGATGATCACATGGGTGGGATTGGTGACGAAGACATCAATGGCGCCCCCGATTCCCGCCGGAACCACGGCCGCGTTGGCGACAATCTTCCCTTCGAACGAATTCAGAGTGGAAACCTCCACCGCCGGCCGCGTGGGATTTGGCCATGTGCTCAGGTACCCCAACGGTTCGCTGGGCACAACGGTGAAGTTCAGGGAATAGGCTTGCGCGGACGCCGGAATCCCGCAGGCCGCGTTGCCCGGAATGTTGAAGGTGCGGATGGCGCCGGCCGCCATGATCGGCTGTCCGAACCCGGATGGCATGGTGAAATTGCGGGTGTCCGCCACGCGGCAGGGCGTGACGGCGACGAAGGTCAACGGGCCGGAGATGGCCGCGGCGCGCGGGCCCTTTGCCGTGGACTCGGGCGACCAGGCCGCCGGCGCTGCCCAGTTGGCGATGGGGATGTCTTCCTGCCCTTGCAGGATCGAAAGGGAGAGAAGGAGACGGAAGGTGAAGCGGGTTATCATTGGTGGAGCCTTTTCCTCGTCGATGTGACGGAAGACGAACCATGAGGATAATGCAGCCGCAGGTGAATGAACAGCCCGACCTTGCCTGAAACTGACTGATAGTGTCTAATGATGCCTATTGGGGTGGCGAATAGGCCTCTCAGTTGCACCAGTCCCCGGAACTGAGGACTCGCGTTACGAGGTTACTTGATCTTCCGCCCGCATCTCTAACCCGGACAGCATGGGTGATCGGTGGCCCTACAGGAACTGCCGCAGTTCTCCTCTTTTCGATTCGAATCGTTCCCTGGAACAGGCCGTCATTCCGGGTTGGAGTGGGAGAATTACTGAATACCCACGCGCCCCGGCCTTCGCATGTCGTCTCGGCCGCCGGCTGGAGGCTCATATCACCATCGGGGTCGACGAAATCCGCGGTATAGATTAGAACGAATTCGGCACCCTCTCTGCGCTGCTCCACGCGAAAATTACTCAACTGCGGTGGCCCAGGCGGTGGCGATTCGAGTACCTGGAAGGAAACGCGGTTTGATCGCCCGGCCAGCGAGATGACCGACAACTGACGGTTACCCGTTTCGGCGTCGGGCGACACTTGGAGGTCTACCGTCAGCGCCGTTTCCGAGTTGCGGAGGTTCGACACCACGATTCCGGCCGATGGTTCAACTTCCACCGCGGTGACCGCCGCCATCCCGCCACCATCAATTCGGATGGTTGCGGAACGCCCAACGGGGACGCGATTCGGCGATACTGCCCTGATCGACGACGGCAATTGCCCGCCGGGGCCGCCCACGCTGATCGTCACCGTGTTGGAACGCGCATCGTCGGCAAGCAATACGAGATCGACAACCCCGGCGCCGAACAAGCGGCGCGGTACGACAATGCTGACGATGTCCACCCCATCACGCGCTTCATCGGCCTGGACACCCATCACCTCGGTGGCCTCGCCCTGAAACTCGAGCCGTACTCGCGATGCGTGCCGGACACCAGTAGCCGACAACTTGAGGATGACACGGTCGTTTTCCGAGCCAAGGTCTAACGGAACCGCTGAACATTGTCCGGAACTGCAGCGGAATGTGGGCGATTCCGTGGTTGCGCCGTCTGAGGAGGTTCTTGTTGCTACGGCAGAAGCCACACCGCGGCCGGATCCATCGGCCGAGAACAGGGCCGGTGCGGACCGCGCGATCATCACGGTTCCGGTCGAAACAACCGTTGCCTCGTTGCGAATCCGCACGGTCGCAGGACCATCCGCGACCCAGTCAGGCACCAGCCAGCCCAAGCGGGCGGAGGACGCTGACTTGATTTGCGCAAACCCATCCTGGTTCCTGCTGTCTACAACCTGGAGCGATGAGCCGCCGAGGATCAGTGGCAATGGCCTCTCAGTGGACACTTCATCGCGCACAGCAAGTTGGTTTCCTAAACTGATCGCCAACGAATCGGGAGCAACAGCTTCGCCACCCAGACTTGCCTCGGAGATCGTTCGGACTCCCACTGGTGGTCTCACTCCGCCGGTGACTGTCGCTCGCACCAGACCATCCGCACGCTGGTTTCGGGTCAAGTTCCCGAGAGCGATGAAGTACCGGCCGGGCCGTAAGGGAGGAATGGACGAAGGAGTGATCACGATCGTTTCATCTCCGCTGAGGCCCTCCGATCGATGGTCCGCAACAACCCGTCCCGCTGAGAGGTCCGGCTCCGCGTTATTCCGCACAAACAGGTCCACGTCAGCCGTCTGGGCGGTTGTGATCCGAACCTGTAGCCGCTCTGCCCCAGTGGGGACCAGGATGCTAAAACCAAAGTCGCCCGCGTAGAGCGTAGCATTCGGACGGGAAGGAAGCACGAATCCATGGGGGATGTCGTCGTCCAGTTCCACTCCGCGGAAAGTCTCTTCTGAAAGCCTTGCGTGTATCGTGCCGCTGACCGCAGTATTCCGGCTGACCAGCCGTAAAGCTACAAAGTACGGACCTGGCGCCAGTGGTGGCGACGAAGCCGCGCTGATGACTGCGCTATCCAAGCCAAACGCGGAGAAACCGGCGGCATCGGCTTGCACTTCACTGCTGGTAAGTACAGGCGCACGCCCGGCCCTCATCAGAATGTCCACATCGTGCGCTGGGTCATCTGTCACAATTCCTACCTGTAGTCTTTTGGCCCCACTTGGAACCTCGATGCGGTAAAGAGACTCCGGGGAATCGAACATCGTCGAGGTATCGACCGCCGGAAGCGAGAAACTCTGAGGCAACCCGGGCGTGAGGACGCCTCCCAGTGCAGCACGAACCGTTGGCTCTGTGGTCGGCAGAGGACGCCGAAACGAGGCTTGGCCAGCAAGAAGGGAACGAATCGTGTCAATTGGTGCATGTCCCGGAGTCACTCCAAGTGATGTACGACCACGCATGGCCGGAGAAAATATGTCGGTCTCGACCGCGGTCAGTACTTTTTGCGCAAGCGCCTCAGGCGCCAGGGCGAGGCACAGGATACCCGCCATCAAGCCGAGCGGAACACGCCCGCCCAACATCGCCGCGGGCAAAGTTTCAGATTCGTGGCCTGTCAACGTGCAAGCTCCGGCTCGTGTTAACGCTTTCATCTCACTCCATGTCATTTCTTGAAACCCACCTTTCTAAAACCCAACCTCTTCGCCTTATTGCCAGCCAAAGCGAATCCTGAGGATAGGGCCACTGTGGGTGAATGGAAAGCCCCGCGGAGCATCAGAACGAAAAAGGTGCCAAGTGAAGCCTAATTGGGTGAACTTCAGAATCGATGCGAACCTTGCCGATCGTGATCCGCACGGCCTCTCGCCACCAACCCGTTGTTTGCCGGTCGGATACTGTGAGACCTATCGGGCTCATTCAGTAGTAATCAAGTGAATTCGATGTGATACGACGCCAAATGCTGTGCTCGATGATCCCGGATTCGCTGGCCGATTCGTTCACCACCCGGTCAGTGCGGAAATGTCCGAGTTCAGGTAGTCCCGTTGCGACCAGTAGATCCACCTCCCGTCGGCACTGACCGAGAACCCCGGAAGAAGATTCACAGCGCCGGCTGACTCCAGGTGCGCAACCTTTTGTGTCCCTACGGTTCCGAAGCCGTGGAAGAGGACGTCCCTGGGCAGATATCGATTGCGGCTTCCGTCGCTGAAGTCAAGGAAATAGATCCCTTCGCGGCTCGCTGACCAACTCGATGTCCGTACTCCAGGGACCACAAGTTTCTCCGGGCCTCCTCCGAGAGGGATGCTCCATAGCCCGTACGGATAGTCCGGGTGCTTGGTGTAATAAACGGTCTTGCCATCGAATGACTCGGCAGCGGCAGAGGCCCGATCGGGCGTGATTCTTCTGGCCCTCTGCGATCCCTCTGCCTGGACCCACAGGTTGGGCTTGCCGTCCGCCGGCGCGAAGAAGAACACGGAGCGGCCGTCCCGGGAGCGGAAGTGTTCGGTTCCGCCGTCCGGCGCATCAAGGCTCAGTTGAGTAACGTGACGGTCGTCGAGCCGGATTTCTGAGTTCCTTTCCATCGGAAATACGGACAACGATTTGCCGTCGGGTGACCAACTGGAGGCCCATACATTCCGGTGCGGCCGCTCGGTACGAGTCAACAATTGCGGTATCCCCTTCCCATCGGACGGCGCCACCCATACTCCGGAAGTGCCGGATTGATCCGAACTGAATGCAAGCATCGTTCCGTCAGGAGACACCACCGGAGTGTGGTCGCTCCACGTGCTCCGTGTCACCTGCTCCGGCCGGCGTGCTGGTTCCGGATTTTTCAAATCCAGCCGCCAGATGTGGTCGTGCCGGATCAGATGTTCGAAAGCCACCTCGGGTTCCGCGGATGGCTGGCCAGGCCGGACTGCCGGATGCATGGCAACGCCAACGTGGTCCCCAAGCAGTTTCAGGCCGCTGTCCAATCCGTCGATGCCCGTCTCCCAGAGCTGAAACCTGCCGCCGCGTCCCGACGAATA
>JANRLE010000016.1:0-28108 GCA_033762895.1 Bryobacteraceae bacterium | reverse complement strand
CGGCATCGGCCGACACGAAACTCGGCAAGCCGTTGACCCTGAAGGCGCCCACCGCAATTGGCGACATTCTGCGATCGCCCGGCAGGTACACCGGCACGACTGTGCAGGTCAAGGGCAGGATCACCGAAGTCTGCCAGATGGCCGGATGCTGGACCAGCCTGGTGGATGGCGCCGGGCGCATGATCCGGATCAAGGTCGCCGACGGGGAGATCGTTTTCCCGAAGGACGCGGTGGGAAAGACCGCGATCGCCGAGGGCGCACTTCAAAAATTCGAACTGACCCGCGAGCAGGCGATTGCCCGTGCGCGGCACGAAGCCGAAGAGCAGGGCCGGAAGTTCAATCCCGCGTCGGTGAAGGCCGGCCTCACTGTCTATCAGATTCAAGGCGCCGGCGCCATTATACTGGACTAAACCTTCATGCGAATCCTTGTTCTGATCCTTCTGGCGCTGGGCGGACTCCAGGCGCAACAGCCCGCGGCGCCCCGCCGCCCGAAACTCATTGTCGCCTTGTGCATCGACCAGTTCCGTTACGACTACCTGGTGCGGTTCCGCGACCAATATACCGGTGGGCTCTCGCGGCTCAGCCGCGAGGGCGCGGTGATGAGCAATGCCTACTACGAGCATTTCCCCACCGTAACGGCCATCGGCCACTCCACCTTCATGAGCGGCGCGACTCCCTCTGTAAGCGGCATCGTCGGCAATGAGTGGTTCGACCGGCAAACCGGCAAGCAGGTGACCAGCGTTTCCGACGCCAGCGAAACGATGCTTGGCGGCGCGGGCCGCAGCGGCAGCGGCGCCGCATCCCCCCGCCGCATGCTGGTGAGCACGGTGGGCGACGAACTTAAGATGGCCGGCCGTGATACCAGGGTCGTCGGTATTTCCGTCAAGGATCGCAGCGCCATTCTGCCGGCGGGTCACATGGCCGACGGCGCCTACTGGTTCGATTCCGGCAGCGGCAACTTCGTCAGCAGCACATTCTATTTCAAGGAGCTGCCGTCCTGGGTGCAGGACTTCAACCGCACCCGCTTTGTGGAGAAGTTCCTGAATCTGGAGTGGACTCCGTTCTCAGGCGGCGGCGCCCCCTTCAAAAAGATGGCGGCCAAGGCCGACAGCGCCTACTACACCTCGCTTGAAAGTACGCCTTACGGCAATGACATCGTACTCAAGTTCGCCGAAGCCGCCGTCGTGGGTGAAGGATTGGGTAAGCGGGCCGGAACCGACGTCCTGGCTGTCAGCCTCTCCTCAAACGACTACGTGGGCCATGCCAATGGTCCCGATTCTCCGCACGTGCGCGACATCTCCATCCGCACCGATCGCCAACTGGCCGGCTTTTTCCGCTTCCTCGAAACGCAGGTGGGCATGCGCAATGTGCTGGTGGTGATGACCGCCGATCACGGCGTCGCCCCCGTCCCCGAGGTGAATCAGCAGCGACGCATGCCCGGCGGACGCATTCCCGACGTCGTCGCACAACTGGAGGCCGCGCTGGTGGCCAAGTACGGCGGTGGCAGATGGATTGTGGGGCGCAGCGGCGTCTCGCCTTATCTGAACCACGAACTGATTGCGCAGAAAAATCTCACCGTGCCGGAAGTGGCTGATTTTCTTGCCGAAGCGGCTCGCAACATTCCGCATGTCTTCCGCGCCTATTCCCGCTACCGTCTGGTCAATGGCCAGGCGGCCGGCGACCTCATCGACCGCCGCATCCTGAACGGGTTCCACTATCAACGGTCAGCCGACGTCCTCGTCGTTTGTGAGCCCTATTACTTGTTTGAGGCGCGCGGCACGTCCCATGGTATGCCGTTCGGCTATGACGCCCATGTTCCGGTAATCTTTATGGGCCCCGGCGTAAAGGCTGGTCAGTATCATCGGCGTGTCATTGTGAATGACATCGCCCCCACACTTGCCACGATGCTCGATATCGAGGCTCCCAGTGGATCCATGGGCCGTGTGCTGGATGAGATCATCGCGACTCCCCGGATACCCCTGAAGTAACCCCCGCATGGGTGGGGAAAATCCCCCACGGCTAGCGACTATCGGTACCCGCGAAGACCCTGAGCCAGTACGTCCGTACCAGCCTACTAGGGCAAAAAACCGACAAAACGGCACAATTTACCTATTTCGTTTTGCCATTGGGTGATATACTACCCACGTCAATCCAAAATAGTTAAACCCAGCGGAGGAAATGGGCCATGCGTCTACTTATTCTGCTTGCGGCGGGAGTGTCCCTGCACGCAGGCACGATTGGCAACAACACATTTGACAGCAATGCTGAGGGTTGGGCCGGGCTTACGGCTAACCCCTTTGCAACCGGTATTCCGGTATCTCTGTCAGGTTTGCCGCTGGATCACAACGCCGCCGGTGGCAACCCGGACGGCTATGTTTCGATATCCGATCCGGATCCGGGCGATACCTTCTTTGTTGCCCCCAGTGCTTACCGGGGGAATCTGAGTGCGGCGATCGGTGGCATACTGGTCTATGACCTGCTGTACGATGCCAGCCCACTGACATGGGACGGACCGGACCTTGTGATCAAGGGGGGAGGCAAAACCCTCATCTACGATGTGCCAATTCCGCCCATCGGAACCAACTGGCTGAGCCTGGCGGTACTCATGCAGCCCGGGCCGGAGTGGTTCGTCGGGCTGCAGGGCATCCGCGGAGGTTCCCTGGCAACAATGCAGGACTTCGTGGACGTGTTCCAGAACATCACCGAGTTCTGGATTCTGGCGGAGTTCACCAACGGCATCAGCGAAGTGGCCGGGCTCGACAACGTGTTCATTGAGACGTTGGGCGATGATCCGGTGGGAGATCCGGTTCCCGAGCCTTCCACGATGTCGATGATGCTGGCGGCGGCCGGGGCGGCGCTCTGGTGGCGGCGCCGGGTCTGATTGTGATTTCGCGCAGTCCCATCACCCTGACCGCGCCACTACACCCAACTCACCATCGCAGTTTGAGGTCGGCCGAAAGCCGCTCGTTCGACCTCATCAGTTCATCCCAGGTCACCATTCGCTGCTGGTAGGCGGCCGTGCGCCCGAGAATCGCCGTCAGATTGCTTTCCACCGCAGGTCCGGTATTGTTCAGCGGCTTTCCGGTGCGCACGCTTTCGACAAATGCTTTCACGTTATTGATGGCGCCGGAGCGGAACGTGTCGTCCCTCTCCGCGCCCAGCCAGGCATTCTCTCCCGTGATGCGCACCAGTCCGCCGTAGTGTGAATCCACCGCGCCGCGAATCCCGAAGCAGCGCACGCAGAGGTCCGCAAAGGATCGTGTGAGTTGATGCGACGTGAAACTCGCTTCCACCCCGCCGGGATACCAGAAGGTGATGACGAAGTGGTCGTAGGCGTCGCCGGCATTGTAAGGCGTGCCAGACCAGTCCGCGCGTCCGCCCGCGCCAAAAGCCTTCTCCGGATGGCCGCCCAGATACCAGTTGGCGACGTCGATGACGTGGATGTTCTGCTCCACGATGATGTCGCCGCCGAGCGTGCGGTCCATGTAGAAATTGAGCACCCGCCCCTGGCCCGGGTCCATTCCCGGCTTTGATTTGTCGGGCGAGGGCCGGCCGGCGTAGTAGAAAATCTGGGCCATTTCCGGTTTGCCGATATCGCCTCGCAATATGCGCTGTGCCGCTTCCTGAAACACCGGCTGCGCGCGGGTCTGGAAGTCCACCAAAAAGCTCAGCCCCTTTTTCCTGGCCTTTTCGCCCGCCTCCAGAATGGTGCGGCAGCCCGGTACGTCCACCGCCACCGGTTTGGCCAGGAACACGTGCCTGCCGGCCTCCACGGCAGCCACCGCCTGTTCGGGATGGAAGTAGGGCGGCGTTTCGATCACCACGGCGTCCAGCTTGGAGTGCGCCAGTTCGCGATAGGCATCCGGGCCGTAGAAGGCCCTTGAGGGTTCCACTTTCAGCTTCTCTCGTGTGGTGTCCAGATGCGCGCGGATCACATCGGCCACCCCCACTACGCGGGCGCCCGCATATTCGGCAAAAAAAGGAGCGATCCAATTTCCCCTTCCCCCGCAGCCCACCAGGCCTACTTCCACTGTTGAGTTGGCGGCGTAGCTGAAGGCCGTTGCCGGTTTCAGAATCAGCAGTCCCGCACCCGCCGCGCCGAGAAACCGGCGGCGTTCGCTTTGCGCACTCGTTTCCATCGCTTCTCTCCTTTCGAACGCTGTGGCAATTCACGTGCCACAGGCATGGGCATCATGCGGAACAGAATCGCTGGTTGCTGCCTTGTCACACTGCTCTCTTGCGCGGATGCTCCCGCGCAGTTCGATGGGCTCGAAACGGGCCTGCACAATCTTTACCGGTTGTCCGATGCGGAAACGCGTTCCATCAGTCCGGAGAATTTCACCGGTGAGCGCGGACGGGCGGGCATGGCCACCGAAGGCACCGGTAAGATCGCCGCGCGCAACCTCGGCCAGGGATGGAAGGTCAGCCCCAGCGTGGTGATCAAAGCCGGTACGACGTTTACGATGGCCGACATCAACGGCCCCGGGGCGATCCAGCATATCTGGATGACGCCCACCGGCAATTGGCGCTGCTCGATTCTGCGCATGTACTGGGATGGCGAAACCGAACCGTCCGTGGAGGCGCCCGTAGGCGACTTCTTCGGAATGGGCTGGGGTGAGTTTGCGCCGCTCAACTCGCTGGCCATCACCGTAAACCCCGGCAGCGCGTTTAACTCCTACTGGCTGATGCCGTTCCGGCGCAAAGCGAAGATCACCATGCAGAACCTGGATGACAAGGACATGGTGTTGTATTATCAGATCGACTACACCACGGCGAAACCAACCGCCGATGCGGCCTACTTTCACGCGCAGTTCCGGCGGGCGAACCCGCTTCCCTTCAAGCAGGTCTATACGCTTGTGGACGGCATCCAAGGCGCGGGTCAATATGTGGGCACCTATCTTGCATGGGGCGTGCGAAACCGTGGGTGGTGGGGCGAGGGCGAAATCAAGTTTTATCTGGATGGCGACAAGGAGTTCCCCACCATCGCCGGAACCGGAACCGAGGATTACTTCTGCGGTTCGTATAACTTCGAGAATAAAAAGACACGGCAGTATCAGGAGTTCAGCACCGCCTATGCCGGCCTGCACCAGGTAATCCGGCCCGATGGCCTTTACGCCTCACAACAGCGCTTCGGCATGTACCGTTGGCACATCGTGGACCCCATCCGGTTCAGGCAGGACCTGCGCGTCACCATTCAGGCGCTGGGCTGGAAGGCCAATTCCGTGCGCGAGTATCTGCCCCTGCAGGATGACATCGCCTCAGTGGTGTATTGGTATCAGGCCGAGCCCCACGCCCGGTTCCCGCCGCTGCCCGGCCGGGCGGAACTTGAAGTGAACTGAGGCAGCGGACTCCGGGAGAATCACTTATAATCGAGCCGGAAGCACTATGATCTCCGCATTCATTCCGAACACTGAACAACGCGACCGGGGCGTGCGCCTCACGCGCCGCGAAATCCTGGCCGCCACGCTGGCCAGCGCCTCCCTGTGGGGCAAACAGGCGCCTGGCATCCAACAGGCAACGGGCGTCAAGATCGGCGAGATCACGCCCAACGGCGCGGTAATCTGGGCCCGTCACACACTGGCGGTTACGCGCCTGGACGACGGAATCCGCCGCCGCGGGCATGCCCCCAACGCCTCGGTGTTGAAACCTGGCGACGACGTGCACAAGTTGGAGGGCGCCGCCCCGGGTGCGCCGGGCGCCATGCGTGTGATTGCCGAACCGGGCACGGGCCGCGGTCGCAAGATCACCACCCGGTGGGTGGAAATTGGGGCGCAGACCGACTTTTCCCACATGTTTCGCCTTGAGGGGTTGTTGCCTTCCACCCCCTATCGGTTTGCCGTTGAAACCCGTTCTTCCAGCAAGAGCAGGGAAGGCGCTCTCACCGGCGCCTTTCGCACCGCGCCGGCCGCCAACGAGGCTGCCGCGGTCCACTTCGCGCTCTCAAGCTGCCAGATCTATTGCCGGCAGGACCGTCCCGACGGTTATCACATCTATGAAGCCATCCAGAAACTGGCGCCCCAATTCCTTCTCTCCTGCGGCGACAATGTCTACTACGATTCGGAAGACCCCATCGCCAACAGTATCACCGTGGCGCGCTACCACTGGCAGCGTATGTACAGCCTGCCCACGCTGGTGAACTGCCTTCGCACCGTACCAGGCTATTGGCAGAAGGATGATCACGACGTCTACAGCGACGATTCCTGGCCCGGCCGCGCCGTGGCCAAACAGGCCCCTTTTAACTATGAGGAAGGCGCCACGATTTTCCGCGAGCAGACGCCTTCGCCCCTCAAGGGCCAGCCGATGTTCCGGCGCTTCCGCTGGGGCCGCGAACTGGAAATATGGCTGCCCGATTCGCGCGACTACCGTTCACCCAACACCGACCCCGACGGCCCCAACAAGACCATCTGGGGCGCTGAACAGAAGAAGTGGCTCAAGGACACGATGACCAACAGCGACGCCACCTGGAAGCTGATGATCAATCCCAATCCGATCGTAGGGCCCGATCACGCCCGCAAGAACGACAATCATGCCAATCCCGCCTTCGCCCATGAAGGCCGCGAATTCCGCCAGTGGCTGAAGGATAACGTGCCCGGCCGCGTCATTGTGATGAATGGCGACCGCCATTGGCAATACCATTCCGTGGACCCCGCCACGGGTCTGCATGAATGGGGCTGCGGCCCGGCCAGCGACGAACACGCCGTACCGCCCAGCCGCGGCGAGGACAAGCAGTATCACAGGTTCCTGCGGATTAAGGGTGGATTCGTCTCCGTGCAACTCAATCCGGCCGATGCGGAAAACAACCTGGTGTTTGAACACCGCGATGTCCACGGCAACGTTGTGCACCGGCACGTCTACCGCAAAGGCTAAGTCATCTTGCCGAGGCGGCCGCCAGCGGCGCGCAGATCTTTTCGATCGGATCGCCCGGTTTGTAGTCCAGCTTTTTCGGCGGCGGGCAGTCCTTTTCACGGCCCAACAGCGTGGGTTTGTCTTTCTCGTCCTCCTTGGCCCGCTTTGTTACCTTCGCCAATTCCTGTTTCATGCGGTCGAACTGAGTGGAGCGGACGATCAGGTTGTCCTTCTTCGGCAGATAATGCAGTTCGCGCTGCGCATCCACCATCCTCTCGTAGAACGGCGGATGGGTGCGGAACCAGCTCAGCCCGTTGACATAGCCTTCCTTTGTGGCCATCAGGTCAAAGAAGCGGATGAAGCCCGAAGGGTCATATCCGGCGTTCCAGGTGTACTGAATGCCTAACTGGTCGGCCTCGCGCTCGAAGTCGCGGCTGACTCCCAGGATATCCAGACTCAACAGCAGGCCCAATCCGTAGAAGCCATACTGCAGCGCATAGTAGGCGCCGAGGCCCACCGCGCCGCCGGTCATGATGATCGCCGCCACCTGCGCGGCCTGGTAAATAATGGACGCGATGGTAGCTTTGCGCATCAATTGATGGCCGTGGCGCGCCGCGGCATGCGAAATCTCGTGGGCGATCACACCGGCAAGCTGCGCGTCATCTTCGGCTGCTTCAATCAGCCCGCGCTGCACATACAGGAATCCGCCGGGCAGCGCGAAGGCGTTCACCTCCTGCGAATTCAGCACCACCACCTTCACCGGCACCTTCAAGTCTGACTTCGCGGCGATCCGGCGCGCCATCTCCGAGACATACTCCCGCACCACCTCGTTATCCACCTCGGGCGGGATCATGCCCTGCATCTTCATCTCATCGATGGTTTCCTTGCCCAGCTTCACGTCGTTTTCCTGGCCGCGGCCGACGTCGCGGAAACCGATGTCCTTTACATCGCCGAACTTGCGGCTGGAATAGACGCCCGTGCGCAGCTCTTCCTGAATCTGCTGCAGTTGGGCGGGCCATTGCTCGATCAGGTCCAGTTTCGCCAACCGGTTCTGATAGGCAACGGGGATGCCGTGTTCAGCCAGCAGTTGGGCCTCGCGCCTTTCGATCTGCAGATTCTGGATCCGGCAGTGGAGCGTCCGGCGGTCGGCATCGCTGATCGTCTTCGTGCGCTTCTGCAACTCATCCTGTGACTTACGCAGCTCCGAGTCCAGCGCTTTGGTGCGGTCCTTGAAACCGCCCGTACAATATTCCTTGGACTGCCTCTGGTGTTCCCGCATCCGGGCGATCTGGGTCTTGCTGAACTCCAGGCGGGCTGCCGTTTCGAACAACTCGACGTAGGGTTTATCGATCGCCTCCAGCAGCGGATCCATTACCGCCGGGGGAAGCGGTGCGGCGGGGGCGCGGGCGGACCGTGAGGAGCACGCCATCGTGTTCCCCAATAAGGCCGCCGCGGCGATCATTGCGGTGAACGCGCGGAAATCCATGGGGTATGCCCTCCAGAAATAGAGGTGCAATCGGAATTCCAATCGCGAATCGCGACAGGGGTGCGGTAACCGGTTGACCGCGTTCTCCTCAAGGGCATAGACTGCAAAGGAATCTATGGAATCGATCGATCGCCGTACGTTTGCCCGGACCCTTGCCAGCGCCGCCGCCGCGGCTGCGTCTCCAGCCGCTACCGGGGCTGAGGGGTGGAACTACTATGGCGGCGATCAGGGCGCCACTCACTACTCTCCGCTCGATCAGATCACGGCCGCCAACGTCGCGAAGTTGGAAGTGGCCTGGGTGCACCACAGCGCGGCGCCCGGTTCGCGGTACCGCGGATCGGTGGAATGCACGCCGCTGGTGGTGGATGGCGTAATGTACATCGTCGGGGCCGACCTGGTGATTCAGGCGCTTGACCCCGCCACAGGGAAGCTGCTCTGGACCCATTCGCCAGCCAATGCGGCAGCAAGCGGCCGCCGCGCAGCCGGCGTTTCGCGCGGATCCACGTATTGGTCCGACGGCCGGCAGAAGCGCCTGTTCGTGCCCGTGCAGAATCGCATCTGGTGTCTCGATGCCGCCACCGGCAAAGTGGTGGAATCGTTCGGTGAGGGCGGCGCCATCAACGTGGAAAAGGACGTGGATCGGGACATGACTGGCCTTTCACTGGCGTCCACCACACCCGGCGCCATCTGCGGCGATGTTCTGGTGATCGCCAGCCGCACCGAAGAGGGGCCAAGGCCGGCGGCGCCCGGGCATATCCGGGCCTACGATGTCCGCACGGGCAAACGGCGCTGGATCTTTCACACCATTCCCCACCCAGGTGAATTCGGATACGACACCTGGCCGCCCGAGGCATGGAAGAAAGCGGGCGGCGCAAACTGTTGGGGTGGCATGAGCGTCGACGAGAAACGCAAGCTCGTGTTTGTCGCCACCGGTTCTCCTACCTTCGACTTTTATGGCGGTGACCGCGCCGGCGCCAACCTGTTCGGCAACTGCGTCATCGCCCTCCACGCCGAAACCGGAAAGCGCGTGTGGCACTTTCAAACCGTGCACCACGACGTGTGGGACTACGATATCCCCTGCCAGCCCACGCTGGTCACCATCAACTTCAAGGGCCGCAAAGTGGATGTGGTGGCGCAGGTCTCCAAGACCGGTTGGGTCTACCTGCTCGATCGTGCCACCGGAAAGCCAGTTTATCCGATTGAGGAAAGGCCGGTCCCGCAATCCACGCTCCCCGGAGAGAAAACCTATCCCACGCAGCCGTTTCCCACCGCACCGCCGCCTTTCTCACGCCAGGGCAGTTCCCGCGACGACCTTACCAACCTCTCAGCCGCGGCGCGCGAGCACGTGCTCGCAAAGACAAAGGACGTCGAGTTCGGGCCCATTTTCACACCTCCCGGCCGAAAGGAACTGCTGGTAATGCCCGGCTTTCACGGCGGCGCCCTTTGGGGAGGCGCCAGTTTCGATCCCGCCAGCGGCATGCTCTATGTCAACCACAACGAGATTCCCTGGAGTACGTCGCTTTCCGAAGCCCCTGACGGCGCGGGCTATCGGTTCAACTTCAGCGGCTATCATCGCAACGTGGACGAGGAAGGCTACCCGATCATCCGTCCGCCATGGGGGCAGATCTCGGCCATCGACTTAAACCAGGCGAAAATCGTTTGGCAGACGCCCCACGGCGAATTCAAAAAATTGTCTGCCCGCGGGGTGCCGCGCACGGGAACCTATATCCGCGGCGGCAACATCGCCACCCGGGGCGGCGTCCTGTTTGCCGGCGGCACGCTGGACAGCGCGTTTCGCGCCTACGACTCCCGCAGCGGCAGGCTGCTGTGGGAAACCTATCTGGGTGGGGGCGCCTTCGCCACTCCGAGCACCTACATGGCCGCCGGCCGTCAGTTTGTGGTGGTGCCGGTCAGCGACGATCTGAATCCCGAGGAACCGGCGGGCGAAGGGCCCTACCGGATCGGCGATTTTGTCGCGTTCGCTCTGCCCAAAGGATGAGAGCATAAGAATGAGCCGGATGTGGACCAGATTGATTCTGCCTTGCCTTTGCGTGGCGCTCTGGGCGCAGCAGGCACCGCCCCCGGTGAAGCAGTTCAAGCCCAAGCCCCCGCCCGAACAGCCCTTGCCGTTCAGCCATAGGACGCATGCCACCGCCGCGCTCGGCTGCACCGATTGCCACACGATCAAGGCGCCCGGCGATCATGCCGGCATTCCCTCCGAGGCCGTATGCATGGGCTGCCACATGTCTATCCGCAAGGACAGCGCCGCGATTCAGAAACTGGCCGCCTTCGCCCGCGACAAACAGCGCGTGCCGTGGGTGCGAGTCTACAAACTGCCCAAGACCGTCTATTTTTCTCACGAAGTCCACTTCCGGCAGGCGAAGGTCGATTGCGGCGTCTGTCACGGACCGGTTGCCGAGAGAGACGCGATTGGACTGGAAAAGTCGATCTTCATGTCCGAGTGCATGGCCTGCCACGACAGGTACAAAGCATCGAACAAGTGCGACCTCTGCCACGATTCGCACTGAAGGAGCCAGAAGAATGGATTTCGACCTCACGATGATCCAAGGATTGCCGGATCGGGTACAGCGCTACTTTACACACTCCATCGAAGTGGGCGCGCCCCTGCCGCGGACAGTGGAGATCGAAATGACGGGAGAGATGCGGCTCTCCCGCGGTGGACGGTGGATGCCCATGCGTGCGCACGAGATCCTTACGCCCGGCAGCGGATTCGTTTTCAAAGCCGCGGTGGGAAAGTGGCTGCCGATCCGCGGCAGCGATCGTTACATGGACGGAAAGGGCGCGATGGAATGGCGGCTGCTGGGGATGATTCCCGTGGCGCGGGCGTCAGGCCCCGACATCTCGCGTTCGGCGCTGGGCCGGATGGTGGTGGAATCATTCCTTGTGCCCGGGTCGCTGCTGCCGCGCTGCGGCGTCCAGTGGCAGCAGTTGGACCCGGACCACGCCGAGGCAAGGTTCGAATCCGGCGCCCACTGTTTCACCGTCACCGTCAAACTGGCTGCCGGCGGCGCACTCGAGCAGGTGGCCATCAACCGTTGGGGCAACTTGGAAACCGGCAACGGCGGGTACGAAGAAATCGGATTCGGCGGCTACCTGGGAGAGGACCGGAAGTTTGGTCCCTACACCATTCCCACACGCATCGCCGTGGGCTGGCGGCCAGACACCGATCGCTACTTCGAGTTCTTCCGCGCCGGCATCACGGATGCGCGTTTCCAGGTTGGCGATAGTACGCAATCAGGTCAAGCGGCGGCGGTGTGTGCCCCATAGCGCGGATCATCCCCGAGGCCTGTCCGCGATGATGCGTTGCGTGATTCACCACGTGCAGAACGATCTGCCATAGCGGCGATTGATATGCGTTGCCCTTCAGGTCCTTGTAGGAGATCACCTGCCCGGTATCGGTGTCATTCAAGGCCGCGGCGTAGTGCTGCCAGTTGGCAAGGAGAGTGGGCCAGTCGTCGCGCAGCACACTGAGATGCATGTCGGCTTCGGGGTTTATGAACCGCGCCGGCGCGTGGCCTTGAATGCGGGCCAGCCAAATTCGGTCGGCCGCAAACACGTGTACCAGTGTACCCAGGACGCTGTGTTCGGAGGTGGCGAAGTCCCGCGTCAATTCGGCTTCGCTCAGGACAGACGCCGCCTCTACCAGGCGCTTGGAAGCCCAGGCGGTGTACGCAAGATGGGTGCGGAGAAGATCGGCTGACAGGTGCATGGCGATACTTTAGCGAAAAAAGGCAGGACAGACAGACTTTCCCTCCGGAATCCGCTATCAGGGCATGGCGATTGCAACAGAAACCCTTTTCCCCGGCGAGTCGTTCGGCTCATCCGAATTTAAGCTCGTGCGACTGGCGCGCCAGTTCCGCGCCATGGACCTTGTAAAGGAGTCGCATATCACCGTTGTCGGATGCCTGGCGGGCAGCCACCTGCTACGGGACCGCAAGGCCTTCGAAGCGGAAATCGAGAGGATGATCGATCATCTGATTGACGTGAAGTTCCGGCTCGTTGACTTCGGCGTGCGGGAACAGGCGATCCGGGGACACCTGCCTTACCAGGTCGCGCCCATCATCCAAAACGTCATCACCGTAACCGCCCAGGACGTCGCCCCCAAGCCGCTGTATCCGGGGACCGGGTTCGTTTCGCCACGAGCCGTGCCGGGGCCAGGCGAACCCGAAGAGGGGCCGCAGGCCCAGGTGGTGATCGATCCCTTCGCCAAGGGCGAACGCGACAAGCACCGCGCCGGCCGCACCGTCGAACTCACGGTGGAACTGGAAGTGTGGGACGCCAAAGGCTACAAGCTTCCACCAAGCCCGTCGATCACCATCGCCGTGGGGCCCAATGGACTGGAGGAAGTGTCCGCCGAAATCACCGTCCTTAAAGGCGAAATCGAAAAGAAGAGGCTGTGGGGCGCCAGCAGGATCTCCATCACCGTAAAGGCGGCGGCCAAAGTGGAATTCGACCACAGCACGCCGGACAAACTGATCGGCAAGTTCGGCACCGAAGTGAGCGTGGCTTTGGAAGCGGAATTCAAGCGCCGCGGCATCAGGGTGAAAGTGGGGATTCAACCGAGCATCGGCGTAGACTCGGCTGGCGAAGCCGTTCCGGGCGTCAAGCTGGTGGTTCAATTCTGACCTTGGGGGTATTTCACAAAAAAAAGAGAGGACCGGATACCGCCAGGATCCGGTCCTCTGTGAAGAGGGAAGACAGGAATGCAGGAATACAGAGAACGCAGGGCTCAGGTGCGGCGGCGTAGAAGGCCCAATCCCGCCAGGCCGGCGCCGATCAGCAGCGAGGTCATTGGCTCAGGCACCTCCGAGCCGCCCTCGCCGGTCACGATGTCATTGCCGCAGGTGGCGGCTGCGAACATCAACTCAAAATCGCCGGTGGAGAGCGCATGGAGGAACGCTGCGTTCGAGGTGGTGAGTTCCACGTCCACCCGGATCTGGCTGCCGGTGGTCGCCGCCGTGGTAAGTGCGCCATCGCCGGTCTTGTTGGCGCCGTTACCGTCGCCCCAGACATCGGCGTTGGGCCGGAAGTTTCCGGGCGGGTTGCCGAGGACTTCGTAGGCCTTCAGGAAACCAGTGACTTCGAACAGGTTCCCGGCCGTCAGCCCGCCATGGTCGATCAGCGAGATCGCCCAGTGACTGGCGCCGGAGGTGAACATGAGGTCGCCAGGGTGCAGCACCGGGAAGCCGTAGCCCACGTTGATGCCGCCGAGGCTCGTGTCGCCCCCCTCCTGGCCGTAGTTCATGAAGACGGCGATATGAACCTGCCCGCCGTCACCGGTGATGGCGACCTTTTCGATGTCGAAGCGGCGGAGGGCGCCGATCACATCGCCGTTGTTGCCGGCCGCGCCTGGATTGGGGCCGCCGTAGGGGTCGTAGAAGGTGTAAAAGAACGGAGCCGCTTGAACCGCCATCGCCGATGCTGCCAGGGCGACAAGGAGTGTCGATTTCATGGTCCAAGAATGACGCCAGAGCCGGGACATGGCTAACGGACGCCGGTACCGCACGGTACGGAACCATTCTTAGTACCAGAGGTGTGTCCGCCGGGCAAGAGAGACGTGCCGGAATTCTCGCTTCTCAGGTCGCTGCCCGTCCAGATAGGTGCGCTCCACTTGTTCCTGAAACGTCAGAAACCGGCCGGTTGACCGCAGTCTCTCGAAACGTTTGTCGATCCTTGCATAGAGTACGCCGGCATCCCTTTCGCGAAAGCCGTCATCCAGTAACCGCATCGCTTCGGCGTCGCGGCCCAAGCCGGCATAGACCAGGGCGAGATTCGAGTGCAGGGACTTGCCCTCGCGCATCCGTTTCGCCAGGCCGGCGGCGATGGATTCCGCCTCCGCCTTCCGGCCGGTGACCGCCAGCAGGTAGCCCAACGAAGGACCGTTCCAGGTGTCGTTCGGTTCGTCCCGCAATGCGGCCCGGAACAACTCTTCGGCCCTGTCGAATCGCCCCATCTGCTGGTGGCTTGCGGCCTGCACCCATTGCGCCATGCTATGAAGCGGTTGTTGCCTGGTGGGATTCAACGCCGCGGCGCGGGCCGCCTCTTCGGCTGCCTCATGGTACCGGGCGGAATCGTAGAGCAGCATGGCCCGGCGGACTCGGAGGGTGACCGACACGGGATCGAGGCGCATTGCGGCGGCGGCGTGCGACAGTCCTTCCGCCGTGCGTCCCTGAATCCGCAGCAGATCCAGATAGCGGCGGTGAGCCAGCGTATCCCTCGGGTTAAGTTCGATGGCGCGGCGGCAGGCTGCTTCGGCGGCGGCGAGATCGAACTCCCGATAGAAGTGCAGCGATGCGAGGACGGTCCAGGCCTCGGGCAGCCGGGGATCGAGTTCAACGGCGCGCCGGGCCGCCTCCCGCGCCGTCAACAGCCGCTTCACCGGACGGTTCTTGTCCAACTCCCAGGCGAATTCATTCGCCTCAGCCAGGCTTGCCCATCCCCGGGCGAATCGCGGGCTGCGGCGCGTTACGTCTTCCAATAGGCGCACGGACTCGATCACACTGGCGGGGACCCCTCCGTCGATGCTGAGAGAGTAGCGCGGCTGTTTCAGTAACTGGCGTGCATGGAAGTACGTCTCCAGCGACGCCGGATCGGCGTCGGGCAGCGCCGCTCGCCCCATTGCGGTCCCTGGCGCCAACCAGGCCCAGCAGCCTGCCAGCACAAGAGCGGTGAGACCAGCGAACAGCAGGGTGCCGCCAGGGCGCGGCGATGGCGGACACGGGGCCGGCTGGCTGGTTGTGGCGCGCCGTTCGAAAGATGGGGCGTAGGTTCCCTTGGGCAGGCTGATGAGCACGTCATCTTCGCGTCCGGAGCCCCCGTAATATTGGCTCAGGCGGACCCGCAGGCGGCCCGCTTCCACACGCACCCGCGCGTCCAACTGTGGGTTGTAGCCGGGCGGCCGCCCGTAGACCTCTACGGCAACCAGCGTCTCTTTGATCTCGCCAGCCCTGCCTTCGAGCGAAGCTTCCACAACGAAGGAGAGGAAGCGCTGCAGGCGCGGGACCGCCGCAAACTCCGGACTTGCCACAATCCGGCGCAGATGGTTCCGGATTGCTGTCTGTTCCAGTTCCATACCTTTTGTTACGCGTAAACGGGGTCCCTCGCGGCTCACGGGTGCGAAAAAAGACCTGTTCCATTCACCCGTTTACCCGTTACAAACCTGGATTTACGGCCTGAACGCCGCTTCCGTCCCGCGCTCCTCTGGTGGAAGCCGACGGCGCCGCCGCGGGCTTCCGGATCACACAGTTGAGGAGAAAACAATGAAACGCAAACAGACTTTCGCGCTCGCCGGCGTCACTTTGGCGATGTTGGTTGGCGCGGCGCTACCCGCTAGCGCTCAATTCGGAATGAACCAGGAAAAGATTGAGTTCATGGTGGACGTGTCCGAGGACATGGGCCGCTATGTGGAGCACCGGACGGCTCCCGGCGAGGATCCGCTGCGTGGCTCCTTCTTCGTCACCGAGGGCAACATCTATCCGGCGGGCACGATTCCCGGCGCGGGCCACGAGTTCGACCCCAACGCTCCTGGCTCCATGGGCCGGTGGTTCTGCAAGGGGGTTTTCCTGGTCCGCGGCAGCGAACTGGACAAGACGCCGCTGGCCCTGCTCACCGACCAGATCTTGCTGCTACCGGACGACAAACAATCGATCGTGACGGCCGGCACCGAGGGCAACGGCGTGGCGATGCGTACGGTCATCGGCGGCACGGGCCCCTACGCGGGCTACGTTGGCGAGCAGCGGCAGGAGTTCCTGGGCTTTAACAAGACCGGGGGTGTGAATCTGCGGATCACGATCACCCTCAGAAAGGCCAGCCGGTAGGCGGACTCGGGTGCCCGGTCCAGGCGGCAGGGCGCCCGCTGTCACGGGAGGTTCCATGTTAACCCGATCAATCGCCACTCTCTTATTGCTGCCGCTCACCGCGGTCTGCTGGTTTGACGCCGGGTGGACCGAACAACGGGCCAGGGAACACTGGCTGAAATTGTCTCAACAGAAGGACATCCGGGAGGCCATGAGAGCAGCCTGGGCGCGGTCGCTGGTCGGAACCAGCGGATTTGAGGCCGGCTTCCGGCTCGACGGCGACGCCAACGATTATAGGATCGTGCCGGTGTCCGCAGGCCACAGCCCAGGTCATCTGGAGGTGGCGATCGCCGGGCCGGGAGAGGCCAGGACTTTCGCCATATTTCACGTTCATCCGAATGCCAGCGGGCCCGAACCCTCCAATCCCCGCACTTCGCGGAATGGCAGGGGAGACACCTCGGTGGCCGACGAGTTCGAGATCTCTGTGTTTGTGATGCATCGGCGGGGACTCACCGTCTACGACCATTCGCTCCGGCAGAACATCCCGCTGCATACGGGCCTGAAGTGGGCCCAAGAGGAATAGACCGCTTCGTTGGTTTCAAATTCAAATCAGGAGATGACAATGAGACTCTTTCCCACAACGCTTGTTTTGGCTGCGGCGATTCCGCTGGCTCACGGCCAGACGTTCGCGCAGCCGGTAAGGGAGGTGGACCGCGATGCCCGCGCGTCGTTGCACGGCTCATGCACTGTTGGCGTCGTGCCCGGCGGTTCCGATGCGACCGGACTATGTTCTTTCACCGGTCCGGACGGAGCAAGCCGGCCGGGTCCTCCGCAGGGGAAGTTCCTCGTGCTCGAAGAGGCGTCGGCCACCTGTACACGCGCCTCCGGCGATGGCCTTGCTTCACTGGCAATCGGAAACACCCTGGGACAATCGCTTCGTTTTCTTCCACTTTCCACGCAAGGGACGGAAAACGGATTCACGCGTATGGCCGCCTTTACCTATGGCCGTACCTATTACCGGCCGCTGCAGAGCATCACGGCCCGATTGCGGCTGGCTGCGTTTGCGACGCAACACGCCAGTTGTTTCGTTCTGTTTTCCGGCCACCTGGTGGACGCGCAATAAGACGCGCAATAAGAGGAGGATGCCATGGCGAACTATCGAAACATGCTGCCGCAACTGCGCGGCGGATTCTTTCTGACCGACGGAGGCATAGAGACTACGCTGATCTTCCACGAGGGGCAGGACCTGCCCCTGTTTGCCGCCTTTCACCTGCTGAGGACGCTGGAAGGTGAGGGCATTCTACGGAAGTACTTCCGCACGTACGCCAAACTTGCGGTGAAGTTCGGCGCTGGCCTCATCCTGGAATCGGCGACGTGGAGGGCCAACCCGGATTGGGCGGCACGGCTCGGCTACGGCGCGGACCCTCTCGCCGAAGCGAATCGAAAGGCGATCCGGCTACTCGAAGATCTGCGGGAGGAGTTCGAGACGCCGGAAACGCCGGTGGTGATCAGCGGGTGCGTCGGCCCACGTGGTGACGGATATGTTCCCGCTGCGGCCATGTCCGCCGAAGAGGCGATGGAATACCACCGCCCGCAGATTGAGACCTTCGCCGGGTGTGCGGCTGACATGGTCACCGCGATGACGATGAACTACACCGAGGAGGCTGTGGGACTTGTGCAGGCCGCACGCCGCGCCTCGCTGCCGGCAGTGGTTTCCTTCACGGTGGAAACCGATGGGCGTCTGCCCACCGGGCAAGCGTTGGGCGAGGCGATTGGCCAGGTGGATGACGCTACCGGTGGGTATCCGGCGTACTTCATGATCAACTGCGCCCATCCCACCCACTTTGAAGCAGCTCTTGGAGGCGGAAAACAATGGATGGAGCGTATCGGCGGTCTCCGCGCGAACGCGTCGCGCATGAGCCATGCCGAATTGAATGAGGCGCCGGAGCTGGATGCGGGCGATCCGGAGGTATTCGGACGGGAGCACGCCGCTCTGTTGCAGGGTGGTCTGAGGAGCGTCAACGTGCTGGGGGGATGCAGCGGCACCGATCACCGCCATATCGAGCGGATCGCGGCGGCTTGCCTGCCGTACTTTCGAGGAGACTGAACAAAAAGCGAACGGGCCGCTGGTCGGCGAAACCCGCGGCCCGATGGAAACGAAAAGGGGGATGAGGGCAGATCAGGCGCTGAACGAGCTGCCGCACCCGCAGGTGCTCTTCACATTCGGGTTGTTGAACTTGAACCCCGAACCCTCCAGGGTCTCGACGTAGTCCACTTCAGCGCCGTCGAGGTAGAGCAGGCTGGCCTGATCGACGAACACCTTCAGCCCGTCATAGTTGTAGCTCTTGTCGAGCATGTTGGGGGTGTTCTCAAAGGCCATGGAGTAGCTGAATCCCGAGCAGCCGCCGCCGACCACGGCGATACGGAGGCCCGCCGGTTTGGGCTCCTGCGTCTCCAGGATCTCTCTCACTTTTACAATCGCCTGTGGCGTAAGCTGAATCATCTTGCAAAGCTCCTTCCTTTAAACTATACCAAAAAGAGAACGTTCGGCAAGGGGTTGCCACACTGCTACAGATGCGGCCAGTGGTCCCGGGGATGCGGCTGGCGGACACTATGTTATGATGAGGGTCCGCTAAGGGCCGGAGACGGTGTTCTCGCCCGGAAATGAAACCCAAACCCGGCCGCGTGCGTCGGTTAGGGCATGAGTGGGCTGACCAGCGTATTTCCGATTCCGGCCGCCGGCGCGAAACCGCGGACGAAGGCGAGCGTGGAGAGTCGCTACACAGAAGAAGCTCTTCTGGTGAAACGAGTCCAGGAGCGCGACGAAATGGCGTTCCGCGAGATCGTGGAACGCTACCAGGCGAAGGTGTACTCCATCATCTACGGCATTCTGCGCAACCGCAACGATGCCGAGGATATCGCGCAGCAGGTGTTCGCCAAGGTCTACTTTTCCATCGGCAATTTCGACAACCGGAGTTCCCTGCTGACCTGGATCTACAAGATCACCGTCAACGAGTGCTACGACTATTTGCGGAAGAAACGGGTCCGCAAGCTGGTCTATGAGAGCGATTTTTCCGAAGAAGACACACGGCGCATGGAAAACAATGAGGCGGTGACTGATTCGGCTCCAGGAGTGGATGTCGCCTTGGCCCGGCATGACCTTGCCACCAAGCTGCTGGAGAAGGTATCCGAAGAGGATCGCAGGCTGATCCTGCTGAAGGAAGTGGAAGGCCACTCAGTAGAAGAATTGGCGAAAATGACCGGAATGAACGAGAACACCATCAAGGTGAAACTGTTCCGTGCCCGGCAGAAGCTGATGAAGGCAGCAGAGCGATTGTTCCGCCAGGGACGGTCGGCCCCGGTGTAAGGTAAGCAATCTGTGAGCGCTCGAAATGAGATATAGTGTAGTTCTTGTGAGTGAATGCGGCCATCCCGCCAGCCGTTTTGTGGCGGGAGGAACGGTGCCCGCCGCAAAACGCGGCGGAGGTGATAGTCAACGGAAAAAGCGGACGGCAACAAAGATCCGCGCCCGGTAGTTTGAATCACGAGGGAAGAATATGCACCCGCCCATTCGGGAAGGTTTGGAAGGCTATCTCGCCGGAAAGGCGGAAGCCGGGTTTCTGCGGCATCTGGATGAATGTGCTGAATGCCGCCAGATTGTCAACCTGTTCGAAGCGGATGCCAAGCTGATCCGCGAGCTTCGTGCTCCGGCCGACTTGGAACCGCCTCCGGGCTTTTACGCCCGTGTCATGGAACGTGTGGATCAACAGCGAGGCAGCTCAATCTGGAGTGTGTTCCTGGAACCGTTGTTTGCGCGCAGACTGATGTACGCCACCGCGGCGCTCACGCTGCTGCTGGGCGTGTTCCTGTTCACCAGCCCCAAGGACGAGATGGGGACGGTGGCTGCGTCGGCGCCCGAACAGATTCTGGCCGAAGAGCTGCCGCCATCGCCGCAACTGGTGAATGCCGAAGACGACCGCAATATTGTCTTCGTCCAGTTCGCGACCTACCAGGGGGAATAAGACAACCATGTCAGATCACAGGATGACGTGGCAGAATCCCCGCATCCTGTGTATCCTTCTGCTCGTCTTTCTTTGCGGAGCCACTGCCGGCGCGCTTACGATGAGGCTTGGCTTTTCAGCCGCCTACCGCAAGCCGGTGGCCTATTGGAATGAAGGCGGCAAGCAGATCTCTCTGGAACGGTTCCGGCAGGAACTGAATCTCACGCCTGAACAGACGCGCGAAATGGAAGTGGTTCTTAACGACTTTGTGATGTACTACCAGACCATCACCGAGCAGATGAATGAGGTGCGGGCCTCCGGAAAGACCCGCATCCTTCAGATTCTCAACGAGGAACAGCGCAAGAAGTTCCTGCAGATGATGACAGGCTGGCAGAACCGGCAACCGCGTTAGGCGGGAACGATCCTTTGCGGAGCGGGCTTGGCCGGTTGACGGCTCTTCTTCCTGTTGGCTTCAGGCTCGCGGGTGTTTTGCGCTGGCGCCTTGTCGTTCCACCAGGGATCCTTGAAGCTGGGCGCGGCGCCATTGTGTTCCTCATGCAGGATGTCAGTGAGATAAGAAATCGCGTCCAGACCGTATCGCTTTTTCAACGTACACCTCCTCAGTGGTTGGGTTTTGAATCATGCCACTGCCGGCGCCTTGGCATGACCCAGCAGCACGTCAAGCAGCCCCAGATTCGCCCCGTGTATCCGTACCGCCAGCACGGGGCAGTGGGCAAACTGGATCACTTTCTCCGTCACCGATCCAAGCAGAACCGCCGCTGACCGGGACCGGCCCCTTGTTCCAATCACGATGAGGCCGCTTTCTTCTCTCTCAGCCACATGCACGATCGTGGCGGCGACGTCGGCGCCTTCAATCGCATGAGGCAGGGAGAACGCCCTCACCCGTTTCAGGATGGCGGAGGAATGCTCCACCGGCTCGGCGATGCATCGTAGGGACGGGCGCGACCCCACCGTGCCATGAGCGAACTCCTGCAGGCTGGCCAGCTTATGGGCGTGTTCGGCATGTACGTCGGGCTGCAGGTGCCATGGCGCGTCCTCCGATTCGATGAACAGGCACAGCGCTTCGCCGCCTGATTGAGCGGCCAGGCCGGCGCCCGTCCGCAACGCATGCTGCGAGTGATGGGAAAAGTCCACCGGCACCAGGATCCGGTTCATCTGTACAGCCGAGCCGTCAGGGACCATCAGAACCGAGCAGGGCGACAGCATCGCCGCCCGTGAGGCGAAGACGTGAGAACGGCCGCCGGCAATCAGCAAGTCCGCGCCGTGACTGGACGCGGCCGTTAGCACAGAGTCCAGCGTCTCGCGCCCGGAATGAGCGCCCGCGACGTGCACTGTGCGGATGTTTCCAGGCCCTTGGAGCGCGTGAAACTGTTGGGCCGCGCGCTCCAGCCCCGGATTCTCGCCAGCCCTGTTGGAAGCGATGACAATTCGTTCGAAGATCGCCATGCAACGCCCCCTCAGGCGGCCAACTGGACGGCTTCTTCCGATTGGCCCGGCTGCTCGGATGCCGGCTCGAAGAACCTCCGCAGCACCGCGTAAATAGCCAGCGCCGACAGCACGCCCGTAAGGAAATCGGTCATGGGGACCATAACGGCCGTGTAAATCATAAGTCCAGCGTGGAATTTCGTAGTGGCCAGCACATGCTTGATTTCGGCCACTTTGATCATGTTCGAAGCTACCCAGAGCAGGATGCCCCCGATGCAGGCCATCGGCACCAGTTCCAGCCACGTTGCCAGATAGTAGGCCATTGCCAGCTTCAGGGCAAACTTGAAGTAACCCGCCAGCGGCGTCACCGCTCCGGCCTTGATGGATGTGGCCGTGCGCGCCAACGCCCCCGTGCAGGGGAATCCGTTGATGAGCGGAGTGATGATCTGCACCATGCCCTGGCCCCAGAACTCCTTGTCCGGGTTGAAGGGCGTCTTGCGGTTACCCGCCATGCGGTCAGCCATGGAAGAACACAGCAGGGATTCGATTCCCGACACAAAAACGATTCCCAACACAAGATAGGCCAGGTCCATCGCCACCTCCGCATTCATCTGGGGCATGGAGGGCGGCGTGAAGACGAAGAAGTTGGTCGGAATTTCGCCATACTTGCTGCGGATCAACGTAAGTCCCTTTTCGCTCCACAGCGTGGCCGAAACAGCCGTGGCCGCGCCGACGGCGATCAGCGGGGCCGGAATGAAGATCGACACCTTCAGCAGGCCCTTCGTGACCAGGAACGTGGACAACCCGATCGCCAGCGCAAACCCATTGACCATCCCGAAATTCTCCGCCACCCCGCTCAGCTTCGTCAGCAAGTTCCCGTTACTGGCCGCATTGATTCCCATCACGTCGTACAAATTCGTGGCGGCAATCGTGACGCCGATCCCCACAGTGAAGCCCACGACAATCGAGTTGGGAACCAGCTTGGCGACCTTTCCCAGCCCGCCCAGACCCATCATCAGCAGGATGATTCCAGCGATGATCGATCCTAGAATGAGGAACCCGTGATCGTATTTCTGCGTCACGGCGTAAATGATCGGAATGAAGGCCGCGGTCGGGCCGTAGACCTGATACTTCGATCCGCCCCAGGTCCGTCCCACGGCGCAGGCCACCGCGCCGGCGATGATGCCTTGCTCCGGACGCAGACCCATGGCCATTGCGAATCCCATGGCCATCGGGATCGCTGTCATCGCCGTCACCAGTCCGGCTGAAAAATCCCGGTAAACGGTGGATTTCCAGGTTTCCCGCGTCAGGTCCTCGAAACGATCATCGATGACCCGGTTGAATGACTTGAGCCGCTCAAGCAACATGTTGCGCTTCCGCCTCTCTTTGAAGGAGTAGAGACCTCTCCAGTCCCTGGTTCAGAATCACGGCAGGAAGCAAAATCCACAATAGAATCAATATGTTTCGGGGTGGAACGGCTACGGCGGGTAGCGCCTTTCAGGGAATCCGCCATGGCGGCATCATGGCGATTGGGAATTACGTTCTGCCAACTCGCCCTGACATCATAGGGTTTGTGATCGGGTTTCAACCCCGAACTTCCGTATGCAGGTAACAGACTTCGATGACCGGATGCTTGCGGAAAGGCGATTCCTGTGGGCGCTCGTCCGCGGATTTGGTGTCGTCATTCTGCTAATGCTCGTATCCGGCTTTCTATTGCTGGGCGCGATTCGTGTGGTTGGCGAAGGGGCCGAAAAGCTGTCTGACCGGCAACTCGCTCAAACCGAGTTGATCGACCGGCTCCAACGCGAGCAGGCTTCCGTCGGTGAGTTGCTTTACCGCATTGCGGAAGATCCACATCGCGCCCGGCTGGCCGGGCATCGTGAAGAAGAGTTGCGGCTGAGAGGCGAGATCCAGGCGCTGGCCGACGAGGCGATTGCGCACCGGTTGCCCGCCGATGAAACGGCCGCCTGGCTGGCGGTGAAGGACATCGCGGCCCAGATGTTCGAGGCGATCGAATCCAGCTTGCGCGGCGATCTTGCCGCCGGTTCCGCCATTGGAGCGATCCATCACCGCTTTGTGGCCGCGGTGGTGCGGCTGACCGAGACCAGCTATCGGGATGCGCGATCGGACCAGACCGAGGAGGTTCGCCGCGATGCCCACCGGTTCATGATCTCAGCGGCCCTGCTGGGAGTGGCGGTCGCCCTGGCGCTGGTCGGCGCGGTGGCCTCCGTTGTCTTCGCATGGAAGCTCTTCGGTGGCATCGAAAGGCAGGTGGAAACGCTGCGAGGCCTTTCCTTGCACATACTGGACGAACAGGAACTGAGCGCGAGGCGATTCTCCCAGGAGTTGCATGATGAGTTCGGCCAGACACTGAACGCCATCGAAGCCACGCTTTCAGTGGTTCGCGCCGACGGCCCGGAAAGCCGCGCACGGTTGGATGACGCCAGGGCCATGGTGAAGGACTCCATCGCCAACGCCCGCGAGATGTCCCGGCTGCTGCGGCCCACTATTCTTGACGATTTCGGTTTGGACGCGGGACTGCGTGAGCTTGCCAGGGGTTTTTCGCAGCGGACCGGCATCGTGGTGGACTACACCTCCTCGTTCCGCGGCCGTCTGCCCGGGGGCACGGAAACCCACCTGTTCCGTATTGCCCAGGAGGCGCTCACCAACGTCTCCAAGCACAGCACGGCCCGCCGTGTCTGGATCGAATTGAAGCAGGAAGGCCCGTCGGTGACGTTTCGTGTCGCCGACGACGGAGGAGGGCTGCCCCCCTCTCCGGTTAACGGCGGCCTTGGTCTCATTGGCATGTCTGAGCGCGCCCGCGCCGCGGGTGGACGTGTCTCCATCCGCTCCACCGCCGGCGAAGGCGTCGAGATCGCTGTTACCGTACCTTTTCAATCGGAGGAGAAATGACTCACAGGTCGCGTATTCTGCTGGCGGATGATCATGCCCTGGTGCGGCGGGGTTTTCGCCTGATCCTCTCCCAGTACGACGATTTCGAGGTTGTGGGCGAAGCCGGAAACGGTTCTGAAACGTTGCGCCTGTTGGCCGAGACTCACCCGCACATCGTACTGCTCGACGTGGCAATGCCTCAGATGAACGGAGTGGAGGCGACACAGCGCATCACCCAGGATCATCCTGGAGTGCGGGTGTTAATCCTCAGCATGCATAATGACGCCATCTACGTGCGCGAAACCCTTCGCGCCGGCGCGCGGGGTTACCTGCTGAAGGATGCCGTGGATACCGAACTCATCAGCGCTCTGCGGGCGGTCGCTTCGGGCAATAGCTACATCAGTCCCGGCGTCTCCAATGCGGTTCTGTCAGACTACCAGCAGTTCGTGGGCAACCCGCTTGATCTGCTCACGGTGAGGGAACGCGAGGTGTTTCAACTGCTGGCCGAGGGCAGAACCGCCAAGGACATCGCCAGCCGCCTGGACATCAGTGTCTACACCGTGGACGCCCATCGCAGTAAGATCATGAAGAAGCTGCAACTTGTGTCATCAGCGGATCTGGTGCGCTTTGCCCTGCGCCAGGGGCTGGTGAAGTGAACGGGTTGCCACCGCTTGGAAAGGCTGTCCCTTATGCGATTCGCCCTTTGCCTCCCACTCCTCGCCGCGATATGGGCCGCCATGCCGGGCTGTGCAAGACCCGCCGAACAGGTGCGGGAGGGCAGCGGCGACGTCATTCTCACGCCGCTTCCGGAGACCGCGCACCGCGTCATCCGGCTGCGCCAGGTGGTTTACGTGCCGGTCTATTCCAGCATCTACTCCGGCTATGACCGCCAGATGACCGATCTGGCCGCCACGCTCAGTATCCGCAACACCAGCACCGGACACCCGATCGTGGTCCATTCCGCCACCTACTATGATTCCAACGGAAAGAAGATCCGCGAATACGTGGAGCAGCCGGGCTCCCTTGCTCCCTTGGCGACAGCGGACTTCGTCATCCAGCGCCGTGACCGATCGGGCGGCCCGGGCGCGAACTTCCTGGTGGAGTGGTCCAGTTCGGAGGATGTGGATGAGCCCGTGATCGAAGCCGTGATGGTGGGCCAGCATGGCAATGCGGGCATCTCATTCAGCAGCGCCGGCCGCGTGCTGCCCAAGGCCAGCGCGCGCCCAAGGTGAACAAGCGGGACAGGATGGGAGGCCGGTCGTTGCGAGGGGCCATCTGCAGATGTGACATGCCAGGTAGCTGCCCGCCGCGCGGGAACGGCGATATCGCTCCGCGCAACATCGCCGGTTCCACCTGTTCAACACCCCAGCGTGCTGCTTCCGGTCACGGTTCGCAGCGGGCAGACCCTCACGCGAGGTGAACGCGCTTTTCTTTCTCGCAGCGGTTACCGGCGGCCGCCTCCGCCCCTGCGCTGCCCACCGCCATTACCGCCGCCCGTTCCCGGTGTGTGAATGGGGCCGGAGCCGTCCTGCGGGCCGGTCCGCTTGCCGGACTTGGCCTGTCCCTGCTGTTTGCCCTTTTGTCCTTTCTGATTCTTCGCTCCATCTCCGGTGCGAGGCGCGTCCGGATTGGGGCCGCGGCCCTGTCCGAAATCGAGCGCGAAGCCGCTGCTGGTGAGCAGTGCGGCGGCGAAAGCCATGGTAATCAGCCGTTTCATTTCTTCGGGCCTCCTTCTTTGCCCGTCGCATTCATAAGTGCATGGCGGGGGCCATCAGGAAGTTGTTGATTCCACAGTGGACCGTCTCTGCCGCCTGCGCAGGTTGTACGCCTTTGGGGCCGGTGACTGCGCAAGCGGTGCGCGGACGGGTAGACTGTTTGAGACATGCCACCCCTCGAAGGAATCATTCCACCCCTTGTCACTCCGTTCACCACCAGCGGCAGCATCGATGAACGCGCCCACCGTGCCGACGTGCGCTATCTCATCGAAAATGCCGGCGTCCACGGTCTGGCCGTCTGTGGCAGTACGGGAGAGGGCCACGCGCTTGATTCCGGCGAAGCCCGTGCCCTGGTCCGCTGGACGGTGGAGGAAACGGGAGGCCGCGTACCGGTGATTGCGGGCATCATCGCCGATTCCACCGCTGCGGCAGTGGAACGCGCGCTGGCCGTAGCCGACCTGAATGTCGCCGCGCTGCAGGTTACGCCGGTGCATTATGTCTTCCGCCCCGACGACGACGCGATGGTGGAATTTTTCGCCACCATCACGGAGAAGAGCGGCCTGCCGGTGATCATCTATAACGTGGTGCCGTGGTCATACCTGCTGCCTCCGCTGCTGGCGCGCATCATGTATCAAGTCCCGGGAGTCATCGGTGTGAAGCAGAGCGCCAGCGACATGAAAGCCCTGGCCGACCTGCTGCTGTTGAACGAAGAGGGCCGCTGCGGGGAAGGCAAGCGGATTCTCTCCGCCGTGGATGCCCTGCTGTATCCTTCCTTCACGCTGGGAGCGCATGGCGCGATCGCCGCCGTGCTCACTGCCGTGCCGCACTGGTGCGTCGCCCTATGGAATGCCGTGCGCGCCGGTGATCAGGCGGCTGCTCTTGAATGGCACCGCCGCCTGCTGCGTATGTGGAACGCCATCAATGAGCCTAACCTGCCCGCCAATGTGAAGACGGCGATGGCGCTTACGGGACGCCATGGCGGTGTGCCCCGTCCGCCCATGCCTTCCAGCTCCTCCGCCCAGATTGAGCGCATCCGGGAGGCGCTGAAATGATGCTCGTTCTGCTGGCATGGATGTTGGCCGCCGGCGACCGCCACGTGCTGATCTTCGATGGGCGCAGCCCCGATCAACTGGCCTGCGACACCACCTTGCGCAGGATGCCGGATGGTTCGTGGGTGATGGTGATGCTGGGCGGCGGCGACAGGGAGCCCCTTCCGGAAAACGACATTTTCCTGACGCGCAGCGGGGATGAAGGAAGAACATGGTCAAAGCCCGCCGCCCTTGGGCTGAAACAGGATCGCAGCCGTGCGCTGGTGCCCACCGAACTGATGGTCCACGGTGGCCGCGCCACGCTGTTCTTCGCCAACCACGACGGCCATTTCAACGACTGGACGGCATGGCAGTCCACCAGTACCGATTCCGGCCGCACCTGGGGCAAGCCGCGTCCCATTCACCCGCATATCCACAGGAGCACATTCGTGAGGAATCATATTGTCAATCGCAAAGGCGAAATCGTGATTCCCTTCCAGCATTACGAATCACAGAATGGCCCCGTCAATCCGCGCAATGGCGTGATGATCAGCCGCGACGGCGGCGAGACGTATGAGATCCACGGATGGATCCGCATTTCGGCAGACGACGCCTATCGCGGCTTCGCGGAAAACACCATCGCCGAGTTGCGCAACGGCAGCCTGGTGATGCTCATCCGCGCCGACAAGCTGGGCGGCGTGCTGTTCCGGGCCGATTCCAGTGACGGCGGGCGCACGTGGAGCCAGGCGTACGCCACCGGCATTCCCAATCCGGGAAGCAAGGCGGTGCTCTACGGCCTGGGTGGCGATTGCGTCGCGCTGCTGCACAACCCCGATCCGAAGTTCCGCCGCCCGCTCGCGCTTTGGGTTTCAACCGA
>JANRLE010000015.1:0-8499 GCA_033762895.1 Bryobacteraceae bacterium | reverse complement strand
GACTACGCCCCCGGCCCCTTGATGCAAGCTGCGCGCAGCGTCTACGCGCTTTCGGGCGCGCTCGACAAACTCCGCCACTTCCCCAACTTCGAAGACGGCCACAACTACGGACCCACCAGCCGCCGCGCACTCTACGAATTCCTGAAGACACACTTCGGCGCGCCCATCAACACGGTGGAAGGCACTATCGAAACCCGCACCGCAGAGCAGCTCCGCGTGCCCATGCCGGCCGACAATGCCACATTTCAATCGCTCGCTCGCGACCTTAGCCGCAATCTGCCCGCGAAAACCTCCGTCACCCGCGAGCAACTCATCGAAGTTCTCCGCCTGCCCACGCTCGATGGCTCATTCACCGTGCCCGTCACCACCCACGGACCCGCCGCCGCCAGCGAAACCGTGCTGTTGATCGCCGACGAGGGCCGCGCCTCGCAAACCAGCCGCATCGACGAACTCACCGCGCAAGGCAAACGTGTCATCGCCGTCGATCCCTTCTACTTCGGCGAGTCGAAGCTGGCGTCAACCGCCCACCTCTTCGCCATGCAACTGGCCGCCATAGGCGAACGTCCATTAGGCCTCCAAGTCGCCCAAGTAATCGCCACTGCGAAATCGGCCAACACCCCCGTCCGCATCGAAGCCCACGGCCGCCGCACCAGTTTTATCGCGCTGCTGGCCGCCGCCATCGAAACCCAAGCCATCAACGGTGTGCGCCTCTATAACGCGATGACTTCGCTCAAGCAGTTAATCGACGAAGGCATCCGAGTCGACCAGCAACCCGAGATGTTCTGCTTCGGCCTGCTCGAAGTCGCCGACATCCCCCAGATCGCCCAACTCGTCGCCCCGCGCCCCGTCGAAACCGCCACCGCCCAGGGCCGCAAACTGCTCGTCATCTCCGTCGATGGACTCGACCACCGCTACCTGCGCGACGCCGCCAAACTCGGCCTCCGCATCCCCAACATGCGCAAACTCGCCCAGCAGGGCGAATGGGCCGATGGCGTCCTCGGCGTTGTCCCTACCGTCACCTGGCCGTCCCACACCACGCTGATCACCGGAGTCCGCCCTGACCAGCACGGCATTCTCGGAAATCGGAGGCCAAGGTCCGAAGGTGGCGACTACTACTGGACCGCTGATCTCCTCAAGACCAAAACGCTTTGGCATGCCACCCGCGCCGCGCGCAAAACATCGGCCGCCATTACCTGGCCCGTCACCGTCAACGCCGACATCGACTACAACCTGCCCGAAGCTTTCGCCCGCCGCAACGGTGGAGGCATGGACCTCGCCACCATCGAAGCCAAAGCCACCAAAGGACTCGTCGCCGAGATCGCCAAAGCCGACCCCACCTTCCGCCAGGAATGGATGGACGACCGCACACGCGCCATCGCCACCGCCTATCTGCTCAAGAACAAAAGGCCCGACCTGCTCCTGCTCCACTTCGTAGACCACGACGCCGCGGCCCACGATCACGGCCCGTTCACCCCCGAGGCCAACAAGTCCATGGAGTACACCGACGAGTTGATCGGCCAATTGATCGAAGCCGCCGGCAACGACTATGTGATCGCGCTCACCGCCGATCACGGCTTCGAACGCATCGACCGTATCATCGTCCCACCCGTTCCCGCCTCACCCGGCCTGCTGATGGCCACCACTGAGGGACAGGTGAATCAGGTCCGGAGATCGAAACTCGGCCGCCAGATCCCACCCCACGAGTTCCTCCGCTTTGCCCCCAATCGCAAGGATGTGAAGGCCGCCTTCGAACCCCCGCCCCATACGATGTTCGGCCCCAAGGAGGGCCCGCCGCACGAGAAGGGCAACCACGGCCTATGGCCGGCGCGCAAGGATTACCGCTCGGTGTTTGTGTTGTACGGGCCCGGCATCAAAGCCCGCAAGGCCCCCGAGATGAGCATGCTCGACATCGCCCCGCGCCTCGCCGCTATCCTCGGCGTGACCCTGCCGCGAAACTAGCTCAGGCCGCCCAGCACGCCCGTGCTATCGCCGAACGAATCGGTCTCCACACCCATCCGCTCGAGCATCGCGCGATAAAGGTTGCACAGCGGAGTCTTCACTTCGGCCCGCACGCGCCGCCCCGGCCGCAGCGTCCCCTTGCCGCGCCCGGCCAGCAGAATCGGCAGGTTCTCCGGATCATGCCGGTTGCCGCACTTCAGCGTGGCGCCGAACATAATCATCGAATTGTCCAGCAGCGTCGAGCCGCCTTCCTTGAGCCCTTTCACCTTGGTGAGGAACCAGGCCAATTGCTCGGTGTGCCAGTTGATGATCTTCTCGTACTGCTCACGCTGCGCCGGGATGTCGCGATGATGGGACAGACCGTGGAAGCTGCCCTTCACGCCCGGCAGAAATGAGTAATCCACCGCGCTCTGCGCATCTCCCCACATGAACGTGGCGATGCGTGTCGTATCGGTCCATAAGGCCAGCAGCAGAATGTCCAGCATCAGCCGCACGTGCTCGGCATGGGTTGCCGGGAACCCGGCCGCCGGACGCTCCAGCAAATACGGTTCCTCATTCACCCAGCGCGCCTGTGGCTCGGTCGATGCCTCAATCCGCCGCTCCACCGCACGCACCGATTCGAAGTACTCATCCAGCCGCGCCTGATCGCTGCGGCTCCGCGCCTTGCGTAACGACTGTGCCTGTTCCCGCACCAGATCCAGCACGCTGGTGTCATCGGTGGCTGCCGATAGCGACCGCGGCTTGTTGCTGCGGAACAGCCGGTCAAACGCCACCTGCGGCACGATCTCCTTCGGCACCGGCGTTTTCGGATCGGCCCACGAAAGGAACGAGCCCAAGGCCCGCGGGAATCCGCCTCCCGCCGTGTCGATACCGGTGCGCGGCGCGTCGATGCCCAGTTCAAGCGAAGGAAGCGGAGTCTTCGATCCGATTCTCTGCGCGGCGAACTGATCTACCGTCGTGCCGCCGGAATCAAGATCCCCACCCGTAGTGCGCTCCACCCAGCCGCCCGACAGGAACGCCGGCACCTTCGGCCAGTGTCCGTTGCGGCCCACGCTGTTCTTGTTCCACAGATTCTCCAGCAGCAGGAAGTCGCCTTTGAACGGCTCCAGAGGCTTCAAATGTGTCGTGATCTCATAGTCCTCGCCATCGCCCGCCGGCGTCCAATAGTCCGGACGCACGCCGTTCGGCATGAACATGAACACCGTGCGCAACGGCGGTTCCGCCAGCCGCTCGGCAGCTGGCAGCGATTCCAGCCACGGCAGCGCCATCGCGGCGCCGGCGCCGCGTAACAATGTCCTGCGGGTGATCTTCTTTGTCATCGACTTATACCGCCAGCCTATCACTATTTCTCGCCCAGCAATTTGGTCCTCTGCCGCTTCGGCCCGGCTTCGGTCACCAGCGCCGCGCCCGGATCATAGTTGCGGAAAGGTGTGCTCAACACCACTTCGCGAATCAGCCGCCGCGCTTCATAGTTGTTCCGTGAAAGCGAGTCCACCAGCTTTTGAATCGTACATTGATCGCCATCCTGCATGCCGCGGCCCAGCGCGTAGCCCAACACCTTGCCTGTCAGGTGGCGGAGGAACTCTTCCTTGTGCGCCAGCAGCACCTGCCGCAGTTCCACCACGCCGTTGAACTTCTCGCCCGATGGCAACTGCCCGGACGCATCCAGCGGCTGGCCATTCGATTCGGCATCGCGCCAGCGGCCCATCCAGTCAAAGTTCTCAAGGCCAAAGCCGATGGGGTCCATCAGGTTGTGGCAGGCCGAACAGGCCGGATCAGCGCGATGCCGCATCAGGATCTGCCGCATCGTCTGGCCTTTGTCCGACTTGCCGGCTTTCTCCAAGGGAGGCACATCCGGCGGCGGCGCCGGCACAGGCGTGCCAAGCAGCGTGTCCAGCACCCACGCCCCGCGCAACACCGGACTGGTTTGTCTGTAGTGCGATGTCTGCGCCAACACCGACGCCATGCCCAGGATGCCCGCGCGCCGCTCATCGGGCCAATCCACGCGCTGGAACCCATCCCCCGGCCCGCGCTTCACCTTGCCTTCCACCTGGTAGTACTTCACCAGCCTTTCGGTGAGGAACGTGTAGTTAGCCGTCAGTAACTCCAGCAGGCTGCGATTGCCGCTGACAATGTGCTGGAACAGCAGCACGGGTTCCTGCCGCAAGTCGGCCGCGACTTCAGGCGTGTAGTAGTGCTGCAACTCGGTCAACAGCGGAACCACGCGTCCGCCCACCTCCTGCGAGTTCAGCCATTGGCCCACGAATGCCGCCGAAAACGCACGCGACCGCGGATCGTCCAACATGCGGTCCACCTGCTTCGTCAACACCGCGGCATCCTGCAAACGGCCCTGATCCGCCAGTGCGAACAACTCCGCGTCCGGCATCGTACCCCACAGGAAATACGACAGGCGCGAAGCCATCTCATACTGGCCCAACTGATGCAGCCCCGCGCCAGTGCCGCCGGTGTCTTCTGTGCGGAACAGGAAGCGCGGCGAGATCAGCACCGCCTTCAACGCCAGCTTCACGCTCTCTTCATAGGGATCGCCACGCCTTGCTGCCCGGTCATAGATCGCCAGAACACGATCGACTTCCGCAGCCTTCACCGGCCGCCGGTACGCCCTCGTCAGGAAGCGTTCCAGCAGCCCGCGCGTTGCGGCGCGCGCATCCAGCGGCGCCTCTCCCGGCTCCAGGCCAAAGAGCCGATGGTGCAGCATTCGCTTTTCCGGCGATGACTCCGGCGCCCGCTGCTCCACGGTGAGGCTGTAGAACTGCACGGGTTCGGCGCCGGCCACTACGGTGATAGTGTGGCTGCCGCGCGCCAGCGTTGCCGTTGCGATGCGCGCTGTCGGCCCGCCATTGGAATCGCGCTGATAACTCAGTTTGCCCACCGGCGCGCCGTCCACCTTCACTTCCATCTGGAACGGCGTAACTCGCGGACGCTCCACCGATACGCGCAGGTTGTATGGTGATTCGATGAAGACGGTAACTTCGGTGGACAACTCCTCGGAAGGCTTCATCAAGCGGCCGGGTTTGTCACTTGGCACCGGCGGCTTCATCTCGGCCGACGGGGTCACGCGGTTTAATGGCGGTGTCACGATCGCGCGATCCAGCACCTTCTGCGCGGCTTCCATGTATCGCTCCACCATCATTGGAGGAATGTACAGCGTCTCTCCGTTTGTGTCGAAACCCGCGCCGCCCGATTCATCGGCGGGAAACACTTCGGCCACGTCCAGATCCACGCCCAGCAGGTCGCGCACCGTGTTGCGATACTCGCGCCGGTTCAATCGCCGCGGCGGCGCCGGGCCGGCGTAGTCACCGGCCGAGCAAGCCGTTTCGCGCAGCCGTTCATCCACCCATGTGGCAATGCGCAGCCGGTCATCTTCGGTGAGCTTCGACGCCACCGGAGGCATCGTGCGATTGCGCAACTGCGCGGCCACGCTGCGCCACATCGCGCGCCGGGTTTCGATCCCCTCAGCCGTCTCAGCCTTTAGAAAATCGATGCGGTTTTTGGGATTCGCGGGACTATGGCAAGCCCCGCAGTTCTCGGCCAGCACCGGACGGATGGACCGCGGAAACGCCTCAGGGTCCGCCGCGGCCATCCACGCCGGCACAACCAACAATAGGATTGCTCGCACAATACCTATAGTCTATCGTCTGGTCCATTCGCGCGCGCCGGGCTCATGGGAGAATAGCCCATATGGTTTTTGATGTGGAAGGAGTGCCGCTGCATCTGGCGCATCCCGACGAACTGCCGGTGAACTGGGTGGGCCAAAGCGATGTGATGCGGCAATTGCTGGCAGCGTGGCTGGTGGTGGAGGAACGCGACCTGCCGATGAATCCCAGGCTGGTGGGCAAACCCGGGGTGGGCAAGACAACCCTTGCCTATGCGGCCGCCAAGCGGTTAGGAAAAGACGTCTTCATTATGCAGGCCACCGTGGATACCCGCCCGGAGGACCTGATCATCCAGCCGGTGATTGAAGGAGCGGGCAAGCTTCGCTATGTCGCCTCACCGCTGGTTTCGGCCATGGTGCGCGGCGGTGTGGCGATTCTCGATGAGGGCAACAGGATGAGTGAAAAGAGTTGGGCCAGCCTTGCCCCGCTGTTGGACAACCGCCGCTACGTGGAATCGATTGTTGCGGGCGTGAAAATCAGGGCGAATCCCGAGTTCCGCATGGTGGCCACCATGAACGACGACGCCTCCACTTTCGATCTGCCCGAGTACATCCATTCCCGCCTGCAGCCGCAGATCCTCATCGATTTTCCCGAACGCGACGAGGAGATGGCGATTCTCAAAGAGAACCTCCCCTTCGCCGACGAATACATCCTGGAGTATGTGACCGATTTCCTTCAGAACGCCCATGCCGCCGACGAACGCTATTCCGTGCGGGACGGAATCAACATCGCTCGATACGCCACGAAACTGCAGAAGATGGCCAAGGACGCCATTGACTACCGGCAGGCGCTGCAGGTGGCGATGCGCGAAACGCTGGGCCAGGAAGCAATGCGGTACTCTCCCCGGGTTTAACCGGGTGCGCAGAATCTCGCGCTCGTGCGTGGCCTACAATGATCTCCTATGCGATCTATCGGCGCGTTGCTCAGCGTGATCTTCTCCATTGCTCCCCTGTCCGCGCAGGACGGCAGCACCCGCGACAACTGGCCTGAATACGGCGGTCAACACAGCGCCTGGCGCTACAGCGCGCTCGAACAGATCTCCACACGGAATGTCTCCAGGCTGGTCCCGGTCTGGACCTTTCAAACCGGCGATTACGAAGGCGGCCTGCAATCGACGCCCATCGTCATTGACGGCGTGATGTATGTCTCCACTTCGCGCAACCGCGTCTTTGCACTTGAGGCCGCCACCGGCAGGGAGATCTGGCAGTACAAGTATGTCCTGCAGGATTCCGGCGGCCTCATCTATGGGCCCTGGAACCGCGGCATTGCCGTGGGGCACGGCATGGTCTACATGGGAACGCTGGACAACGCCGTGGTGGCCCTCGATCAGAAGACGGGCCGCGAGGTCTGGAAGGTCGTCGTGGAAGACATGAAGCAGTGCGGCTGTAACATCACCGCCGCCCCCCTGCTGGTGAAGGATAAAGTGATTACCGGGGTCACCGGCGGCGATTCGGCCCATCGCGGCTATGTCACCGCCTTCGACGCAAAAACCGGCCGGCAGGCGTGGCGCTTCTGGACCATCCCCGCTCCGGGTGAGCCCGGCAACGAAACCTGGGCAGGTGAGAGCTGGAAGTTCGGCGGCGGCTCTTCATGGATGACTGGGTCTTATGATCCGGAATTGAACCTCGTCTACTGGAGCATCGGCAACCCGGCCGCCGATTTCTATGGCGGCAGCCGCAAGGGCAATAATCTCTACACCGATAGCGTGGTGGCGCTCGATGCCGATTCGGGCAAGCTCAAGTGGTATCACCAGCAGATCCCGCACGACGTGTGGGACTTCGACACCGCCTATGAAAACGTGCTGGTGGATCTGCCGGTGAAGGGCCGCATGCGCAAGCTGCTGATCAACGTGAACAAAGGCGGCGTGCTGTTCATTGTCGACCGCACCAACGGCGAATTCATCCACGCTTATCCGATCGTCAGGCATATCAACTGGATCACAGGCATCACCGAAACCGGGCAGCTTGTGGGCCGCAACGAACCGGTGGTGGGCAAGACCATGACCATCTGCCCGGCCATCGGCGGCGGGCGCAGTTGGAATCACGGAGCGTTCTCTCCCAAAACGAAGTGGTACTACACCACGGCCATTGAGTGGTGCCAGGATGTGACGGCGCAGACCGAAGAGCCCAGGGAAGGGCAGACGTTTTTTGGCGGCGTGTTTACGATGAAGAACCCGCCCGGGGACAAATCGTCGGGCCATCTGGATGCATATGATCCGGTGACGGGGAAGAACTTCTGGACTTACGAGTCGAAATATCCGCTGTTGGCTTCATTGCTGGCGACGGCTGGCGATCTCATCTTCACCGGCGATCCCGAGGGACACTTCTTCGCCCTCGACGCAAGGTCTGGAAAGAAGCTGTGGAGCCACCAGACCGGCAGCGGCAACCGCGGCTCGCCGGTTACCTACAGCGTGAAGGGGAGGCAATACGTCGCCACGCCGTCGGGCTGGGGTTCGGCGCTGGCGGGCTTGATGGCGCAGATCTGGCCCGAAGCCGAAGGTTTCCGCACGGGTTCGTCGGTAACGGCCTTCGCGCTGCCGGAGGGTACCCGATGATCCGGCTGCTACTGCTGGTTGCCTCCATTGCCTCGGCCCAGGATCGCGGGGCCGATGTGTTCAAGCAGAGCTGCGCGGTGGGATATTGCCATGGCTCAGGTGGCAGCGCAAACCGGGCCCCGCGTCTGGCGGGCCGCGTGTTCGACCGTGCAAAACTGCGCACCGCGGTGCGGGACGGCATCCCGAATACGGCGATGCCCGGCTTTGCCAAGGTGTTGAACACTGCCGACCTTGCGGCCGTGATCGAATACGTGGCCGGATTAGGCGCCGTGACGGGAACGGCGGGAGCCAGCGCGGCGCCGGCCCCGGCGG
>JANRLE010000014.1:0-6651 GCA_033762895.1 Bryobacteraceae bacterium | reverse complement strand
CGAGACGGTCGATGCGGCGGATTTCGCGGCGCTGAGCCGCTCGCCGATGGCCGTGAGCCGCTCACGCTGCGCGGGCGACGGCACCGCGAGGAAGGGCTCGAACGCGCGGGTCGGATCGGGCTCCTGCGAATAGAGACCCGGCTCGTCGATCGAGTTGAAATAGGCGTAGAGCTGGAAGAACTCCTGTTGCGAGATCGGGTCGTACTTGTGATCGTGGCAGCGGGCGCAGCCTACGCTTAGGCCGAGGAAGACCGAGGAGGTGGTGTCGACAAAATCGGTGAGGGACTCGACCCGATTGATGTCTTCCACCTTGTAGAGCATGTCGCGGTTGGGTCCGACGGTGAAGTAGCCGGTGCCCTGTTGCGCCTGTGGATCTTCGGGGTAGATCTCATCGCCGGCGATCTGCTCCCTGACAAACCGGTCGTATGGCTTGTCTTCGTTGAACGACTTGATGACGTAGTCGCGGTAGCGCCAGGAGTAAAGCTGATAGGGGTCCTGTTCAAAGCCGCTGGTGTCGCCATAACGGACAAGGTCGAGCCAGTGTTTGCCCCACTTTTCACCGTAGCGGGGCGAGGCGAGCAGTCGGTCGAGCAGGAGGGCGTAGGCATCGGGACGGGAGTCCTGCTGGAAGGCGAGAATATCGGCGGCGGTGGGAGGCAGGCCGTGAAGATCGAAGGTGACGCGGCGGATGAGTGTGGCGCGGTCCGCTTCGGGTGCGGAGGGGAGGGCTTTTTCGCGCAGCATCGCCTGGATGAACGCATCGATTGGGGTTGAGCCGCCCGATGGAACCGCGGGCCGGGCTGGAGGACGGAACGCCCACCACGAGGCGTTTGCGGAGGCGGTGTGTGCCCAGCCGGCGCCGGAGTCAATCCACTTGGAGAGCGCGGCGATCTCAGTGGCCGGCAGTTTGCCAGTTGGCGGCATCGCCAACTTGTCCGCGTGAGACAGCGCCTTCACCAGCAGGCTTTGGGCAGAGTTGCCGGGCTGAATCGCGGCGCCGCGGGAACCGCCCTTGAGCAAAGCGTCACGGGAACCGACGCGAAGGCCGGACATCGTTACCTTTTCGTTGTGGCAGGAAGCGCAGCGGCGTCCCAGAATCGCGACGGCTTCGGCATTCGGATCGGCGGCGGCGGGCATCATTCCCAGGGCGAGGCCCACGATACAGGCTTTCGACAGCATGTACCTGCATCATACTAAAGGTTCACAGGGCGGTAGATCCAGAAGCTGCCATTCGACTCTGTGAGGACCTCGTCGCCGTTGTCGAGCTTGATGTCCGACTTCTGGAACTGCACCTTGCTTTTTACGACGGTTTTGACGCCCTTATAGTTCTGCTCAATGATGGAGAACAGGTAGTATTTCCGGTTGTAGTCATCTTCGCGGTATCCCTTGCTGGCGATGATCGCGGTGTGATGCGCCCTGCTGTGGGTCGCGACGGCGGAGCCCCCATTCTTCTTGGAGGTGGTCACTGTCATCACATGATCGCGAAACTGAACGATATCGCCCGGCAGCACAGCATCAAGCGAACCGGAGGAATGGGACGCCACCAGCGTGCCCCAGACATAATCGGCTGTGTGACCGCTGATGCCAAGGTCTTTTGTGGTCTTTTTGCCGGCCTGAGTCAGCGCCGCCTCCACAAGACGGACGCACTGCCCGTCGCCGACCTTGTCGCCCATCTTCAAACTCGCGTAGCCTACGATACCGGCCATCTATCACCTCCTCTAGGAGGCTGGTGACGTGCGGCGGGCGGCCGTTTCAGATGAACCTATCCTGAGGTCCGAACAATCGCGACGCCTTCGGCCATGGCCCGCAGCTTGCGGCGCGCCGCCCAGCGGGCGGTCTGACTGAGGCCGCAGTCCGGGGCGAAGGAAAGGCGTTCAGCGGGAGCATACTGGAGGCACTTGCGCACACGGGCGGCAACGTCCTGGGCCGTTTCGATGTAATAGCTCTTGACATCGATGATGCCAACCGATACGTCCACGTGAGCGGCCAGTGCGGCGATCAAATCAATCTCGGCGAACTCGCGGCTGGCCATCTCCAGGTGAATCTCGTCGACGTCCAGCCCGTGGAAGGCCGGGAACATGGGGGCGTAGCGGCGGGGCGCCACGGCGCGCGCCTTGTAATTGCCGAAGCAAAGATGGGTGGAGAGGCGGCAGCGGCCACGGATGGAGGTTACCGTTCGATGAAAGATATCGGTGAATCGGGCCGGATCCTCTTTATGGGCATAGCAGCTCATGGATGGCTCGTCGACGCAGATCTCGCCGCAGCCGGCGGCCACGAGTGCTTCCAGTTCGCGCCGTACAATCGGGACGAGCGCTTCGGTTACCGCCCAACGGTCAGGATAATCGGCATTGGGCTCAAGGCGTCCGCTTAGGGTGTAGGGCCCGGGGACTGACACCTTTAACGAGGGGCCGGGGGGCGCGAGCCGGCGCAGACGTTCGAAGTCGGCCACGCAACCGAGGCCCCGCGGCGCGCGCAACTCGCCGGTGATGCGATGTTTGCCGCGTTGATCATGAGCGGGCGGGCCGAAACGGCGGTTGATTGCGGGGGTGGTTTGAACGCCTTCCAGAAATCCGTAAAAGGAAAGGTTGAAATCGAGCCGGGTCTGTTCGCCGTCAGTGATGACGTCAAGGCCGGCGGCCAGTTGATCGGCCACGGCGACGGTGACCGCGTCGTCGAGCAGTTCATTCAGATCGTCTTGTCCGAATTCCTCCAGCCGCGAAGAGGCGAACTCCAGCCATCCGGGGAACGGGTAGCTTCCGATCACGGTGGTACGAAGGGGTTTCGGTTGCATTGGCTATCCTGTTACGCTCCATCCGCCATCGACGGCGAGCACCTGTCCGGTGATATGACGCGCGTCATCGCTCAGCAGGAAGAGTGCCGCGCTTGCCACGTCCACCGCACCCAGCATTCCGCCGCTTAGGGGCTGCTTTTCGCGGATGAACTCCTGAATGCGCTGGTCGGACTGGGCGCGCGCGCTCATCGGCGTGGCCACCAGGCCCGGGGCCAGCGCATTGATGCGAATGCCGTGCGGCGCGTAGTAGGCGGCCATGGCGAAGGTGAGGGAATTGATGGCGCCTTTGCTGGCGGCGTAGGCGTGGGTGGCGAAATGATCGGCCTGCGGCGACAGGGCCGAAACGCTGGACATGTTCACGATGGCCCCGCGGGCGCCCGATTCCATCCAGTGGCGCAAGACCGCGCGGCTCATCAGGAACAGTGTGCGCACGTTGGAAGCCATCACGGCCTCCCAACCTTCCAGCGTACATACGTGCGCCGGGCCATCGCCGAACCGCCGCCCGCTGATGCCGGCCACATTGAACAGGCCGTCCAGGCGGCCGTGCTGATGGAGGACGGCATTGAGGGCGGCCTGTGCGGTTTTCTCCTCGCGCAGGTCGCCAGTGAATTCGGCCGCATCCTCCTGCGCCACGGTGAAGGCGATATCGCCGCGGTTTACGGCAAGCCGTGCGGTGGCGGCGGCGATGCCGGTGGCGCCGGTGATCAGGAATACTTTACCCGCACCCACTTGTTGCCTTTCATCGATTGATAGCCGGCATCGAGAATGCAGTTGACGATCCAGCCGTCTTCGTATGTTTCGCGCGGGGTTGCGCCGGTGGCCACGCACTCCACGAAGTGGCGCATTTCGCCGTGGTAGCCGTAGGCGAAGGCCTCTTCGGGCAGCGGACGCGTCCATCCGAAATCGAGGTCGGCCTTTTCCACCACGTAGCCGGCGGCGCTGGGCGTGAAGGAAGTGATCGGCGTGCCGCGGGTGACGTCGGTGAAGATGGAACCTTCCGAACCGTGAATCTCGTTGCGCAGATCCAGGCCGCCCCTGGTGGTCCAGGAAAGCTCGCAATGGCCGATGCCGCCGCTTTCGAATTTCAACACCAGCAGCGCGTTATCCTCGCCCTTTGTGCGGGCGTGGTGCACCAGGTTGGCGCCCCAGGCCATCACCTCAGTCACCTTGTTCTGTTTTCCGAAAAAGTATCGCGCAGCTTCGATGCAGTGGCAGGCCAGATCGTTCATGGCGCCGCCGCCGGTCTTTTCGATGTCCCAGAAATGCGGGCTGTGCGGGCCGGAGTGCGATTCGCGGGAGCGGACCCACAGCACCTTGCCGATTCCGCCGTTTTCGATCACCTCACGGGCCTTCACGACGGCGGGTGAGAAGACTTCGGTTTCGGCGTAGCCATGCATCCTGGCGCCGCGGCGGGCGGCTTCCAGCATCCTTTTGGCTTCCACGCGGTTGCGAGCCAGCGGCTTGGTGCAAACCTGGTGGCGGCCGGCTTTGGACAGCAGCAGCGAGACGGGCAGGTGCTCCTCGTTGGGCAGGGCGATGACGAACAGATCGATGTCGTCGCGCGTGACGGTTTTCGTCAGATCTGTGGTGGATTCGGGGATCCCCCATTTGGAAGCAAGCGCCCTGGCGCGTTTCGCCGTACGGGAGTAGTTCAGCACCACTTCCTGGCCGCGCACGTTCGCGAGCCCCTGCATGTAGAACCCGGCTACAAACCCTGAGCCGAGCATGGCGATCCGCACATTACTCATAAAGATGCCTCAGGCTCTTGCGATAGGCTTCATAGAAGCGTTCGAGTTGTCCGGCGGCGCTGGCGTTGCCCACGAACTGATGGCTGGGAAGCAACTCCGGCTTCACTCCGCGGGCCAGCAGGAGTTCCGCCACCTGGCAGCGCAGCATGTTCATGATCATTCCGCCGGTGACGGTTGAGGTGGGGCCGGTGCGCCATTCCAGCCCTTCCAGTTCCACTACGCAATCGCCGGGCGGGCACTGGTTGTCGATGACAACGTCGGCCCAGTCGATCAGCTTCTTTCCCGAAGAGTGGGCGGGTACGGAAGCCTCGCAATGCTTGCGGGAGGTAATGGCGATTACGGGCATGCCGCGGCGTTTGGCGCCTTCGGCCATTTCCACGATGACCGGCCGGATGCCGCTGGTGGAGATGACGATAAACGCATCGTGTGGTCCGAAACCGAATCCTTTCAGGATCTCTTCGGAGTAGCCTTCGTACTTTTCCAGGGCGAGAGGGGCGCGCAGACCGTTTGCGCCGACGATGTTGGCGTGATTGGAAAGAGCCAGTTCCACCAGCGCCACGAAGCCGGGGAAGCAGCCCTGGCGCGGGGTCATCTCCTCGCACATCATGCGGCTGTGGCCGTTGCCAAACAGGAAAACGAGGCCGCCTTGGGCGATGGAGTCCGCGCAGATCTGGGCGGCCTGCCCGATATTGCCAAGTTCACTGGCGCGAAGTTGGTTGAGCAGGGCCATTGTCCGCTCGTAGTATGTGATTGCTGCCGCCATTGTTGGAACCTGTCAGTATAGCTTCAATGGACGTGGCACTCGGCGTTGATATCGGCGGCACACAGATCAAGGCGGCTCGGGTTTCCTGCGAGGGCGAGATTCTGGAGGCGCGGAAAATCGCCACGCCGGATTCGCTGGAGGCGTTTGGCGGCGCGGTGCGCGGACTGATCGCCGGCCTTGGTGGTGGTCCGATAGGAGTGGGCTGCAAGGGGATTATCGATCCGGCGACGTCTCGCGTGGATGTACTGCCGGGGACTCTGCACTACCTGGAAGGGCAGGTGTTGAGCGAATTGCTGGGCGCGAAAGTGGCGGCCGATAATGATGCGCGGGTGGCGCTGGCGGGCGAGCATCGATGGGGCGCCGCGCGCGGATATCAGCACGTGTTGATGCTGACGCTGGGTACGGGTGTGGGCGGCGGGGTAATCTCGCATGGCCGCCTGTTGCGGGGTGCTTCGGGCGTTGCGGGGCACATCGGGCATCTCACCATCGATCCGGCGGGGGCGCCGTGTATCTGCGGCAACCGCGGATGCCTGGAGACGGTGTTCTCCTCGAGGGCGATCGAGGCGCAGGCGTTCTCGGCGGTTCATCGGGGAGTGGCGTCGAGGCTTGGGCGGGGTGCGGCCTGCGCCGATGTTTTCGCCCTTGCCGCGCAGGGCGATTTGGTGGCGGCCGACATTGTCTTTGAAGCCACTTACAAACTTGCGGCGGCCGTTGCGGGGCTGGTGATGGTGTTTGATCCGGAAGTGATCGTGATTGGCGGGCAGATCGCCGCCGCCGGTGAGCAGTTACTGGACCCGCTGCGCCAGGAGATCCATGCGCGGACGCGGCTGATGCTGCGCCGTGATGTGCCGGTGATTGCCACCCGGTTATCCGACCCCTCGGGCGTGCTGGGGGCGGCGGCGCTCGCGCTTGACGCGAGTGTAGGATAATGGAGACAGCCAACGGAGTTTCCATGAGTACAGTCGCCGCCGCACTCGTAACGTTAGACGAATTCTTCGAGATGCCGGCTCCGGAAGATGGAGCGCACCTGGAGCTTCACGATGGCGAAGTGGTTGTCGTGAATCCCTCAAGACCGATTCATCTTTACATTCAGCAGGTGTTGATGCGATGGCTGATTAACACCGCAGGGGAGCGTGGTTCGGCGCACTCCGAGTTTCCTTACCGGCCGGCGGCGAATCTCCAGTTCTGGTACGCGGACGTTGCCTACATACCCGCCGGTGACTGGCAGGCCCTGCGCGGACAACACTATCCCATCTACGCGCCGCCGTTGGTGGTGGAAGTTCTTTCGCCGTCGAACCGGGTCCAGAAACTCAACCGGCAGCGTGTAGCGGCTTTCTCAGCCGGCACTC
>JANRLE010000013.1:0-6691 GCA_033762895.1 Bryobacteraceae bacterium | reverse complement strand
CATTGTAGGCCATGGCGAACGATATGTCAATAGACATGTCATTGGTAATCGCTGGTCTGCCTGCAAGAAGGTAGGGGGTGAGCTTGGAGCAGACCACTACGGATCTGCTTCTCAGCGATTTCGGGCGGGGAAGGAATGCAGATCGCCGATGTTCGAATCTCATGACGAACGTGGAAGCGGCGAGGGAGGCGGATCCGAGGCAGTGAAGTCACTGGTCCCGGTGGCGGCGTAGCGGTGTCCGGGGCGGCTACTAACTGTATTCGCCCTGTTTCGTTTTCTCCACCAGTTCAATCAGTTTACGGATGGCCTGGCCGCTTTGCGGCGGCCCGGCCGGTTCTGAGGGATCCATCACGGGATTTGCAGAGAGGAACTTCGGCAGATCCTTGGCGGCGATCATACCGTCAAGGTGTTTGAGGAGTTCCTGCTTCCTCCGGCGCGCGGCTCTTTTCATTCAGTAGTACCTTTCAATCCTGCCGGCGGCTCAGCGGCGCACCGGATTGCCGGCAATCCAGACAGCGGAAATCGCCGAGGTGTTGGCGATATCGGCCAGCGGATCGCGGTCAAGCACGACAAAGTCCGCCCATGCTCCGCGCCTGATCGAGCCGATTCCCTCCACCTTCATCGCACGCGCCGCGTCAATTGTGGCTGAGCGCAGAATCTGCGCCGGGCTGAGCCCTGCTTCGGCCATCATCTTCATCTCGACGTGCTCAAAGTAGCCCTCAAAGCGTTCGGGGAAGGCGCCTGAGTCGGTCCCCATGGCGATGGGAATACCGGCGGCGGCGGCTTTTTTCAGATTTTGGTAGGCAACCGGCAGAGCAGCCTTGTAGGCCCGTGCACTCCTGGATTCGCGCATCGCTTTCTGCCTCTCGGGCTCGCGCAGGCGGGCGACAACGGCGGCATCGGCTTCCTTCAGGAAGAACGGATCGGAGAAAAACGCGGGCGTGGACTCGTAGACGAACGTCGACAGTTCGCGGGTCAGGGTGGGGCAATAGGCCGCGCCACGCTGCTTCATCAGGCCGATGAACTCGTCGTCGATCTCCCTGTCGCGCACGCTGTGAGCGATGAAGTCGGCGCCGGCGCGAAGTACTCCTTTGGCGTCTTCGAGCGCAAAGATGTGTACGGCCACGCGAAGGCCCCGTTTGTGCGCTTCGTCGATGAGCGCGCCATAAACATCGGGGGGCATCTTCACCGCCGTGCCCAGTTGATCATCCACGCGAACCTTGATGACATCGGGCCTGGTGGCGGCGACTTTCGCCACCATGGCGCGCGCCTGCTCCGGCGTCGCCGCCGTGATCACGTCGCCAGCCAGAAACAGCCGCGCATGATCGAGAGCGGGCGTATTCTGCGCGTCGCGGATTTTGAAGGCCGGTTCGCGTTCACCGCCCAGGCTCCAGACCGCGGTCACCCCGTAACGGGCGAAAACGCCCAACTGCCGCAGCGTGTTCTCCGCGGTGTAGGATCGGGGACCGGCGCCCTGCACGTCGGAAATGTGCGCATGCGCGGTGATCAGGCCGGGAATGACGAACTTGCCCGACAGATCGTGAAGGGCCGCGCCTTTGGGAATGCGCACGGACTTAGCGGGCCCCGCCGCTTCCACTTTTCCGCCACGGACTACAATCACCGCGCCATCCACCGGGGCCGAACCCGGATTGATCAGCCGCGCGCCCTTGAAGGCTTTCACCGCGGAGGTTGGGCTCTGCGCGAAGCCCGCCGCAAGTCCAAGCGACACCAACGCCGCCGCCAGGAGATTGATGTTCGACATGAAGTCTATGTTAGCTGGCCGGCAGGCCCAGAAAAGTCCGGATCACGGCCGGCCTGTCCCCCGGGGCGAACGCAAGGCGGATCAGCGGCATTGAAGTTTTGCCCGGCAGTGAAGCCACCAGCAGCACCCAGGCCGTAAACTCCATGCGGCCGCGAAGGTTAAGGTCGGAGGCGCTCCATACCGAACGCAGCATGCGGGCGCACAGGCGCGCCGCGCCCTCGGAAGGATCGATGGCGTAGCCCAGTTTGCGCAGCGCGAGCCTCAGCTTGAGATGCAGCCAGTGGGATGTCACCGCCTCGGGCGCGAGGCTCAGTCCCTGGTCACGCGAGAACTTTTCCAGCAGCCGGCGCAGCTTTCTGTCGTTCTCAAGCATATCCAGCAGCTTTTCCACCACTCCCTCCGGAGTCGCTTTGGTGATGTTGGTAACGCTGGCCGTATGGCGGCGGTACAGGCCAAGCGGCTGCTGCACGGCGCCTACTTCACCGAAGAACGGCGCCAGGAAAACCAGGTAACAGTCCGGCCCGTACACCCATTCCTTTTCCGGCATCGGCAACACCTGATCCAGAAATCGCCGGCAGAAGACGTTACCGGTGTTAGGCGGACTGACATACATGCCCGTTTCCAGCAGTTCGGCGGCGAGAGAACCCTGCGGCAACGGCGCCCTTGGGACGCAGCCGCCGGTGGCGCGGCCGGTCTCGTCCACAATCCGCAGCGGGAAGTGGACCTTGGAATAACCGGGCCGCCAGACCTTCACCACCTCAGCCACGGCATTGGGCTCCAACACGTCATCGGAATCGAGAAACAGGACGCCCTCACCAGTGGTGTGCAAGTAGGCGATGTTGAAGGCCGAACCCTGGCCGCCATTCTGCTTGAAAATGAGCTTGGCGCGTCCCTCGTAGCGGCGCATGATATCCTGCGATCCATCGGTGCTGCCGTCGTCGATGACCACCACTTCGGTGTGAGGATAGGTTTGTGCGAGGGCGCTATCGATCGCCGCCTCCAGGTACCGCTCGTAGTTGTAGCTGGTGATGACGATCGAGACCTTCATTGCCACTCTCCGTCTATCTTACAACCGAAACTGTATTTCAAGCTACTGTTTTGTGGCGAATGTGGTGGTTCCGACGCAATAGACCCCGTGAAACTCCGGTTCATGAAGTTCTCCCAGTACCAATCGCCGGAATCCGTCATGACCCCGGGCGTAGTGGCGTTTGGCGGAATTGTGCAGGGCGATGATGCCGCCACGGTTCAGAAACGGAGTCCAGCAGCGGAACGCCAATCGCGCGCCCTCGGGCGAATGATCGCCATCAAGGAAGAGAAAGTCGATCGGCCGGTCCCATTGTAAGGCTACGAGTTCAGCAGTACCCTCGTGAACCGTAACGTATCTCGCAAGGCCGGCGCCCCGAATATTGTTATCGAATTGTTGCCGCAGCGTGGCAGATAATTCGGCGGCGATATTGCGGTAATGCGGCGCCGAATAGGGATCTCCGCTGGCGTCAAACGGATCAACGCAATGCACCAGACCATTGCCGCGGAGCTGCCTCGCGCCAGCCAGCAGAAGCGAGGAACTCCCCAAAAACGAACCTACTTCCACGATGGTGGCGTGATTCGGCAGCAGATAGCTGACGTTGGCCAGTTCGAAAGCCTCACGGCCTCGGGTCCAGCCGGGAATTCGTTCAGACAATTCGACAAGCGCGGAGAATTCATGCGCTGGCAACCGGGGGCGTGGATCGGGGTGTAACCGGTATGCCGCTGCTTTTAATTGGCGCACCCAACCCGGCCGGGCGATCACCGCGCCCGGCGCCAAGGCGTCCCTCCAGCGGCCACGCCGAGTCCGGAACCTCCGGTACGCACATGCGTTTGAGAATCGCCCTGGCCCAGCCATGGTAAGCGGACGAATCCACTTACTAAGGGACCAGCGCCGGGGTACGCCGAATATGCGAGTACAATCGAGCATCGCTCATACAAGTGCATCCTGCCCTTCCCTCTTCCCCTGGCCCGGACTGTTCCCCCATTTTAGACGAAAACAAATCTAATTCAAGTTATAAAAAGCGGATAATTTCTGCTTACATTAGAATTCGTCCAAGCCCGGCACTTATACGTACCGGTACGTCCATGCCCTGGCGAAATGGGCGCTTTCGCGTGGACGTGATTTCAGATTCGTGTTATCTTAGACATCTAAAGAGTATTCGCTCTTACTCTTCGTGGAGTTGGCAGTACTCAAGAAGCCGCGTCTCACGCTTCAGTCCCACAGGATGGTCCATGCGAAGCAACCCGCCACACACCGCCCGATGGTTGGAAGTCCTCGATGCGTGGTTCCGTCACGCGACCCTTTTGGCCGCACTGCTGTTGCTGGTGAGCCTGCTTACGGCGGCGTTTTTATGGAAAAGACCCCGCCAATACCGCTCCGAAGCGCTGCTGTTGGTTCGCAACGAGCGTGTGCAGGCCACAATCGGCCCGTCGGAAACCGGCCAGGCCGTCGCCTCACCAGTGACAGAGAACGTCATCCGCACGGAAGTGGAATTACTGCAAAGCCGCGGTTTGTTGATGGCGGCCGCGCACGCGGCGGGTGTGCTGAAGCCCGATGGAGATCCAGTGGGCGCTGAGCGCACGCTGGACCGGATCGTGAAGTCGATCCGGGTAAGCCCGGTACTGAAGGCGGACATGATTCGTGTGGAATACACCTCCACGGATATGAAAGAAGGTACGGCTTTTCTGCGCCATATGTTGAAACTCCATCTGGACCGTCACATCGCCCTGCACAGCCGCGCAAAGGTGGACCTGTTTGAGAAGGAGTCGGTGCGGCTGGGTGAGGAGTTGCGGCAGAAGGAGCGGGAGTTGGCCCGGTTCCAGCAGGCCAACGACGTTCACCTGATGGCGGAACAGAAATCCCTGCTGCTGCACCGGCTTGCCGAGGTGCAGAGCGCGCTGCGCCAGAGTGAGATCCGCTTCATTGACAGCGGACAGCGGGCCGAAGAGCTGACGGCGGTCGTCAGCAAAATGCCGGCACGCCTGGTCACCGCCAAGAGGCGGATGCCGAACCAGTACACGGTGGAACGGCTGCAAACCATGCTGGTGGAGTTGGAGAACCGGCGCATCGAATTACAGAGCAAGTATGTCGATGGCGACCGGCTGGTTCTGCAGAACGCCGAACAACTCCAGGTGACGCGCAAGGCGCTGGCCGACGCCCTGCGCCAAACGGCTGAAGAGGAGACTACCGATCTGAACGCCAACCGGACGGGCCTTGAAGGTGAGTTGTTCCGGGCCCGCGTGGAAGCCGCCGCCGCAGCGTCACAGAAGGCCGTCCTCGAACGCCAACACAGGCACTACCGGGTAGAGATGGACCGGCTGGAGGCCCTGGTGGCCGAACACGATCATCTCTCGCGCCAGGTTCGTGAGGTAGCCGAACGGCGGCAGCTTCATCTGCGCAAATCCGAGGAGTCGCGCATTGAGGCGGCGCTGGACGCACGCAGAGTGACAAACGTAGTGGTGGCGCAGGAGCCGACCTCGCCGGTCCGGCCCGAGGCCCCGCCTTATCTGGCCGCCGCCGGTCTCTGGCTCATCGGCAGTCTGGCGGCGTTGGGCGCCGTGGCCCTGCGGGCCTCGGTGCGCGGAGTGATTCACTCGGCAGCCAGCCTCGAGAAGACAACAGGCGTTCCGGTGCTGGCCACCGTGCCGCTCGAAAGAAGCGCACAAATCGAGAAGGGAAACTAGGGTGCACCGATGATGGAGCAGCATGCAACCCGGGCAGTGCTTGCGGCGCCGGGACAATCCTCCCCACAGGAGCCGAATCATCTCACGGGAGTGGCCGAGGAATTGTTGTTCCGCCGCCAGCGCGGACGCAGCACGGTGATTGTCCTCACCTCAGTGCGGCCCGCGGCCGGGGTCACCTATGTCACCGGCCTGGTGGCGGCCGAGATCGCCAGGCTGAAGGGGCTGGATTCGCTGGTGATCACGCTGGAGGAGGCCATGCGCCTGCCCGACCAACCCGAGGAAAGCGAGGAAGATACATTCCTCGAAACTACGCCGCACGTCTGGGTGGCCGCGCAGGACGCCCTGCAACCCGAACCCGTCGCGCCGGGGGCCATCGCCAAGCGGATTCGCGAGCTTCAGAACTGGCCCGGCACTTTCGTACTGCTGGATTGCCCGCCCTTGAACCAGGACCTTCCGGCCGACATTCTCTCGATGGCCGACGGCGTGGTGTTGGTAGTGGCGGCCGGAGAGACCCGTCAGGCCGATCTGGCGCAGGCAGCGGCCGGATTGGACGAGACGGGGGCCCCGATCATTGGAATGATTCTCAACAAAAGGTCCTATGCGATCCCAAAATCAATTTTCCGGTACGTTTAGGCTCTTGTTTTCCGTTGGCATGGCGCTGTCGATGGCCATCGCCGCCCCCGGAGAGACCCCGCGCTACCGCATTCAGGCTGGCGACACGCTGGACGTTCAGTACCGGTTGACACCGGAGTTCAACGCAACGGCCGCGGTGCAGCCCGACGGCAGTGTCATCCTGCCGTTGGTGGGGAGGATTCCCGTGTCGGGCGCAACCGTGGAAGAGGTGGCCGGCCTGATTCGCCCGGAGGCCGCCAAGCGCCTGCGCGAGCCGGAAATCACGGTCGTGTTGAGAGATTACACCAAGCCTTCTTACACCGTGGCGGGGGAAGTGGGAAAACCCGGTTCTTTCGATCATCGCGGCGAAATCACGCTGATGCGGGCGCTAGCCGCGGCCGGGTGGTTCAAAGAGAATTCCCGCCACTCTCAAGTGATCCTGGTGCGCCGCCTGGATCGCGACTGGGGTGAGGCGCGGGTGTTCAACGTGAAGCGAAGCATCGGGCGGCAGGACTTCGCCGAGGATCCTCGTATCGAACCGGGCGACATGATTGTGGTGCCGCACAACACAGTAGGTAAGTTCGAGCGGTATTTTCGCTGGGCAGC
>JANRLE010000012.1:0-14198 GCA_033762895.1 Bryobacteraceae bacterium | reverse complement strand
CCAGGCCACCAGCCCAATCACGCCCATCGCAACCAGCGTCCCCATCGGCGCCCGGAAGGCCGCGGGAGCACCCTCGCGCCCTCGCAGCACGGGGAGCGCGCCGCACGTGGTGGCATAGATCAACAGCCTGGCGATGGTGCTGACCGTCACCGCGTAGAGAAACGTGCCGGAAAGAGTTACGATCCCCATGATAGCGGCAGTTAGTATAATCGAAACGTGCGGCGTAAGGAATTGTTTGTGGACCGAACCCAGAACGCCGGGCAGTTCGCCGCGCACAGCCATCGCAAAAGGAAGCCGGGAGGCGGCCAGCACCACCACGTTCAAATTCGCCGCGATCGACAGGGCCGCGCCGATGGTGATGATGACGGCGCCCCACCCGCCCAGCACGCGGCTGGCGGCGTCGCCCAGCGGCCGGTCTGAGGTGGCCAGCCCCGGAACGGTCCCGATGCAGACCACCTGAATCAGAATGTAGATGAACACCACGATGGCGATTGCGGTGAGGATGGCGCTGGGCAGGTCGCGCCTGGGATCGCGGATTTCGCCGCCCGGGATGGTGGCCATTTCAAACCCCGTGAAGGCGTACACCAGCAGCAGCATGGCGCTTGAGAACTTCGCTGCTTCGGGCGGCGCAGTGAGGGCGAAGTTCGCCGGATCCAGCGTGAAACATCCCACCACGATCAGGGCGAGCAGCGGAGCCATCTTGGCGACGGTGAGTATGTTCGTGGTGAGGGTGACATCACGTACGCCGATGAAGTTGACGCCGCCCACCAGCAGGGTGATTCCGCAGATAGCGGCCGAGCGTACGGGTTCGGCCTGCAGCGAAGGCCAGAACAGGCTGAGGTAGGCCAGCAACACGCTGGTGTTGGCGGCGAATGCCGTGACGCGGGCGATCCACATCAGCCAGCCCATGGTGAATCCCACGGTGGGGCCGAAGGCCTCGCGCGCGTAGAGATACGGCCCTCCAGTGTCGCTGAAGCGGCTGCCCACTTCGGCAAAGCACAGTACGATCATGGCCGCGAGCAGGCCGCAAAGCACAAACGCGGCGAGGCTGTAGACGCCGGCGAGTTCGAAGACTTTCGACGGCAATCCGAAGATGCCGGCGCCGATCACCGAGTTGATGGCGACGGCGACGAGATCCCATTTTCGGATGGAACGCAGGAGAACAGGTTTTGAGTGCAAACCAGTGTGACGATACCACACTGTGGATTATGGTTTCTCTTTCGGGGAGAGCGACTGCCGTACAATGATGACGTAGCCTCCGGATAGCACTCAGTGCCGGCGATCGATGCGATTTTTGCCGCTGCGCAATCACGATTCGCCATGGCAAAGAATTTGCCTTCGGCGTTCGCGGAAATCAAAAGCGAATTTTCAACAGGATCACCAGGTAGTGTGACCGGTCGATTGGTGTCCCTGCGCTGGCGGGGATTCGAGAGGCCATCAGAATTCCTCGGCGAGATCGTAACAGGGCTGGCGCGCGCTTCCCTGACGCTGTGGCCGGATTGGCCTGCCTGCGACGAGGCCTCGGAAGCATTCCGTGAGGTGGCGGCGCGATATTGCGCCAGCGGGCAGCTTCCGCTGCCGAACCACTATCCATTGGCCACTCTTGCCCGCGAACTCACACTGACGATGGGTGGGAATCTCGCGGTGCTACTTGTTGTGGAGCAGGATCTTCCGATTGATGCGGGCGTGATCGCACGGGATGCGGCTGGCTGGTTGGCCACCAACACCGGGGCGGCCGTGGCGGTGCTGGCGACTCGGGCGTCCGGAGCGGAGTTGTCACGGTGGGTTCCGGTGGTAGACCTCACACGGACAGCCTCATCCTTTGAGTGACGGGGAAAAGCGGCTGGCCACGGTCCTGCGGCGGGACCCGCAGTTGGGGCCCTTGTTCGCGTTCCCTTGTTCGCGTTCAATGATGCGCTGGAAGGCTGCCACGGAAACACGTATCGCGTCGATCTGCTGTGGCGGCAAGGAGGGCTCGTCGTGGAGATCGACAGCTACCAGACTCATGGCAACCGGCATTCTTTCGGGGCGGACCGGCATCGCGACTACGAGATGCTGGCGACAGGCTGCCGGGTGTTGCGGATTACAAACGACGAGGCGCTGTCGGACACGGCCAGCGCCGTCGAGAAGATTAGGCGGATCGTAAGAGTGATCAAAGGAGACGATGATGTCACCTAATGCGCGGCAGGCCCTATTCCTATTCCGGCTTGTGATCAACGGCGAAGCGCCGAAACGGGGAGAAACCCGGCCGAAAATGTCAAAGGCCGAAAAGGACGAACTCGTTAATGCGGGGCTGATCGATCAAGTGAAGCAGGGCAACACCAGTTACTTCCACGCCAGCGAGATTTCGTGGAAATGGGCATCTGAAAATCTGGGAGTGGAGATCGCCAAGGCGCACGATCTGGCACCAGTGCTTCAGCGCCTGCTGAAGTTGCTGGGCGACGACCTGCGGCGGCAAGGAAAGTCGCTGGCGGATTTTGTCGCTCCCCCGCCCGAGGTCCCCAGCGATGTCTCCACCGACCAGATCCGGCGGCTCTATCTTGAAATAACGGGCGGAAGGGTCGGTGAGGCGGTGCGCCTGGCGCAACTCAAGGACCGGCTGCTGGAGGGCTTGGGACTCGACGTCGATGCCGGTCTGATGCGGATGTTGCAGGCAGGTGAAGTGAGTCTGCAACCCATTGCGAACAGCCCGGATATCACCCCCGCGGACGAAGCCGCGGCGGCATACGTCGGCGGGAATCCCCGTCACCTTGTTTACCTGGTCAAGTGAAAAATAGGAGAAATGGCGATGATCCCTGTGATTGCTCCTGATGCGTTGGCCGCGCTCCAGGCGGTAGATTTTGACTGGGTTACACGGATTGACAGTATCTGGAGTAATCCCGTCGCCGATGCGCCCGATCTTCACGACGAACTCCGGCGAACGTTGTCAAGCCAACTCGATACGCTGATATCGATCCCACAAGGCGGCCCCAGCAGCCTTGGCACGGTGCTGTTGGGCGGGCCAGGGCAAGGTAAGACGCATCTGCTATCCGTGCTTCGCCGTGAAGCGATTGACCGGGGTGCCTATTTCGTTCTGGTGGACATGACTGACGTCCGCGACTTCTGGCCCACGGCGGCGCTGGGGTTTCTGGATTCGCTGAGCCGTCCCGGAAAGGGCCACAGGACGCAACTCCAACTGGTGCTCCAAGGTCTGGCGGGGCGAGGGATTCCCGGGATTCCGGCGGAAGACCTGGTGGACCGATTGGCTGCCAGTGAGTGTGCGGCGATCAAAGGGAAGGTGGATGAGATCCTGGCTGGGATAGGAAACCAGTCGCGAGACTTGCTTGTGAAGGCGAAGATTCATCATCACGCGATTCGTGCGTTGTTTCTGTTGAACGCGAGTGATTTCGGCGTTGCAAGCGCAGCGCACGCATATCTTCAAGGCGTGCCTCTTGATATGGAGGACGGCATCAGAGCCGGCCTGTTATCGAGGCATCCGTTGAAGCTGATCGTTGAAGGTGTGTCATGGGCGATGAGCATGAGCGGGCCATCGGTTGTAGCCTTTGACCAACTCGACTCGATTGTGGCCCAGTACAATCTTGCGGCAGGACGCGATGGGAATGTGGAGCCGACTGAAGAACAGAAGCAGGCGCTCGCGATCATTGAGGGATTGGCTGGCGGACTGTCGGCCATCGTGGACTGTACCCGCTGGTCATTGCCGGTGGTGACGGCGCTGCCCGATACATGGGAGAAACTGAGGAAAAGGACGATCAGCACCTCCCAGGACCGGTTCCGCGCGGCGCTGATCCTGGGACAGTTGAGAGGCTCGGGCACCGCGATGCAGATTCTGGAGAGGCGCCTGGCACAGGGATACGGGCGCTACGGCTATCGGCCAAAGTACCCGACCTGGCCTTTTCCGGATGCATTTTTTGAGGCGGCAGTCGGGCAGACACCGAGAGAAGTCCTCCAAAAGGCCTATCGGCACCAGCAATTCTGCGCGGGCCTGGACGCCGTTGAAGAATGGAGAACTGACGAAACCGCGAACCAGTTGCCCATCGGTCACCACCGCTACGAGGAGGATACGCAGGCTGAACCGGATAGCGTGGACCGGGAGTTGCTGGATCCGGCGAATGAGGACAAATTGGGAGCATTCCTGCTTGCGGCGTGTGAATTGTTGGATCGGGAGACTCCTCCGCTGTCGGATGTCGATGTCGTCCTCGACCACGATTTTGCCGGCAAGAAAACCTTTCCAGCGCTTCACGCACGGCTGCGCCGGGTTTTTCGCGCCGAGGGTGACCGTGAAGAACACTATTCGCTGCGAGTGCTGCAGCATTCCCACCACGCCGCATACAAGGCGCGGCTTAACGCGGCGATGACTGCCGCCGGGATCGATCGGGGGCTTTCCTTCCGGCAACTGGCGGTGGTGCGCACAGTGCCGCTCCCAACGACCTCTAAGCTGGCGGAGATTACCAAGAACTGCCGGGACAAAGGTGGGCGTTTCGTTTCGGTGAACGTGGAGGAACTGGCGAGGATGCGGGTGCTTTTGGATCTGTCCGCTAAGAAGCAACCGGACTTCGATGCCTGGCTCCGGCAGGACAAGCCGCTTTCGAAGATGCAATTCTTCCAGGACGCGTTTCCGAGCCTGTTTGCGGCGACGGAGACTGTTCCCGCCAAGACCATGGGCGCCCGCCGGCAAGTCGAGTTGGGAACGGCGACGCCGGAGGAGAGCTTGCCAACCTCGGTGCCGTCGCTGCTCATTGGGCGCCGGATCCTTGGCGGGAAGCCGGGTGAGCCGGTGCTCATCGCGCCCACATCACTGTCTCGCCATGTCGTGATTCGCGCGGGGTCGGGCGGCGGAAAGACGGTTCTCTTGAAGCGGCTGGTAGAGGAAGCCGCCATTGCTGGCATCCCGTCGATTCTGGTGGACCCGGGCAATGACCTCGCACAATTGGGCGATGAGTGGCCCGTGAATCCCGAACATTGGATGGACGGCGATCCGGCGCGGTCTGCGAACTATCATGTCCGGGCCGAGGTTGTGATTTGGACGCCGGGGCGATCGGCGGGCCGGCCGCTTCAACTTGCTCCCCTCCCTGATCTGGCGGCGGTTTCCGATGACGAGGACCAACTGAATTCCGCGGTTCAAATGGGCGTCTCGGCGTTGGAGGAGCACGTTGCCGCCGGCAACGGCGCGGCGAGCAAGAAGAAGAGAGGCGTGCTTTCGGCGGCCTTAAGGAATTTCGCGCGGAGTGGCGCGGGTGGTCTGCCGGAACTGATCAGCTTTCTTTCCGATCTGCCGCACGAGGCGGGAGCTGGAATCGGCGAGGCAGTGAAGCTGGCGGCGCAGATGGCGGACGATCTGCGCGTGGCCATGCAGATCAACCCGCTGCTGGCGCCATCGGGTTCGATACTGGATCCGGCGGAGTTGTTCGGCCTTAAGAGCGGAAAAACGCGAGTTTCGGTCATCAGCCTTGTCGGGTTGCCTGCTCTGAAACAACAGCAGGAATTTGTCAATCAACTGGCGATGACCCTCTTCGCCTGGATCAAGCAGAACCCATCGGTGGGCGCGCACGGGATGACTGGCTTGTTCGTGATTGACGAGGCGAGGGACTTTCTGCCATCGGTGGCCACTACGCCGTGCAAGAACAGCTTACTCATTCTGGCGGCGCAGGCGAGGAAATATGGGTTGGGGATGGTGCTGGCCACGCAGAATCCGAAGGATCTTGATTACAAGGCGGTGGCACAGTTCTCGACGCAGTTCTTCGGCCGGGCGAACTCGCCTCAGGTAATCGAGTTCATTCGCGGGTTAATCCAGGAGAAGGGCGGCAACGCCGAGGACTTGTCCAGGCTGCAGAAAGGGCAGTTCTACCTTTGTTCGGACGCATACCAGTCGCCCGTGCGGATTCACGCCCCAATGTGCCTTTCCCATCATCCTGACGGCAAACCTCTGACCGAAGGTGAAATTCTTGAGCGCGCGAGCCGTTAACGGCGGCTCTCTTCGTAGCGATAAATCGCCCCGGCCGTCCGGATGAAGATGCCGTCAGAGCCCAGCGCCGGCGTAGCGAAACACTCCTCCTTCAGGTTGCTGGTTCGCAGCGGTTCCCAATCAGGCCCGGCCTTGATCCACGTCAACATACAGGACCGGCTCACCGCCAGCACCCTTCCGGCGGCCGCCACCGGCGAAGCGAAGTATTCGTCAATCGCTCCCGGCAGCCGTCCTTCTTTCCGCACAGCGCCGGTCTTCAGATCCAACGCCGTGAGAATGCCGCCGTTACGCGTCAGGTACACGACGCCGTCATAGGCCAGCGGCGTCGTTACTCTGGGAACGCCCCGGTCCGTGCTCCACACCACGGCCTGGCCGGTAAGGTCCCCGCGGCCTTTCGGGCGGACGGCCATCAGCAGGCTGGCGGGCGACTTTTCGATATACCAGCGATCGTAGTCCGTGCGGTCGAAGTCGCCGTCATGATCGTAATCGGCCACTGAGCCGGTGATTTCGGCGCCCTCCACCTTGCCATTGCCGTCTTTGTCGAGATCGCGAAGCATCTGCTCCCAGGACTTGAGATTGCCGCGCGCGTTGTCACCCTGTACGCCGGCCAGGATGAGGTCGCCGGCAACCACGGGACTCGACTTGGGCTGGTGCGGCAGACCGCCGACGCGCCACAGTTTTTCGCCCGTGCGCGGGGCGTATGCCGCCAGTTCGAAGGGCGACATCACCACGGCCTGTAACTCGCCCGCGGCGGTGCGATAGGCCACCGGCGTGGCGAAGGATCCGCCGAGCGAAGGCGGGCGATCCACACTCCACACGCGTTTCCCGGTGGCGGCGTCCACGCCGATGATGGCGCCGTTTTCCAGTTGCTCCAGCATCAGCACCAGCATTCCGCCGATCAGCAGCGGCGAGGTGGCAATGCCGTGCGGGCTGGTGAACGGGCCTAACGGGCAGCGCCATAACTCGCGGCCATCGACGGTGTAGGCGGCAAGGCCGAAGTCGGCGAAAAACACGTATAGCGTCTTGCCGTCGGTGACGGGCGTGGGCGTGGCGGCATCGTTGGTTTCATTGCGGCGGTCCAGGTGCCTGCGCGGCAACTCACGGGTCCACAGCGTGCGGCCGGTGGAGCGGTCAAGGGCGAGGGTCAGCAGGCGGTCCCCTTCGTGCGCGGTCAGAAAGAGACGGCTTCCAGCGAGTACCGGCGATGACTTGCCGGTGGGGATGGTGCGCTTCCAGACGAAGCCGGCGTCGGGCTGGAACTCGAGGGGAACGGGAGCATCGGCGCCGATGCCACTGGCGCCGGCTCCACGGAAACGGGGCCAGTCGGCTCCCGGGAGGATGATTGCGGCGGCGACGATGAGCGGAATCAGCCGTGAGCGGAATTGCACCCGACCATCGTAACCGAGTTTCTGAAGTATCATCTTGAGAATGCTCACACTCGACTGGCTGGTGGTGACGGCCTACTTCTTCCTCATCGTCGGAATCGTCTGGCGATCGTCCCGCCACCAGGACACCTCGGCGGATTATTTTCTGGCGGGCCGCCACGTTGGCTGGTTCGTGGTCGGCTGTTCGCTGTTTGCCTCCAACATCGGTTCGGAACACATTGTAGGCCTTGCCGGTTCGGGCGCAAACAATGGAATGGCGCAGGCCCATTGGGAGTTGCACGCCTGGATCATGATCCTGCTGGCGTGGGTGTTCGTGCCGTTCTATTACCGGTCCGGGGTATTCACCATGCCCGAGTTTCTGGAGCGGCGCTTTGACAGCAGGACGCGCTGGGTGCTGTCGGTGGTGAGCCTGGTGGCGTATATCTTCACGAAGGTCTCAGTCACGGTGTACGCCGGCGCCATTGTATTTCAGACGCTGTTGCCCGATACGTTCGGCTCGCCCGATAACGCGTTCTGGGTGGGCGCGGTGACCACGGTTGTTCTTACCGGCATCTACACGATTCTGGGAGGGCTGCGCGCCGTGGTTTACACGGAAGTGGCCCAGACGTTTGTGCTGCTGCTGGGTTCGGCGCTGATCACGTGGTTCGGCCTCAGCCGGCTGGGCGGGTGGGACGAGTTGATTGCCGCCTGCAAACCAGCGGCCGGGCAATTCGCGTTGTGGCGGCCCAACACGGACCCGAACTTTCCGTGGTTGGGCGTGATGATCGCATCGCCGGTGGTGGGCATCTGGTATTGGTGCACGGACCAATACATCGTGCAGCGGACGCTGGCGGCGCGCAGCCTCACCGACGCGCGGCGCGGCGCAATCTGGGGCGGTTTTCTAAAGGTCTGGCCGGTGATGATCTTCCTGATTCCCGGCATGATCGGCTACGCGCTGCACCGGAAAGGCCTGATGGTGATCCCGTCCAAGCCCGATGGCTCCGGCCTGCTGGGCGATGCGGTGTTCGCCACCATGGTGCAGACGCTGCTTCCGGTTGGATTGCGGGGCCTGGTGGTGGCTGGTTTGCTTTCGGCGCTGATGTCGTCGCTCGCGTCGCTGTTTAATTCCTGCGCCACGCTGTTCACGGTGGATATCTATGAGAAACTGCGGCCGGGCAAGGATGAGCGCACGCTGGTGCGTGTGGGCCGCTATGCCACGGCCGTGGTGGTAGGCTGCGGGCTTATCTGGATCCCGATCATGAAAAAGATCTCGGAGGGCAACACGGGTCTGTATGACTATCTGCAGAATGTGCAGGGATTCCTTGCTCCTCCTATTACCGCGGTGTTTCTGCTGGGCCTTTTTTCCAAGCGCATTACCGCGCCCGCGGCGTTGTACAGCCTGGTGATCGGATTCGTGATCGGAATGGGCAAGCTTACCATCCAGACGATGGCGAAGAGCGGGGGGCTGGCTTCGGACGGGATGCTGCGCGCCATTGGCGATTACAACGCCTATTACTTTTCCGGCGTGCTGTTCGTCTTCAGCGCGGTGCTGGTGGTTCTGATTTCGATGGCCACGCCCGCACCTTCGGAAGCGCAGGTGCGAGGCCTTACCTATGCTTCCACCACGGCCGGGCAACGCGCTGAGAACCGAGCCAGTTGGGGCATGCCGGACGTGCTGGGGACGGTGCTGGTGCTGGGCATGGTGCTGGCCGTGTACCTTTATTTCAGCTTTTGGCTGGACTAGAATTAGGAGCAGGGTGTCACCCGCGGATCAGATCCTGCTGGAAGGCGCGCCCGCTGAACTGACGCGCGCGCCGCTGCGCCGCATCGGCGAAGGCATCGGCAAGGTGGTGTATGCCTCTGAGCATTGGGTGGTGAAGCGGGAGCGCTCGCCTTCCGAAGTGGTGGCGCTGATTGTGGTGTGGCGCCTGATCCGCAAAGTGCAGCGTTTCCTGCCGTGCCGGCTGACCCGCGATCTATTGGAACGGCCTTCCAGGCAGATCAGATTCCTCCGGGTAATGGTGCAGGCGGCGATGCCGTTCCTGCCCAAGGCGCTCTGGTTCACCACACGCATCCGCCAGGTGTGGCGGCAATATCACACGCGCAGCACCAGAGGTGAGCGGCTGGCGCGTGAGCAGCTTGCCGGCACCGCATTGGTGCCACGGCAGGTGGAATTTCCGCCCATCAGCGTCCAGGTTGGCGGCTGGCCGGGGTGGCTCACCGTTTCGCAAGCTACCGAACGTGTGGAGGCGACGCTCTACCAGAGGCTTGGCGATCTGGCGCGACTGGGAAGCTTCGATGAAGTGGAACGATGGCTGGACCGGTTCCTCACGCTACGCCAATCCGGCTGGCGGCGCGGCCTGTTTTCCACCGATGCGCATCTGAAGAACTTTGGTGTCATCGGCGACCGGATTGTGCTTCTCGACGCGGGCGGCCTCACTGACCGCTGGCAGGAGATCGAAGAGCGGCTGACGTTTGAAGAGGTGGTGGCCCAGCCGCACATTCAGCTTGGGCTTGGGCCGTTTCTTGGCGCGCGTCCGGATATCGCCGCGCGTTTCAACACGCGGTGGAAATCGGTGGTCAACCGGGAGACCGTCCGTGAACTGTGGCCGGGAGAGGGACCTCTACTTGCCCGGGCCTCGCAAAAGGTGGAACAGTAGAGGGTGACTCGGGCGGGTTGGTGAGGAGAGTCCATCGCAAAATGAAGTATTCGTTCGGAAGCTGGGCGCTGGCGTTTGGGCCTTACTCGCGCGATCCCATTCCACTGCCGGAAATCGCGGCGCGGCTGGCGCGGGCGGGCTATCACGGAATCGAAATCGGTGGATTCCCGCCGCACGTCACGCTGGAGTCGTTTGCCGGCGTAGGGGCGCGCAGGGAGCTGACGGGGATGCTGGCGGATTTGAATCTGGAAGTCTCCGGCTACGTGCCGGATTTTACTTCAGTCAATCCGCTGGTGCCGGAGAATCGCCAGCGCTACCTGGATCTGTTCGGCCGGAACGTGGAACTGTGCGTTGATCTGAACAGCCCGCGGGTTCGCGTGGACACCATCGCGGCCCCCGGTTCGGTGCCCGATAGCGAGTACCAGGATGCGATGGACCGGCTGGCATCGCTGTGGAGCGAGGCTTCGGCGATGGCGGCCGCGGCGGGGGTGCGCGTGGCGTGGGAGTTTGAACCGGGGTTTCTGTTCAACAAACCGTCGGAAGTGGTGGAACTTTACGAACAGGTGGGCCACCCGAATTTCCAGATCCTGTTCGATACCTGCCACGCCTACGTCTGCGGTGTGGTGGGTGAGCGCCAGCACGGCAAGCGGGAGACGGTTCCCACTGTCGCCGACTTTTTGGATATGCTGGCCGGGCGCGTGGGCCATGTCCATCTCACAGACGCCGACGGAACGCTGTATGGCGACGAAACCAGCACGCACATGCCACTGGGCGAAGGCCGGATCGACTTCCGCAGGCTGGCGCCGCGCCTCAAGGCGCTTCCGGGCGTGGAGTGGTGGTGCGTGGACCTGGCGTTCTGGCCGGGGAGTTGGGATTTGATTGAGCCGAGCCTGGCATTCTTGAAGAGCCTGTAGCGGTAAAATGGGAAGTTCGCGAATGAAAATCTCCATCGGCGCCGACCATGCCGGGTTCTCCCTGAAAGAGAATCTGAAAGAAAGACTGGAAAAGATGGGACATCAGGTGCTGGATCATGGCGCCATGGGCGCCGAGTCCACTGACTATCCCGACTATGCCTTGCCGGTGGCCGAAGACGTCAGCCAGGGGCGCGCCGAGCGTGGAGTGCTGGTATGTTCCACCGGCATCGGCATGTCGATCACGGCCAACAAGGTGCCGGGCGTGCGCGCGGGTCTGGTGTTGAACGAAGACGCCGCTCGGCTGACGCGGCAGCACAACGACGCCAATGTGCTGGTATTGGGTGCGAAGTATCTGGATGCGCCCGAGGCGGCGAAGCTGGCGGAAATTTTCCTGGAAACCGAGTTTGAGGGGGGGCGCCACGCCCGCCGGGTCGGGAAGATCAGCGCCGCCGAAGCGAGAATCAATCACAACGAGGAGAAGGCATCGCAATGAACGAACTGGAGCGGATGGCCCGGCCACTGGCGGAAGTGGACCCCGAGGTGTTCGAGGCAATCAACAACGAAACCGGGCGCCAGCATTCCGGGTTGGAACTGATCGCCAGCGAGAATTTCACTTCGGAGGCCGTGCTGGAAGCCACCAGCAGCGTGTTCACCAACAAGTACGCCGAAGGTTATCCGGGACGCCGCTATTACGGCGGCTGCGAGTTCGCCGATGTGGTGGAGAACCTCGCACGGGACCGGGTGAAGAAGCTGTTCCACGCCGAGTATGCCAACGTGCAGCCGCATTCGGGCTCGCAGGCCAACCAGGCCGCCTATTCCGCGGTGGTGGAGCCGGGCGACACAATCCTGGGTATGAATCTGGCGCACGGCGGCCACCTCACTCACGGCCATCACCTGAATTTCTCCGGCAAGACTTACAAGGTGGTGCCTTACGGGGTGCGGCAGGGCGATGAAATCATCGACTATGACGAACTGGCGCGTCTGGCGGGTGAGCACAAGCCGAAGATGATCATCGCCGGAGGCAGCGCCTATCCGCGAATTATCGACTTCAAACGCTTCCGTGAAGTGGCGGATTCGGTGGGCGCGGTGTTCCTGGTGGACATGGCGCACTTTTCCGGGCTGGTGGCTGCCGGCGTGTATCCGAACCCCTGCGAGTATGCCGACATCGTGACGTCTACGACCCACAAGACGCTGCGAGGGCCGCGCTCCGGCATCATTCTTTGCAAGGAGAAGTACGGTCCGGCGATCGACAAGAGCCTGTTTCCCGGCGTGCAGGGCGGGCCGCTGGTGCATGTCATCGCGGCTAAAGCCGTGGCGTTTCTGGAGGCGATGTCACCCGAGTTCGTCACCTATCAAAAGCAGGTGGTGGCCAATGCGCGGGCGCTGGCGGCGAGCCTTGCCGAGGAAGGGTACCGGATTGTCTCCGGCGGCACCGACACGCATCTGTTGCTGGTGGATGTGTTCGCCCGCGGCGTGAAGGGAAAGGAAGCCGAGAAGGCCCTGGATCTGGCGCACATTACGGTGAACAAGAACACCATTCCGTTTGACGTGAATCCGCCGTTGAATCCCAGCGGAGTGCGGCTGGGCTCGCCGGCGGTGACCACCCGCGGATTCAGGGAAGAGCAGATGCGCGAGGTGGGCAAGCTGATCGCCGAGGTGCTGGCGAACATTGCCGATCCGGCCGTGATCGCAACGGTGGGAAGACGGGTGAAGGCGCTGGCCGAACGGTTTCCGCTGTATAGCTGGAAGCTGGGCGCGGTGGCGGCGGGTAGATAACAGCCCGTGTCCCCGCAGCCGGCGTCACCGCTTTCGATCGTCATGGACGCGCGGCGTGTGCGCGACTTCGGCCCGGGCACCTACATCACGAACCTGCTGAAGGCGCTGGCCAGAATCGATCCGGTGAACCGTTATACGCTGGTTTGCCACGACAAGGACTCCGGTGTGTTCGCGGGCCTGCCCGGCCACTTCGCCATTCGGCATTATGAGGGCGCCGACACCGACGTGTCGGACAATATCCGGTTCCCCTTATTTCTGAGGCGGCTGCCCGCCGACGTGTATCACATCCCTGGCGCGCTGGTGCCTTTCTTCATGCCGCGGCCCTACGTGGTGACGGTGCATGACGTCAGCCGCGTGCTGTACGACGCGCCGCCGGGATGGCGCGGCGACCTGCGGCGCTTCCGCTTCCGGCGGGGATTGACGCGGGCCTCGGGAGTGATTGCGGTCTCAGGGGCGACGCGCGGCGACTGCGAAAGCCTGTTGGGCGTACCGTTGGCGGACGTGGAGACCATCTACAACGCGCCCGATCCGCGCTTTTTCGAGCACGCGCCGCCGGCCGATGCGCGCGCCGGAGGCCCGGAGACCTACCGTCACGAGACGCGGCGCATTCTGGAGCGCTACCAGATTGAAACTCCGTTCCTGCTGTACGCCGGCACCATTCGCCCGCAGAAGAATATCCCGCGGCTGGTGGAAGCGTTTTCGGTGGTGCGCGGCCAATTGGAGGATCACCCGGTATACCGCAACCTGAGGCTGGCTATCATCGGGGATGACATCTCGCGGCATCCGGCCGTGCGCCGCGCCGTGGCGCAGACGCGCGTGGGCAACTACGTGCGCTTTCTCGGGTTCGTTCCGTTCGACACGCTGCGGCTATTTTTCGAAGCGGCCACGGCGTTTGTGTTCCCATCGCTGTATGAAGGCTTTGGTCTGCCGCCGATTGAGGCGATGGCATCGGGGACGCCCGTGATCACCTCAAATGTCAGTTCGCTGCCGGAGGTCGTGGGCGAGGCCGCGATGATCGTCAACCCGGAGAACGTCTTCGATATCGCCAGGGGCATCAAGGAGGTGCTGCTGGACGATGAGTTGCGGCTGCGGCTGATTCAGGCAGGGGTGAAGCAGGCGCGCAAGTTCAATTGGGACGAGACGGCACGGCGGGTGCTGGCGGTGTACAGGCGGGCGGCGCGGCGGTAGAAATTCAGCATACAGTTTCGAAAATGTATCAATATTTTTTCGAAAATATTCGGCGGTATTTTTCTGTCTACAAATTGTTTATTTTGAACGAGATAGGTGGAATGATTGGGTGGAATTGCGGCGCACTTTTAATTATAATTCGATAAAAACTGCTTGACGATTATCGCCAAAATAGTACGATAAGGGAAAGCATGTATTCAGCCGGGCCGTTGCCCAACGGAGGGGTGGCGGTTTTGGCTTCGGAGGTTGTACCAATGATTGAATGGACCCGATCCAGCACCATTGCTCTGGCGCATCCCAAGTGTACGCGCTGCCATGGTCTGGGCCTGCTGAG
>JANRLE010000011.1:0-6858 GCA_033762895.1 Bryobacteraceae bacterium | reverse complement strand
GCATTACCGGATCGGCGATCTTTTTGTGTACGCCGGAACCGGGCCTACGGAACTTGTTCCCCGGGAGGTTCCCCTGGTGGCGGTGGAAATCGTCTCGCCCGACGACCGGTATGAGGACCTGATGACGAAGCTGGCGGAGTATGAGGCGTGGGGAGTGCGGCACATCTGGCTGGCGGATCCAGGCTTGCGGCGCCTTGCGGTGTACGCCCAGGGCAGCCTCAATGCCGTGGAAGCTTTTGAACTGCCGGAATACGGGTTGCGAATCGAAGGCGGCGCGATCCTTTAAGCAGACTGGCAGGCATCGCAAGTGAAGGCGAACAGCATGAGGCGGCGGCGCAATTCCTGGCGCGGGCGGTATCGCTGCGCACAACCCTGGTAGGGCAGGAGCCAGCCCGAGCCGCGCATCACGTTGGCGGGGTATGTTTCTCAGTCTGATGGCGCGGTTGCGATTGAGGATGGCGTGGAGATCGCGCCAGTGGTGGAGTTTCTGGACGGACTGTCGGCGGGTGGTTTCGTTTGAGCGATCCGCTATGCTCTTAGGGATGAGGCGAATCCTCGGATTTCTGTTCTGCGTCCCGCTGGCCGCGCAGAGCGTGGACAACCTGCAATGGATGGCCGGCTGCTGGGAAGCGCAGGCCATCGGCGCGGTCTTTGAGGAGCAATGGACCAAGCCGACGGGCGGGGTCATGCTGGGCGCGGCCAAGGTGCTGAAGCAAGGCAAGGCTGTGTTCCACGAATTTATGCGCATCTCACCCGAGCAGGGCCGCCTGGTTTTCCTCGCCCGTATTGGCTCGAAGGGGGTTACGCCGTTCCCCGCCAAGAGCGTCAAGGAAAACGAGATCGTCTTTGAGAACCTGGCCCACGACGATCCCAAGCGCATCATTTACCGCAAAGACGGAGACGGGATGGTGGCGCGGGTGGAGGGTGATACAAAAGGTGAGAACTTCGTCTACCGCCGCGTTTCCTGTCAGTGAGGCTTAGGAAAGCAGTTGACTGACGGTGATCTGTTCGGAGCGGCCTTCGGGGGAGAGGGGCTCCTCCGCCTGAATCATCGTACGCGATGCCCAGCCGCCGGCGGCGGGCTGACGAAACTGGTGCAGGCGCTGTCCATTGATGTCCAACACCCAGTATTCGGGAATCCCGGCGCGGGCGTACAGCGCCGCCTTTACGGTGAGGTCGAATTCCAGCGTGGTGTCGCTGACCTCCACCACCAGCACGATTTCGCGCGGGGTAGGATTTTGTTCCATTGCGGTCCAGCCGCCTGAGACGACGGTGAGGTCCGGCTCCGGCTTACTGGTTGGATTGTCTTCGGGCGCTACGTCGATGCTGCAATGTGTGAGGACGGCGTCCGCGCCGAAGATCGATATCAGCCAGGAAAACAGTCTGGAGACGCGGCCCGCGTGCGGCAGATTCTGGCCCATCTTGCTGATGATCTCCCCGCTTACGAGTTCCCACTTGCCGGGGAGCAGTCCGGTGCGGTCCATGCGGTCACAGTCCTCGCGGGTCCACATAACCGCGCGGGGCGCGCGAACCGTGGCGGGAGCGTCCATGATCGCCGGCATGTTTCCCATTCTACCGGGTTTGATAATGCTCCGGATGCACGAATGGGATCAGCGCCATCGTCACCGCCTGTTGATAGAGCTGCGCCCGGTCCAGGCGCCCGGCCGATAGGATGCCCACAGCGCCTTCGTTATGTTTGGAATTGGTGCGGCCGAAGAAACGGTCGTCGGCCTCGCCCAGCTCCATGCCTTCTTCGCGGATGAGGCGGGCCACACCTTCCGGCAGCAGGTAGCGGCCGGTCTGCCCCTTGCCGATGCGGCCGTCGCGGCCCATGATGACGATCCAGGCGTAGGCCCACATCCCGTGCTCGTCTTCAATGGTGCCGCCCTCAAGACCAACGCCGTGCGTGGCTTCAGGCATGGCGGCCAGGGCATGACGCGCGCGGTTGGATGCGCCCAGAAAAGCTTCGGCGGCGGTGCGGGGCTGGTGGGCCACTCCCGATTCCACGGATACGCCTTCCATTTGCGCCCCCGGCCAGTACTGCGCCACCGCGGCCCGCACACACGCCAGCTTCACTGGATTCCGTGAACCAACGGCCACCAGCATTTAGAGCGGCAGAATCTCTTCACGATCGGGATCGAACTTGATCCGCCGCTTTTCCAGATAGGCGATGTTGGCCAGGTGCGAGGCCTGCGCCGACCGGTGGCCGACCCAGATATCGCCGTTCGGCCGCTTCCTGGACTTCACGCAGGCAAGGAAATTGGCCACATGCTCAATCGTCTGCTCGCGCGGCGACTTCACTACCACAGGCTGCGCGCCCTTTTCCGCCGACAGATACTCAAACCGGCCGCGGTCAATATACAGCTTGCCCTCGGTGCCGCAAATCTCCACGCCATTGCCCTTGATTCCCGGCGATAACGTGGCCTCAAAGGTCGCGTTCCAGCCGCGCGCGGCGGTGTATTGCCCGCCGGGATACTCCAGCAGCGCGTTGATGGTATCGGGCGCGGTCCGCCCGTCGTTGTATTGATACACTCCACCCGCGGCCACGCCCGAAATGGGATTGTCCTGATCGAGGAACATATGCACCACGTCGATCCAGTGGGTGAACAGGTCAGTGATCTGGCCGCCGCCGAAATCGAGATAGGCGCGGAAATTCCAATACTGCTGCGGATCGTAATCGCGCCACTTCACCGGACCGAGGAAGCGCGCCCAGTCCAGGTTCGAAGGCTGCGTCTGCATCGACGCCGGCGCCTTCTGCAGGTGCGCGCCGTTGCCGTGCCACCACGTGCGCGCCAGCGTAATCTTACCCAGTTTTCCGGTGCGGATATACTCATCGCGAGCCTGAATATAGTGCGACCCGGAACGCTGCTGCATGCCCACCTGGCAAATGCGGTTGTTTACGCGCGCCGCTTTCACAATCGGCGGGCCCTCTTCGATCTTCAGCGTCAGCGGTTTTTCGACATACACGTCCTTGCCGGCGTTCATCGCGTCGATGGCGGTGCCGGCGTGCCAATGGTCCGGCGTCGCGATCAGCACGGCGTCCAGTTCCTTCAGTTCCAGCAGCTTGCGATGGTCATTGAAGCCCTTGGCGCGCGTGGCCCGCTGCATCGCCTGATCGATGCGCGCGGCATAGACGTCGCACACGCCGGTGACGTTCACCTCTTTGTTGTCGGCGAAAACGCCCATGACGTAACGCCCGCGCCCACCGGCGCCGATGAGGCCCAGATTCACCTGGTCATTGGCTCCCAGAATGCGCGAATAGGAGGCGGCGGTCCAGGCAATCGCCGATTGGAACAGCGTACGTCGTGGTAAGGACATAGCTCGAATTATACCCCTACCGCCGCTTTCTGCGTCCCGTGCCCTTTTCATCCAGCGAATAGCGGCCCGGTCCGGTCATGGCGACCGCAAGTGCCGCCCCCAGGTAAAGCGCCGCCATCTCCGGCCGCTCATTCCTCGACAGGTGGAAGTAGATGGCCACCGACATGTTAATGACGATGGCCGCCGCCGACCATCGCGCCAGCAGCCCGATCACCATCAACAGCGCGCAGGCCGATTCGGCAATCGTCGCCATCATCGCAAACACGCCGGCCACGGGTAATCCCAAAGTCTTCACCACGGCGAGGAACGGCCAGGGCTGGCCGGCCGTGATGAATTTCCACACACCGGCGGCTTTGTCCCAGCCGTGAAGCCAGAACAGCAGCCCGCCTGTGATGGTGCGCAATACCAGCAGTCCCAGATCCAGCATTCCTCTCTTATTGTATAGTTCGATGTTGGGGAACAAGATTCTTTTTCCGGCCTTGACCATGTCCGTGGCGTGGGGCTTTCGCGGCTTCATCGGCGGCGGACCGCTGGGAGCGATGATCCCCGGCGCGCTGGTGGCGCTGGCCCTGTGCATGGTGCTGGGCCGCAACGCCACCGACAGCCGGCGCATCGCCGCCTTCGGCGCGGTGGCCATTGGCTTCGGCGGCGAAATGACCTACGGGCAGACCGTTGGCTTCATCGTTGCGCCGCAAACGTATTGGTGGGGACTGGCCGGGTTGTCACTGAAGGGCGCGGTATGGGGATTGTTGGGAGGCGCGGTGTTGGGCGCTGCCTTCGAGGCGGCGTCCGAGGATGACGGCCGCGATCGCGGGCCGATGGCCGTGGCGCTGGGTCTGATCGTCGTGGGCGCGTGGTTCGGCTGGACCTTCATCAACCAACCCAAGCTGATCTATTTCTCTCATCCCACTGACCGGCCGCGTCCGGAAATCTGGGCGGGATTATTGATCGGCGCCCTGCTGTTTCTTTTGGCGAAAAGACGCGGCGCGGGATGGGCGGTGGCGGCGTTTATCGGCGGAGGCATTGGATTCGGCGCCGGCGGCACACTGCAGGCCATCGGGCGCTCCCTGCCCGTGGACCATCGATGGTTCCCCTGGTGGAAAGGCATGGAGTTCACCTTCGGATTCTGCTTCGGCGCGGCGCTCGCGTGGGCGGCGTTGCGATGCGTGCGGCCCACCCCGGCCGGCGCTGCTTCCCCATCCCAGGCGCCGGTTTGGATGGAGATGGCGGGTGGGGCCCTGGTGGGGGCGGCGCTGATCGGTTTTGAGACGGCCTCGCCACTCCGGTTCTCCTACACGTTGGCGGGCGTGGTGATGCTGCTGATCGTGATGCGTTACCCCTGGCTGGGATGGCAGGTGGCAATCACCATCACTTGCCTGGCGTTCTTTCTCGACTGCGCCGAGTTGGTTCCCGGCGCGCCCGCGGTAACGGTGGCGATCACCTGCGCCGTGGGCGTCAGCTTCTGGATCGCACGATGGAACGCCGCCGCGCGGCCCCCGCGCGACTATTACCTGTTTCTGCTGCTGGCTTCGCTCGCCGTCTCACTGCTGAAGGCCGTGCTGCACGCCAGGCCGGGCCCGGGTCTTTATGTGGAACAGGCGATGTTCCTCGCCGGCTCGGGGTTGTTAGCATGGATGTGGCGGCGAACCCATGAGCTTTCCATGTAACATCCTCCTTAGCCTCCTCCTCAACCACGCGGCGGCGGGCATGCTCTCCGCGCAACAGCTTACTTTGTGGGAACCACGTCCGGCCGCACAATGGGAAGAGGCGCTGCCCGTGGGCAACGGCCGCCTCGGCGCGATGGTCTTCGGCGGCCCGGCGGACGAGAAGCTGCAACTGAACGAACACACCGTCTGGACGGGTGAGCCGCGCGACTACGCGCACCCTGGCGCACACAAACACCTCGCTGAAATCCGCCGCCTGCTGTGGGCCGGCCGGCAGAAGGAGGCCGAGGCGCTGGCGCAGGAGAACTTCATGAGCGTGCCGCTGCGGCAAATGGACTACCAGCCGCTGGGCGACCTGCTGCTGCGGTTCGCAGGGATTGACCAGGGCAAAGTTACGGGCTACCGGCGGGCGCTGGACCTGGATTCCGCAGTCGCCTCTGTGGAATTTGACCACAAGGGCGTGCGGCACCGCCGCGAGGTCTTCGCCAGCTACCCGGATCAGGCGATCTTCGTGCGGCTCACCGCCGGTGGCAAGGGGAATCTGCATTGTGCGGTGTTATTCCAGAGTCCGCATGAGCAACACACGCTGGAGGTTTCTGGGGACGGACTCACGCTGCGGGGCCGCGTTTCGGGCGGCGCCATCCGTTTCGAAGCCCGCCTGTCGGCCCGGCTGCAAGGGGGTAAGGCGCGCGCCGAGGGAGCATCGCTGGTGATCGAAGGCGCTGATTCGGTGACGTTGAAACTTGTGGCGGCCACGAACTTCGTCAACTACCGCGACGTCAGCGCCGATCCGGCCGCGCGCAACGCCGCTACTGTTTCGAAGCTGGGGTCGAAGACCTACGAGAACCTGCGCCAGGACCACATTGCCGATCACCAGCGCCTGTTCCGGCGCGTGCGGCTGGAGCTTCCCAACAGCGCCGCCGCGCAGCGGGAAACCAGCCGCCGCATCCGCGAGTTTGCCGCCGGCCACGATCCTTCCCTGGTTGCCCTTGTCTTCCAATACGGCCGCTATCTGCTGATCGCCTCCAGCCGCGAAGGCGGCCAGCCTGCGAATCTTCAGGGACTATGGAACGCGCTCAAAACGCCGCCCTGGGGCAGTAAGTACACCGTCAACATCAACACCGAGATGAATTACTGGCCGGCCGAGGTGACGAACCTGCCCGAGACGCACGCCGCGCTGTTCGGCGCGCTCAGGGAAGTGGCCGCAAGCGGCGCCAGCACGGCGCGCCAGCACTACAACGCCGGCGGATGGGTGCTGCATCACAATTTCGATTTGTGGCGTGGCACGGCGCCCATCAATCACGCCAATCACGGCATATGGCCCACCGGCGGCGCATGGCTCTGCCGCCATCTCTGGGAGCACTACCTCTATGGCGGCGATACCGCCTTCCTGCGCTCCACAGCCTATCCGCTGATGAAGGGCGCGGCCCAATTTTTCGTGGACACCCTGGTGGCAACGCCGGACGGCAAGTGGCTGGTCACCGGCCCCAGCAACTCACCGGAGAATGGCGGGTTGGTGATGGCCCCGGCCATGGATCGCCAGATTGTCCGTGAGTTGTTTGCCAACACCATCGCCGCTGCCGAAGTCCTGAACACCGATCCCCAGTTCCGGGACCGTCTCCAGTCTCTATCGGCCCGCCTCGCACCGGACCGCATCGGCCGCCACGGCCAGCTTCAGGAATGGCTGGAGGATGCCGACGATCCAGGCAATACGCACCGCCACGTCTCGCATCTCTATGCGCTCTATCCCGGCGCGGCCATCACGCCCGCCACCCCGGAGCTGTTCCGCGCCGCCCGCCAGTCATTGGTTTTCCGCGGCGACGGCGCCACCGGCTGGTCCATGGGGTGGAAGGTGAACCTGTGGGCGCGGCTGCTG
>JANRLE010000010.1:0-34744 GCA_033762895.1 Bryobacteraceae bacterium | reverse complement strand
TATGGCCGCCGCACACTTCCATCAGCCGGTAGTGGCGGCCCGAGGCGGCAAGGCGCCGGATCTGCGCCGCGGTTTGTCTGATCGCGCCGGCGTCGCGAAATTCATCTACGAATTTCATGCCGGCTCTTCGCCCATCATTGTCAGCAGCCGCAATTGTTCCATCGCCGCCTGCTCACTGATCCGGGTCATGGCGAAGCCGGCGTGGATCAGCACCCACTCGCCCGGCGCGGCGGGATCCTCGAGAAGCGCCAGTTCCACTTTGCGGCGCACGCCGCTGACGTCCACCAGCGCAAGCGGATGGGGACCGGGGATAACTTCCAGAATCTGTCCGGGAATCGCCAGGCACATCGTGAAATCTCTCTCCCACTATAGCTCCGCCCGCCGCCATTCAGACCACGGCACAGCGCCCAATGCCGGTTTCGGATCCCCGGCGAGCATGGCGATGTACTCCAACAGATTTCCGTCCGGGTCCCGGAAAAACACCGAGGCGGCAGGCATCCATCCGAACACCACCGGTTCGGTGGCGGCGCGGCCATCGAAATCAAGTGGCGTGATCCCTGCTTCCATGAGCTTGCTCGGCGCCTCCAGCACCTGCTCCAGGCTGGCGGCAAACGCCACGTGAAGACTCATTCGCTGTGGCCCGGTCCCGGTTTCCCACAGCCCGAGCATCGAATCGCCAGGCGCGCCCAGCCAGAAGAACGCCACTCCCCGTTCCCTCATCACTCGGGCCACGGCAAGTCCCAGGGTGTCGCGATAGAACGGGAGCGCGCGGTCCAGACTGCTCACCGTGAGATGAGCCTCAAACAATCCCTGAACGGCGATCATCGATCTGTCCTCATCAATCGTGCTGGATGTGCCATCTTCGCCCACACTAACGAATCCAACGCGGCGATACAACTTGAGATAATGGAGTTCCGAAACGGCCCGATGCTGATCGACTTCACCCCCCGCACCCGCCTTATCTCCGGCCCCGGCAGCTTTCAAGGCCTGGGAAAGCTGGCGGCCGGACTCGGCTTTCGCCGCTGCCTCCTGGTCTCTGATGTTGGCGTGAAGAACGCCGGCTACGTGGACGCCGCCGCCCGCCTGCTGGCCGCCGAAGGCATCGAAAGCTTCCCGTTCCACGGTTTCGGCGAAAACCCGGACACTACAATGTGCGAAGCCGGCCGCCGTTTCGCTGAGCCGCTGGGGATTGACTCCATCGCCGGGCTCGGTGGCGGATCCTCCATGGATTGCGCCAAGGGCATCAATTTCCTGCTCACCAACGGCGGCTCCATGAAGGACTACTGGGGCCACGGCAAGGCGCAGCTTCCGATGCTGCCGATGATCGGCATCCCCACCACGGCCGGCACGGGGAGCGAAGCCCAGTCCTACGCCCTCATTTCCGACGCCGAAACACACGTCAAGATGGCCTGCGGCGATCCGAAGGCCGCGTTCCGCATCGCCCTGCTCGATGCCTCGCTCTGCCTCACCGCCCCTGCCGGTGTGCGCGCCACCGCCGGCTACGACGCCGTGTCGCATGCCGTGGAAACCTGGGTCACCACCAAGGGCAACGCCATCTCCCGCGCATTTTCGCGCGAGGCATGGCGCCTGCTTGATGCGGCTTTCGATGCCGCCATGGGCGATCCGCAAAACATCGACGCCATGGACCGCATGCTGCTGGGCTCGCACCTGGCTGGCATGGCCATTGAGAACTCGATGCTCGGCGCCACGCACGCCTGCGCCAATCCGCTCACCGCCCGCTACGGTACGGTGCATGGCGTCGCCATCGGCCTGCTCCTGCGCCGTGTGGTCGAATGGAATACGGCCTCCGTTAACGGCGCCTACCGGGAACTGCATCCGGCCCTGCCCCAGCGTCTGGATGAGATGGCGCAACGGGCAGGGCTTCCGCGGCGTCTTAGGGATGCCGGAGTGGAACACGATCATCTGCCCCAGCTTGCAGAAGAGGCCGCCAAACAGTGGACGGGACGTTTCAATCCCAGGCCCTTCGATCAGGCCGGAGCCATGGAGGTATACGAATGCGCGTGGTAGTGGCCGCCTTTCTCGCTGTTTCCCTCAATGCCCAGTGGCCGCAATTCCGCGGCAATCCTCAGTTGACCGGCGTGTCAACCGCCCGCATTCCGGCGCAACTGAAGCCGCTGTGGACCTTTGAAGCCGGCGACGTTATCGAATCGTCCCCCGCGATTGCCGATGGCGTGGTCTATGCCGGCGTGGGGTCGGGCGAGTTGATTGCCGTCGATCTGGCCACCGGGAAGCTGAAGTGGCGCTACAAGACCAAGGAAGCCGTGGGCGAATCCTCGCCAGCCGTGTCGGCGGGAGTGGTGGTGGTGGGCGACCTTGCTGGTGTGATCCACGCCGTGCATGCCAAGGATGGCACACCGGCCTGGACCTTCGCCACGGGCAGCGAGGTGAAATCATCGCCCGTGCTGGCCGGCGATCGTGTGCTGGTGGGGTCCTATGATGGCGGCCTGTATTGCCTGGATCTGAAGACCGGCAAGCAAGTGTGGTCCTTTAAGACGGACCAGCCGGTTCACGCCACACCCGCGGTGATTGACGGCGTCACGTTTATCTCCGGTTGTGACGGCGTCTTCCGGGCCATTTCCATCAAAGACGGGACAGAGGTCTACCAGATCAAGACGGGCGCCTATATGGGCGCCTCGCCGGCGCTGATGGGCGATAGCGCGTTTGTCGGCACCTACAACAACGAAGTGCTCGGGCTCGACCGCAAGACGAAGAAGGTGGTGTGGCGCTACGAAAATCCCACGCGCAAGTTCCCGTTCTATTCCTCGGCGGCGGTGCTGGATGGCAAGGTGATCCTGGGCGGGCGCGACAAGATCGTCTATTGTATTGACGCCAGGACGGGAAAGCCCTTGTGGCAGTTCCAGACCCGCGCGCGGGTGGAATCGTCGCCAGCGGTGGCCGGCGGCAGGGTCTACATTGGATCCAACGACGGAAGGCTTTACGTGCTGAGCGTGGACAAGGGCGAAAAGCTGTTCGAGTTCGACGCCGGTAGCGCCGTCTCGGCTTCTCCCGCCCTGGCCGACGGAAAAGTGGTGATTGCCTCTCAGGACGGCAAGATTTATTGCTTAGGTGGTTGATTCCAATACCGAGAATCGGTATATACTACGAAACGTAGCGTCAATCTAAAGAAGGACCGCACCGGAAACGGTGAGAGAGAAGGGTGTAGTTATACCGTTTCCGATGCGGTTCGCCCCATTATGGGCAATGGGTCCGGCGTCAGCGCGTCTGGAATTGGCGATACCCGCACCGCCAACACTCCTGGTCAGGCCCGCGTCCAAACAATCCCGCCAAGCGTGCCAGCCGTAGACCGAAACCGGAACCCGAGGGAAGGTCGTTCCCGGAAAATCTTTGCGATGGCCTCTTTTCCGCCAAAAAAGTACCCTCTGTTGCAACTTGCCAACGGATATCGTGAGCGATTTGCATCTTCTGAATACTGACTCCCGCAAGCACTCTTAATCTTGCAATCCGTCCGCTCACTATCCATCTGCCCGTTGCAGCAGAGGGCAGGTAAAAAGAGTCTTTCCATCAACTCGCTCTACTATAGAGCATGCCCGGTGCCACCCCTGTCTCACCTCCTGCCTATTGAAAACAAAGGAGTTGGCAAGCCGTGACGGAACTTTCTACAGCCCTGACACAGTGTCCGGTGTGTCACATGGACACAGTCGCGGCCAGTTGCCGGGGTGTGACACAATCAAAGAGAAATGGCACGGCTTGCCGCCTTCCTGCTTTTCTGCCTCGCTCCGGGCTGGGCGCAGAATAGTACCCAACCTGCGATCGGTCCAGATTCCGGCCCCGAGGAATTTAAGGTCTACAGCGAACATCCGCGCCTTCTGTTGCCCGCCCGCCGCCTCCGGCTTCTTCGCCGGGAAAAGGAGCGGGACTCGATTCGCTGGCAACAGTTCCGGGTCGTCATGACCAGCAAAGTGGAATTGCCGGAGAAGGGATTCGCCAACGCCCTCTACTATATTGCTTCTCAGGACGCTGCCTACGGGAAGGAAGCCGTGAAATGGGCGCTGAGCCCGCAGGGCGCCGACTTGCGGCAACTCGCCCTGATCTTTGACTGGTGTCACGATGTCCTGTCGGACTCAGAGAAGCAGAGCCTCTCCGCCAGGATGGTGAAACTGATGGAGCAGGAGGCCAGGAGCCAGAGCACGGCATCGGTGCGGTCGCGTGTTCTGGCCGCGGTCGCGCTCATTGACCATGTGCCGGAGGTTCCCGAAAAGACCCTGCGGGCAATCTGGACCGAATGGTGGATGGGCAAGCTTGTGCCGGCGATCCGCAAATCGCGGCAATCGTTCGCGCTCACCGATTCCTATCCGCTGCTCGAAATCATGCATGTCATCCGCGACAACTTCAATTTCGACATGCGCGACAACGCGCTGGCCTTTTTCCGCGACTTCCCCATCCATCGCGTGCTGAGCTATTATCCGGCCGTGTTCCCGGCGGCAGAAAATTTCTACCGGATTCCGCAGTATCCGGGAACCGGCGAACCGGATCTGGCGCAAGCCGTGATCTCGCGTGCCGCCGACCTGGCGGTGGTGGCCTTTGACGCCAATGCCCAGGAACACCAGTTCGTGCAGGGCTGGCTCATCCAGGACCGTTTCGTGATGCGCGGCGCGGCTGGCATCCCATACGAATTCCTGTGGGCCAACCCCTACCAGCCCGGCCTCAGCTACCATCACCTGCCGCACTTCTATCACGACCCCAACGCCGGCCTTCTTTACCTGCGGTCCAATTGGGAAGAGGATGCCATGTGGCTGAGCTACGCCGGCGGCCAGATTGAACTCTTCATGGACGGGCGCCGCTCCGGGCTGAAGCCGGTGGCGCTGAAGGAAGCACTGCCCATCGGCGATCACCTGGTAATGCTGGGCGACAAGGAGATGCAATTCACTTTGAATCTGCCCACGGCCACCCGCTACTTCCTGCTGGGTCTGAAGCCCAGAACCTGGTATGAGCTGGAAGTGGACGATGAAGAGCTTCGGGATGAGCGCACCGATGCCGGCGGCATCCTTGTCCTGAATTTTCCAGCCAGCGCCGGTGTTGGTGTACAACTGCGCGAGTCGGCCTATCAGAAGTGAAGCGCGCGGCGTTCGCACTGGCGGTCTTGAACGCCTGCTCTTCCGGTTCCGTTTCCTTGCATCCACCGGCGCCGGAAACCCCGGCGGGTGAGGCGGCGCGGGGCTTTGCGGCGCGCAATCCACAACTGTCGGTGGTGTTGCTGCGCCCGGACGGGGAGACGTTGGAGGTGCGCGACCGGGAGACGGGCGTGCTGTTTCTCGCGCCCGTCTGGGAAGTGAAAGGCGGGAGTCTGAGGGTTGTGCCATGCGGCCGCAAGGCGCTGCTGCCCGAATACGCCGGCGCCCTGGATGTGGCCTGCCTGGATCTGGACGGACGCCGGGTGCTGGTCTTCCGCACGCCCGATCCGGTAGCGCGCGTGGCTGCCTATTATGGTGATGGCGGCGATCCTGGTTCGCGCTCTGCCCGGTTCCGGCGGGGCGCCGTCCGCGTGTACCTGGACCGGCGCGTGGGGAATGACACCAGGCTCTTTGCAGTGGAGTGACAATGCCGATCAGAAGCGGGATTAGCGTGGTGATGATCACCCGTAACGAAGGCCGCCAGGTGCGGCTGACCGTGGAAAACCTGGAGGACACGCTGCCCGCGGGATCCCAGATCGCCGTTGTCGATGACGGATCCACAGACGCTTCGGCGGACTTTCTTGCCCGGCGGCGCGGCCGCGTGCGTCTCCATCGCGCGCGGGGCCTGGGCGTGGCAAGGGCGCGTAATTTTGGTGCGGCGAGGACCACCGGCGGCATCGTTGTTTTCGCCGATGCCCATATCCGCGCCGATAGCGGCTGGTGGCGCCCTCTGTGCGGCCTGCTGGAGGATCCGGCGACAGGCGCGGTGGCGCCGGCCATCACCGGCCTCAATCCGGGTGACCGCATCGGCTATGGCATTACCTTCAAAGACGCCAAACTCGATGTCACCTGGCGCAGGGCGCGGCCGAAGGGTCCCGTGGCCGTTCCCATTCTTCCCGGCTGCTGCTTCGCCATGCGGCGCCAGGTGCTGGATGCCACCGGGGGGTGGGACGATGGCCTGCTCACCCGCGGCAACGTCGACAATGAATACTGCCTGCGGCTTTGGCTGGCGGGCTATGAATTGATGGTGACGCCGGAGGCGCTGGTGCGGCACCTGTTCCGGCCGCAATCGCCGTATCAGGTCTATTGGCCTGAATATCTGTTTAATCGGCTGCGGCTGGCTTTCGTCCATCTCAGTCCCGCGCGCCTGGGGCGTGTGGTAGGTGAACTGCGCGGTCTACCGGGATATGGCGAAGCGCTGGCGATGCTGGCCGACAGCGACATCGCCTCCCGCCGCAGGCAGGTGCTGGCCGGCCGCGTGCGCGATGACAACTGGTTCTTCAACCGCTTCGCAATCAAATGCTGACAACCGGGCGCATCCGGGAATTGGCCCGCCAGTGCGGCTTCGAACTGGCTGGAGCCGCCGCTGCGCTGCCCGCAGGGGATGCCGCCCACTACGCAAACTGGGTGAGCCGCGGCATGGCCGGAAAGATGGCGTATCTCAGCGATCACCGCGCCGCCATACGGCAGGATCCGCGCCTGCTGCTGCCATCGGCACGCAGCATCATCTGCGCCGGCAAACTTTACAACGGCCCCCAAGCGTACTCAACCGAACGGGGCGAATCGGAATTGGGGTGGATCTCCCGCTATGCCTGGGGCGAGGATTATCACCGCGTCCTGCGCGCCGGCCTGGAACGGCTGGCCGCCCTGATGCGGGAGACCGGGGAGTTCGAATACCGCATCTGCGTGGATACGGCGCCGCTGCTGGAACGGACCTACGCGCGGGCGGCCGGCCTTGGCTGGATCGGCCGCAATACTTGCCTGATCAATCAACAGTACGGCTCGTGGTTCTTCCTGGGCGAAATGCTGGTGTCGCTCGATCTTGTACCGGATTCGCCGCCACCCGATCGCTGCGGCACGTGCCGCCGCTGTATCGACGCCTGTCCCACCGGGGCGCTGGTGCAGCAGGGCGAGCGCTGGGAGTTGGATGCCCGGTTATGCATTTCCTACTTCACCATCGAATTGCGGGGCGCGATTCCACCGCAACATCGGACGGCGATCGGGCGGCACGTATTCGGATGCGACATCTGCCAGGATGTGTGCCCGTGGAATCGCCGCGCGGCTGTCAGCGACGCTTTCCCGCCCGCCGCCCCATTCCTTGAAGCGCCGCCGCTTGAACGTCTGGCCGCGGTAAGCGAACAGGAGTTCCGGAGCCTGTTCCGGAGTACGCCAATCGAGCGGGCGCGCTATTCCGGCTTTCTGCGCAACGTTGCCATCGCCATGGGCAACGCGGGGCTGGCGCAATTTCGGATCCCGCTGTCCCGTTTAGCCGCTTCGCCCGATGAGACCGTCAGTTCCCACGCCCAATGGGCGCTCACCCGGCTGCGGGACGTTGACTGAACATCACCACTGCAGCCGGCCGGCGATCTGAAGGATGCGTGGATCGGCGGCGCCGGTGACAAGCCCGAAAACCGGCGTGTTGAACGTGGCATTCGGATTGAAGAACTGGGTGTGGTTGAACAGGTTGAACCACTCAAAGCGCAACTGCAGGCGCCCGGCTTCACCCAACATCGGCAACGGAAAATTTTTCGACAGGGAGGCGTCCCACTGGTTCACGCCAAATCCCGGTTGCGTATTGCGCCCGGCCGAGCCGAACGTGCCACGTGCCGGCAATGAGTAGGCGGCCGGATCCAGGCCGCGCAGTCCGCTCACCCGCGGATCCAGTTTGACGGGCTTCGATCCAGTGGCGTTGGCGCGCTGGCCGCCGGTGCCGACATCGGCCAGATCACCCGCGGTCGCGATGGTAAACGGCAATCCGCTGCGGAAATTGATGATGCCGTTCAACTGCCATCCGCCGATGACGAAATTCGCCACCGGATTGGTGATGTCGACGAACCGGCCGCGTCCCACGGGAAGATCGTCCACGAAGCCGGCGATGAAGTTATGCCGCACGTCGTTGGATGCGAGTCCGCGTTCCAGGCGCCGGTTGTACATGTCCTGTCCGGGTCCCACCGCATCCATCGTTTTGCTGTAGGTGTAGGCGCTGATCACCGAGAGGCCGCGCCACACCCGTTGCTCCATGCGGACGAATCCGGAGTTGTAGTTCGACCATTCAAAATTCGCCGTTTGCGCAAACGTGGGTACGGCATTGGGGAAGGGAAGCCGCGAGGCTCTCGGTTCGCCCGCAAACGCCGGCAGCCTGGGCTGGTTGACCCAGATCGAACCCACCTGCTTGTGTCCGGTATTTCCCATATAGCCCACCTCCAGCAACAGCGTGCCGGTAACCTGGCGCTGGATGTTGAGGTTGTAGGAGTACATGTAGCCGTCGCGGCGGTTCAGGTCGTTGTTGGCGCCAACCGTGCCGGCCGATTCGCGCGCGGTGGGGAACGCCTGGTCCATGAAGATGGTCGGCGTGGTGGGATTGCCCACCAGGTTTGCGAACACGAAGAAGGGCAGCGTGGAGGTCATTCGTCCCAGCGTCGCTCCACCCGTGTTGAGCAGCGAGAAGATGCCGATGCCCGCGCGCACTACGGTCTTTGCATTTGCGCGGTAGGCGACGCCCAGCCGCGGCAGGAAGTTATTGGCGTCCATTCTGATCGGCCGTTCGGGAAGCAGAACGCTTGTGCCTTTCACCAGCCCCACGCCCGGCTGATAGTACTCGGTGCGCCCGGCCAGAAGCTGGCGGTTGGTGGCGATGTCGAAGTTGGCCAGCCGCCCGCGCCAGGTCTGAAACACCTCGTAGCGCAGTCCCAGATTCAACGTCAGCCTGTCGGTGATCTTGATGTCATCCTGGAAAAATCCCTGGAACCGCGTGCCGATGGAATACTTCGCCACGCCGCCGAAATCGATGCCCTGATCCACGATGCCGCCCACGCCTCCGCTGGCCGATTGGGGGATGCCCAGCAGGTAGTTGGCAAACGAATCGCCGGTGTAGTTGGCCGCAAAGGAGAACGAGCCATTCTGGTTCGACCCCTGGTCATAGCCCACCATCAGGCGGTTGGCGTCGCCGCCGAATTTCATCGTGTGCCGGCCCTTGATCAGGGTCATCGTCTCCGCGACGCGGTAGTAGATGTTGTTCTGCACGATGCGCAGGCCATAGCCGGCAAAGCCCGATGATGCCCGGCCCGCTCCGGGGTTGTACTCCTGCAGGCTGATATTCGGCTCAGTGTAGTCGCCCGGGATGGCCGCCAGGTTCTTCAGCCCCAGTTCCGCCGCGTAGTTCTTCGAAAAGCGATCTCCGTCGGAGACGCGCGCCAGGTAGGCCTTCGTGAAGCCAAGCCGTGTTTCGCTGATGAGATTGGTTCCGAAAGTATGCGTGTAGCCGATCGCGCCGTTTTGGGACCGGTCCGGGCGGATCACTCCTTTTCCGACACGGTAGGCCGAATCCACCAGCGCGTTGTCGGCAAAGCTGTAGCGGCCGAACAGCGCGCCACGCGGTGAAAGCTGATGATCCACGCGGCCGGTGAACTGATCGCGCCGTTCGCGGTCCGGAGGGGTGGTGATGTAGTTCAAGCCCGGGCGGCCCGTCAGATTCGGATCGGGGAAAAATTCCAGCAGCGCCCGGGCAATCCTGCTGTAGCGGGTGAGCGGGATGCGGTTGCCCGGAAACGGAGCGTTCTGATTCATCGGGTCCAGAACGGTTTTTGTGGTCCCGGTGAAGTCCCCCTCGCGCATTGCCGGAGTAGGCACCAGCCCCTGCAGGATGTTGCCCGTCCGCCGCCGCCGCGCCTCCCAATCCCCGAAGTAGAACGTTTTGTCTTTTTTGATCTTTCCGCCCGCGGCCGCTCCGAACTGGTTGTAGCTGAAGCGCGGCGCGCCGCGTGGAGGGCGGAAAAACTGTCCGGCCTGAAAGGCGCGATTGCGCACATAGTCGTACACAACTCCGTGGAAGGCGTTGGCGCCGCGGCGGGTCACCATGTCGATACCCGCGGCGCCCGATCCATAAGACGCATCCATGAAGTTGGTTTGCACCTTGAACTCCTGGACGGCGTCCAGAGAGAGCGCGATGGCCGGATTGTTGATGTTGGCCACCGAAAAATCGACACCGTCCAGCATCGCGTTGGTCGATGTGTTGCGCACGCCACCAATCTCAATGGAGCGTTCGTCCATCACGCTGGAGGCGCCCCGAACCCTGATAGCGCCGGGTGTCAGCGCCACCAGGTCATAGAAATTCCGGGCGTTCAAGGGCAGTTCGATCATCGTGCGATTGTCGATCACCGTACCCATGGCGGCGGTGTTTGTCTGCAACTGCGCGGCGGTGGACTGCACCACCACTGTTTCCGAGAGAGCGCCCAGTTGCATCACCACATCCACACGTACCTGGCTGTTCACCCTCAGTTCGACGTCCGGAACGTTGGTGGTTTTGAACTGGCCGCCGGCGGCGGTAATTTCGTACTTGCCCGCCAGTAGCGCGGTGAACGTGTAGCCGCCGGCGTCATCGGTGGTGAACTCCCGGGTTTCGTTGGTGGCCAGATTCCGGGCGGTGACCCGGATTCCCGGCACGGCGCCTCCACTTGGGTCGGTGACCGTCCCCAGAATCACGCCACGGCCGTATTGGGCAGCGGCCGGCAAGCCGCAGATCAACAAAGAAAGAAACACGGTTGCGCTCTTCATGCGGGAAGTATATAGCAGGCCGCGAACGGCCGGCGACTCGCCAGGTCCGCCGGAAATGGAATAATGAAGGCAAGAAGTTCCTGGAGGTATCCCGCGTGTTCCGCAAAATCATGGTCGCAGTGCTGAGCTTCATTCTTCTGATGCCGCTGGCAGCGGCTGACCGGCAACCCGCGGCGCAGTCCGCCGCCCGGTCAGACAATGCGCCTCAGCCGCAAGCGCCTCAGCCGTTGAGCGAAGCTGAGCAGAAGCAGCTTGCCCGGCGCCAGCAGCAGCCCAGCCAGGAAGTGGCGGGTGGCGCCTTATCGAATGAACACCTCACCTACGTTGTCATTGCTCTGGCCGCGGCGGTGCTGGTGCTGATCCTGAAATGATCCGCCGGTTGGCGCGCCTGGCCGCGTTGGTGCTGCTGATTGTCACAGCATCGTCCGCCGCGGACGGGCCCCTTTCCGTGCCGTTTTTCAAGCAGAGAAAGAATGGCTGCGGGGCGGCCAGCGTGGCCATGGTGATGCGCTATTGGGGAGCCAGCCCATCGGCCGATGAAGTCTACCAAAGCCTTTACGACCCTGCCCGCAAGGCCATCCCGCTGGCCCGGATGAAGCAATACCTGGAACAACACCATTTTCACGCCTTCACCCTGCGCGGCGCTGCGGAGGATGTGGAAGGCCACCTGGCCAAGGGGCGCCCCGTGATTGCGGCGCTGCGGCCGCGGCCCAAAGCGGCGCTCCATTTCGTGGTGATCACCGGGATGGCGGCCGAAACCGTGTGGATCAACGATCCGACCCGGAAGAAGCCGCTGCGTATGAAGAGGGCGGATTTCGAAAAGCAGTGGGCGTTGGGAGATCACTGGATGCTGCTGGCCGCATCTGGGGCAACAAACCCAGAACAGTAACCGCATTCTCGGTTCCTACACCCTCTGTTCCCGGCCACCTCATGATTCCTCACTCACAGCCGCGGCGCCGCGTGCTGGCCCCGGTCGTGCTTGCTTTCCATTGCGAGCCAAAAGGGAGGTGCATATGGCTTTGCTCATTGTGAACGCACTTGCGGAGGACACAATCGCGGCGCCAGGCAACCGGCAGCCCAACTACATCTGTGTTTCTGTTACTGACGCCAATGGCGCGCCTGTGGGCGGACTGCTTGCGGCGAACTTCCAGGTGGACCCGATGATCGTGGGTCCGGGCGGCGCACTGGTGAACATCACCAGCGTGACGAACGGGCGCCTGGCGGGTACATACCTGGTCCATGTCGTACCGATCAGGCGTGAGACCTGGAAAGCCGGAGTCTACATCTTCGCGGTCGCGGTGACGCATGGCGCCAATCACGGCCAGAACCTGGCCAAGGTCCTGATGGACTGAGGCGGGCGCAGTGTCGAATTCCGCCGTACTAGGTCCGGTGTTGGCCGGACCTGGTACCGAAGCATCTTTGCGGAACTGCCGTATTTGCGGAAGCTGGGACTGCTTGTAAATCGACAACAGGAGTCCCTTCTTGAACCTTATCAAGTTACTCAGCGTGACGGCGATACTGGTAGCCTCTCCCGCTCTCAATGCTCAGCAACCGCTGCCCGGCCTTCCTCCAAGCCTCTCCAGTGTGTTCCGCATGGGACTGGAGGATTTTCAGTCCATCGAGACCATCGAAGACGGCCTCGGACCGGCCTTCAACGGTGTGGGCTGCGGCTCCTGCCACAACATCCCCGCTACGGGAGGAGGCGGCAATATTACCGTTCTGCGCGCGGCTCAACGGACCGGCGGCTCCTATGGCGAACCATCCGGCGGCAGCCTGATCCATCTGTTCGCCACTGACAGCCGCTGCCAGCCAAAGGTGCCGTCCAATGCGAATGTGCTGGCGCGGCGTATTTCCACACCGCTTTTCGGCGCCGGCCTGGTGGAGGCGATACCCGATGAAACGCTCCGCAATCTGGAAGAGCAGCAGCGCCGCACCATCGACTTCATACGCGGCCGCGCCGCCGTCATTCGCGATCCGGCGGCCAACACCACACGCATCGGACGCTTTGGATGGAAAGCGCAACTCGCCACGCTGCTTGCCTTCGCCGGCGATGCCTACGTCAATGAGATGGGCATCACCAACGACATCTTCCCCAACGAAGTGGGCGCCGGGCTCACGCCGGAACAACTCGCCGTCTGCGACACCATTCCCGGAATCGAGGATCATCGCGACCCGGCCACCGGACACCGCGGCATCGATCTGTTTGCCAACTTCATGCGCTTCCTGGCCCCGATTGCGCCGATGGCTCCAACCCCGCAGACACGCCGCGGCGAAGCGGTCTTCTCATCCATCGGCTGCGCCACCTGCCACGTGCCGGTCCTGATGACCGGCCCCAACGCTGTCCCCGCCCTCGATCGCAAACCCGTACATGCCTTTTCCGATTTCCTGCTGCACAACATTGGAACGGGCGACGGCATCGAACAGGGCGCGGCCAAAGGCGATGAGATTCGTACCGCTCCGCTTTGGGGACTGCGTTACCGCCGCATGTTACTGCACGATGGCCATGCGCTCGGAATTGAAGACGCAATCGGAGAGCACGCCGCCGAAGCATTGCCCTCCAGGCTCCGTTATCGGGCGCTCTCTCCATCTGACAAATCGGCTCTGCTCGCATTCCTGGGGTCATTGTGAAAACATGGTGAGTTGACGGTTCACACGGGTACCGATTGCATGTTCGCCTACCATGAGGCGACCAAGCACACCATCGAGAAGCTGCGCGCTTCTCCGCACAACTTGGATTGGATCAACATGCCCGATCCCTACCGGCACTATGAGGGCGTGCCGCTGCTGGATTTGCCCGCTACCGCCGATCGCGGGGCGCCACTGGCCTGGCTGCTGTATCATACGGCGGCGATCAGCGCCGCCAAGGTGGTGCCCTCCACCGGATACCGCTATGCGCTGCGGGTGAATCCGTCCAGCGGCAACCTTCATCCCACCGAGTTTCACTTCGCCACCCGCGGTTTCCCCGGCTGGGAAGACGGACTCTACCACTACCGGCCCTCCTCGCACATGGTGGAACTGCGCATGAGGGGGCGCCCCGATACGCCGATGGACACGCTGCCCGATGCGGGGCTGGTGTTTGTTCTCACTTCCATCCCCTGGCGCGAGGCGTGGAAGTATCGCGACCGCGCCTATCGCTACTGCCTGCTCGACATCGGGCATGCGTGGGGATGCCTTGCGCTGGCCGCCGGCGAGATGGGCTGGACGGTGAAGGCGTGCGGTCACTTCGCCGACCCCGATGTGGCGGCTGCAATCGGCGTCACCGATGAATGGCCGATGTTGATGGTGACAATTCCGCTGCCTGGCACACCGGCGTCCGCGGCGCCGCGCGAGTGGCTGGGCGGCACGCCGAACGTTTTGTCGGCGCACCGGATCGACTACCCGTCCATCGGCGCGATACACGAATGTTCGTCGCTTGCGCCGCCCTTGGGTCCCGTCCCGCGCGCCGCGCCGCCGCCCCCGGGAAAAGGAGAGATTGTGCTTCCCGCCCCGGCCGCGGGCGGGCGGCCGTTTGCCGAGGTGGTGAGAGGGCGTCGCTCGGCGCTCGATTTTCGCGGCGGATGGGAGTCGATCAGCAAGGCACAGCTTGCGGCGCTACTCCAGGCCGCATCTCGCCCTTTCCACGCCGATTTTGACCCTCCATTCGTCTCGCTGTATCTTTACGTTCATCGCGTGGACGGATTGGAGCGCGGCGTATACCGTTTCTGGCCCGATCCGCCATCGCTCGAATTGCTGCAAACCGGAGATCAACGCCTGATGGCGGCGGGGCTTAGCCTGGGACAGGATCTGGCCGGTAATTGCTGCGTGGCGTTTTCCATGGTGGCCGATCTGGAGCGGGCCGGCCGCGCGTTCGGCAATCGTGCTTACCGCTACTGCCATTTTGAGGCGGGACACATCGGCCAGCGGCTCTACATCACGGCGGAGACCATGGGTCTGCAGTGTACCGGCATCGGGGCCTTCTACGATGACCAGGTACACCGGCATCTGGGGATCGACCCATCCCAGGGGCAGGTGATCTACCATTTTGCGATCGGCTACGCCGTCCACGACCCGCGGCTGGATGCGCATAGCTTCCGCTGAAAGAGCCTTAAACGCGCTGTTTTCCCCGGCTGGCCGTCTTCACAACCCGTGGCGCTGTCCGGTTGCGGTCCACCGCAAGGTGGAATCCGTTGTATCGCTTGCTCAGCATGCCGGGCATCACCAGCGGCCACAGGATGAGCCCCGCCAGATTCATCAGCAGGCTCAGTCCCACCACGTTGGTCCAGGGGGCTTCCTGCGCCTTGGGGACGAGGCTTGAAAGCTGGAACGGCAGAAGTTGCGCCAGCGGCGAGATCACCAGCAGCAGCGCGTAAACCAGCAGTTCCGATCGCCAGCCCAGCAGCCACGCCACTTTGAAGCTCTGCGTGTAGTCCATCTCCGTCTCCTCGCCGTCGCTCAGCACCCGGACGCGGAACTGTTCGTAGCGACGGGGGATCACCTGGCGGACGACGAACGGATACACCACCAGCGTGGCGATGAGCGAGTAGGCGACAAACACGTCGTTGAGCCTGGTGCCGAGAAAGAGAAAGGCGACGCTCAGCACCGCCACGTCGATCAGCGCGATGCGCCAGGCCAGCCTCCATGCCAGGGCGAATCTCTCGCCGAATGACAGGTCGCAGCGGATCAGCCCTTTCCAGTCCATCTAGAATCCCATGGTACCCGCGTAGCGTTTCAGAATCTGCTGCAGGTTCTGCGTGAAGGCTGAGCGCGCCAGCACCAGGTTGCAGCCGGCATCATGCGCCTTCTGCTTCAGATCGCCCTGGACATGGGAGACGAAGCTGAGTATGTTCAGGTCTTTGCGTTCGGCATCGGACCTCACCTGTTCAATGAGCTTCACCGGATTCGCGCTGTGAATGTTGAGGTCCATGATGACAAGCGAGGGCATGGAGCGGACCTTGTCCAGGAACTCCTCGTCGGTCTTCACATATTCGATCTGCATCCCGTTGCGTTTGGCGGCGTCGCTGATCTTCACTGTGAACAGCAGGTCACTCACAAGCGCAAGGATTTTCTTCGGTTCCTGAATACCCATAGTTTCTGTTTGGAATGAAAATTCCGGCGGAAGCCAATCTCATCGTAGCCTATTCGCTGCCGCCTGGCACGAGGCATCCTCCAGCGATTACAGTGGAAGTTCGCCATGCTTGTACCAAACCCTCGCGGGAACTACTCTTTTGTCCGGGGCATCAGCCCCTATTCGGCCGGCGCGGTGGCTGCGCCGGGATTTGAGATCGTGCACGCCCGGCTGCTGCGGCCGGCGCCTCTCAGAAAGGGGTTTGACCGTGTGGAGGAATGGCTGAAGGAACTGGGCCGGCCGAAGCAGGCGCTTTGCGCGATGGAGCTGCGATCACCCAAGCCCTTCACGTTTCGCGGATTCGGCGAATTCAACGCCGGCTACGTGGATGTGCTCAAGAGCTGGGACATTCTGATGGAAGGCGCCATGAACCCCGTGGCCCGCACCAACGTCGCACCGGAAGTGGATCCGCCCGCCGAGCCTTCGCTCTACGGCTTCTCCTACACCGTCGCTTCCAGGCAACCGGCGAAGACGTTCATTGTGGCGGGCGCCGGTGAGCTGCCGGAGGGCTCGCTTGATCCGCATGACGTGGTGCGGCGGGGGGAGACCTCGGCCGATGCGCTGGTGGAAAAGGCGCGTTTTGTGATGGGGCTGATGGATGGGCGGGTGCGCGGCCTGGGCGTCAGTTGGGACCATGTGACGGTGACCGAAATCTACACCGTGCATCCGATTGAAGGCTTCCTGGCCAGGGAGGTGCTGGCGCGCATGGGACAGGGCAAGGCGCACGGCGTGACGTGGCACTACTCGCGGCCTCCCATTGAGAGCATCGAGTATGAAATGGACCTGCGCGGCTGCCGCACCGAGGTGGTGCTGTAGAGATTCAGGTGGTCCGCAGCAGCGGGCGCACATACTCCATTGTCTGCTTGAGCGTCTGTTTGGCCTCGTCGTCAAAGGCCGAGTTCTTCGCTGCCGACCGGCACACATGATTCGGGAAGACGCCCCGCAGCTCCAACAGGTACTTGATCGAAGGCAGGCCGTAGGCCGTGATCTGGGTCACCAGCAGCATCACCTTCGCAAACCGGTCCATCGCTTCGCCGTGCCGCTCCGCCTTCCACGAATCCCACACCGCCACGTAGAGATCGGCGAAGGGAACGGCGGGCATGGTTCCGGCCGAACCGCGCGCCATCTCATCGAGCAGCGTTTTGCCGTGACCGCCCGTAAAAACACCGTGAATGTGCGGCGAGTTCTTGCGGCGGTATTCACTCACGCGCGGCAGCGTCTGGCCGGCTTCGTCCTTGATGTAGCGGAGGTTCGGAACTTCGGTGGCCATCTGAATGACGAAGTCCACGCTCATGTCGCCGATGGTCTGGGCGAACAGCGGGCGGGAACAGTTTTCGCCGATCGTCTTGTAGTAGGCCAGGATCTTCGCTTTGTCCTTCTCCTCGCGCGGCGGCAGCGCGATGAGGGCATCGGGCGCCAGTTTTTCGGCGTGTTTGGTGTACTTGAGAGCCGTGGCCGCGTCGTTTGCCTGCACGCCCAGCACCACGGCGGGTTTCAGGCCTTTCCCGGCGCCGGCCACTGCTTCCATGCCCGCCAGCCGCTCGTTCATGGTGAGGTCGGCGTACTCGCTGGCCAGTTGCGGCCACACCACCCCGTGCGCGCCCGTCTTGTCCAGAAACCGGATCTCCGCGGCCAGGGTCCTGGTGTCGAGCTTGTTGTCCGAAGTGAAGGGCGTCTGCACGATGGGGAAGATGCCGGCCATCGGCTTCTGATCCTTGCCCGCGAGCGCTCCGCTCGCCAGCGCAATGCTGAGAAAACTACGCCTGGAGTACATGCAGGTCTCTACCCTTTCTTCAGGAACCGGTCAATGCCCTGGCGGCAATCGGGCGTGTTGCGGGCGATTGCATTGATCTGGGCGCCCGCCTCAATCGCCGCCTCGAAGCCCATGCCGTCCATATGATACAGCAGTGATTTTGTCAGGCGCACGGCGGAGGCGGAACGGGCGGCCATTTCCGACGCATAGGATTCCACTCTGGCGTCGAATTCACCCGAGGGATAGACTGCGTTCACCAGGCCGCAGGCCAGCGCCTCAGTCGCGGTCAACACACGGCCGGTGGTGAGCAGTTCAAAGGCGATCTTCTCCGAGACCTGCCTGCGAAGAATGGCCATCACCATTGCCGGAACGAACCCGAGCTTCACTTCCGGGTATGCGAACTGCGCGGTGTCACTCGCCAGGATGATGTCGCAGGCCGTGGCCAGGCCGCAACCGCCCGCAAACGCCCGCCCTCTCACTGCCCCGATGATGGGCAGCGCGTGGCGGCGCATTTCCACAAACAACTCGCCGAGGATTCTGGCGTCTTCCAGATTTTCAAGACTTGACGCGTCGCGGATGCGCTGCAACTCGGAAAGATCGCCGCCCGAGCAGAAGTCGGCGCCTTCGCCCGAAAGCAGGATCGCCCGCGCCCCGGCCGGCGCCGATCGCAGTTCCGCGCGGATGCGCAGGATCGTCTCCCGGTCCAGCGCATTGCGCTTTTCCGGGCGGTTCAAAGTAATGCGGACCAGCATGGGTTACCACTCCGAGTATGGCGTACCCTCAAGGCTTGTCGCTTCCGATCCGCTGCGCACGTCGAAGATTCCGGGCTCGCTCTGGCTGACGGCGTTGGTTGCGTCCTCCATGACGATCTCCCAGGAACGTTCGTTGCCCGTCATCGGATCGACGGGCACCTTGCGCAGATAACCCGACTGCACAAGGTCCTCCAGCGTCTGTGGTGCTTTGCCCTTGTCGTAGGTGTATTCGTCGATCACCGTGCGCATGGTGAACAGGTTCTGCTTGAGGATCGTTTCCTTGGATCGCAGCAGCGCCTTGCTGTACATCGGCACGGCCACCGAGATCAGGATCGAGATCACCGTCATGGCGATCATCAGTTCGATCAGCGTGAAGCCGAGCCTACCACTCCGAATACGGTGTGCCATCGGGCGCCTTCTCCTGGGTCTTTGAGTAGACGTCGAACAGGTTCTGTCCACCCCATGATGTTGATGTCGGATCGTCCTGCACGCTGCGCATGCCCCACTCGGTGGAGTTGGTGAAGGGGTCCTTGGGCAGGCGGCGCAGGAACCGGATCTTGCCTTCGGCCTGTCCGGCCGGTTTCACGCCTTCCACCAGGATTTCCAGATTCTCCGGGTAACCATGCGAATCGATCTTTTCCTGCACGCCGAGTTTCTTCTGATCGGAGAGATCCTTGTACTTGTCAATGGCGGCGCGGATTTCGCGCAGCGCGATGCGCAGTTCCCGCTCCCGCTCCCGGCGCACTTTATAACGCGCCATCGGTACGGCCATGCCTGAGAGCATCATCAGGATCGTGAACGCCACGATGAGCTCCACAAGCGATAGTCCGCGCTGGTTCTTCCTGCGCATACTGCTTCTTTTAGTCCACCACGACGGTCGCCGGCATGGCGGCCGCGGGAATCGGTTGATTCTGGGAGTTCTTCAGGTTCAGGTCGGTCAACGCCACCATCGTGGCGCCCTTGCCGATGGTCTGGAACTTGAACATCACCAGCGGTCCGGTGCTGGTCACCCCGCCTGAGCCGGGCAGACGGCTGATCTCCACCCGCGCCTCGCCTTTGTCGGCGCGATCCATCAGGGGCGTGAAATTCAACTGCTCCCCTTGCGGCGCAAGCGCATTGCCGCGAACGATTTCCACCAGTTTCAAAATGTTCGGATCGAACTGGATGCGCAGCGGCGCCGAGAACAGATCGTTGGTGTTGCGTACCTCGGCGGTCAATATCACCATGCCCGGAGCCTTTGATTGCTGCATCAGAATCTGGGCTGCGCCCGCTGGCGCGATCGGCAGGATGGGAATAGACGGAGCAGGCGCGGCCGGCGCCGGCGCCTGGGTCTGCGTGGGCGGGGCGGCGGGCTTGGGCGCTTCGGCCGGTTTCTCTTCCTTGCGCGGCGCGTAGGTCAGCTTGATGGTCTGGTCACTGCCGGCGGCGACGCCGCGCAGATTCGCCGGCGTGATCTCAGGCGACCGGATGATGTGCGGCACCAGCGCGATCAGCAGTTCCGTTTCGATCCGCTCTTTGTTTTCGCTGCCGAACAGCCACTTCAATCCCGGCACCTGGCCCAGTCCCGGAATGCCGTTTACGGTCTTGGAATCCGTCAGCCCCGTCAGTCCGCCCAGGATGTTCACTTCGCCTTCCTTCATGCGGATGTCGTGCGTGATTTTGCGCTGGCCGATGACGGGTTGCTGCAGGCCGCCGATATCCACGCGCTCGCGGACAGTGGAGAGTTCCAGTTCCACGTGCAGAGAGACTTCCTCTGAGCCGTGAACCTTGGGTGTGATGTCCACGTTCACCCCTACTTCGGCGAAGTTGAACTGCGTGCTCACCAATGGACTGATGCCGGTGCCCACCGAGCCGAAACCCGGCTGGAAGCTGCCCGTGGCGTAAGGGATCTTGTCGCCCAAGCGCAGGGAGGCTTTCTGATTTTCCACGGCCCGCACCTGCGGCGATTGCAGCACGCGGCCCTCGCGGTCACTGAACAAAGCCTTGAAGATGGCGCCCGGCAGGGTGAGTGAGAAATCGTTGGTGGAGATGCGGCCGATGCGCGCCAACGAGATGGCGCTGCTCGTGCTTGCTCCCGTGGTTGTACCGGTGCCGGTGGTTGTACCGGTGCCGGTATCGGTGGTGCTGGTGGTGCCGCTCAGCACCGGATTGCGCGGGGTAAATCCAACCGGGATGTTGATGCCGGGCGAACCGCCGTTGGCAATCGAGGCCGCCAGATCACGGCTCTTTGACTTGCTGACCTCCATCACAAGCACGTCCACCACCACCTCGGACTTGGGCTTGTCCAGATCCGACAGCAGCTTTTCGGCCAGCGCCACCTGGTCCACGGTGCCGCGGATCAGGATCGCATTCTGCCCGTTATAGGTGAACAGGCGGCGGATTTCCGTCACTGACCGTACGGCCGTGGCGATCTCCTGCAACTCCTGCACCGTCGTCGTATTGCTCAGATAGAACGTCTTTACGACGTGGTCTTCATAGTCCCGGCGCTTGGTGATGTTGTCCTGGGTGATGAAGATCGTATTCGGCGAAAGCGGCTTCCAGAATGACTTGGTCTGCACCGCGACGTAATCCAGTGCCTGATCGAGCGTGGCGCCATTCAGGTCGACCACGAAATTGCGGCCCGCGGGCTGGTATTCGGTGTCGAAGATCACGTTGATGCCCGCCAGCTTGGCGATCGTTTCAAACAGGATCTTCGGCGGCTGGTTGTTCATCTTCAGCGTGATGGGCGTGGGATTGATGGGGCGCAACTCGGGCGCCGGCAGCATGGCGTCGATCTTTTCGTCGATCTCCTTGCGCGCCTGTTCGGCCGGCGTCCGGGCGCGTTCCTCTGCCGGCGACGGCTGCCCTTTCTGCTTCTCGCGGTCCAGCATCTGCAGCGTGCGCTTGATCTCCTGGTCGGCGATGGTGGAGGAGGGATCGATGGCGTAGGCTTTCTGGAATTCGGAAAGGGCCTCTTCCAGTTTGCCCGCCGCCCGCAGTTTCTGTCCGTCATCCACGTGCTTCTGGGCGGCCTGGAAACGCACGCGGCGGGCCGCCATCTGGTAGCCGATGTGATAGGGATCGTCGAGGATCGCCTGCTCAAACAGATCGAGCGCTTTCTCCCAGTCCTTTTTCGCCTCCGCCAGGCGGCCGTCTTTGTAGAACTTATCGCCCTTGCGGCCCCAGGCCTCGGCGGGGCCACTGCCTGAAAACAGCAGAACCACGGCCAGCAGGATGCTGATCCCGCTCCTGTTGTTTGCCATCCGTCCTCCGCCTAATGCTCGCATCTTATTGATTTCTCGACTCTTGGTTTGACCGGTGCATGCTATGATTGGAATTGGAGTCCAGTACCCTGGTACCGCTCTTACTTCAATTGACGATCCCGCTCCGGTGAGCGTGGAGATCAAAAATGGCAGAGACGAAATCCGGCTTCAAAGTCCTGGCTGACAACCGGCAGGCCGGCCACAACTATTTCCTGATGGACCGCATGGAAGCGGGCGTCGTGCTTTCCGGCACGGAGGTGAAGGCCGCCCGCGGGGGTAAGATCCAGCTTCGCGACGCCTACGCCATGGTGGAAGGCGGCGAGGTCTGGCTTTATAACGCCCACATCAGCGAGTACACGCACGGCAACCGCTACAATCATATGCCCACGCGCAAGCGCAAGCTGCTGCTGCACCGGCGCGAGATCGACAAGCTGATCGGCAAGACCCACGAAAAAGGGCTGGCGCTGCTGCCCACCAAACTCTATCTCAAAGACGGCTACGTGAAGTGTGAACTGGCGCTTGCCAAGGGCAAGAAGCTGCACGATAAGCGCGATGATGAGCGCAAGAAGACGCAGGAGGCAGAGGCCAGAGAGGGAATGCGGCGCAACGCCCGGTAGCCTCTCTTGCAGCTTCCCTCGCTCCCCGTCTGGATCGTGCTGGCGATGGCGGCGGGCGGCGCCTTCGGTTTTCTCGCGCCCGAGGCCGCCAAGCCCCTGGCCGTCGTCACCAGTATTTTCCTCAGGCTGATTCGCTCCATCATTGCGCCCGTATTGTTTGGCGCGCTGGTGACGGCGGTGGCGGGAAGCCTGGGGAGCCTGGGACGGCTGGGGTGGCGGTCGTTGGTGTACTTCGAGATTTCCACGGCGCTGGCGTTGATTCTGGGCTGGGGGGTGGTGGCGGTGGCGCGTCCGGGCGATGGAGCCCTCATCGAAGCCGCGCCCGTGGCGGCCGAATCCCTCAATGCCGGCGCGTTGGTGGAGCAGGTGTTTCCTGCCAGCATCATGGACGCCATGGCGCGCAGCGACGTGCTGCAGATCGTCGTCTTCTGCCTCATCTTCGGGGCGGCCGTGGGCAAGGCGGGCGTCAGGGGGGAACCGGTGCTGCGGTTCGCCGAGGCGATGACGGCGATCGCGTTTCAATATACGCGGTATGTGATGTATCTGGCGCCGGCGGCGGTATTTGCGGCGATGGCGGTGACAGTGGCCGGATCGGCGGGCGCGATGCTGGCCTCGCTGGCGCGATTTGTGCTGGCGGCCTGGGTGGCTCAAACCCTGTTTGTGATTGTGGTGATCGCGGGCAGTCTGAGGCTGTTCGGCGTGCCGTTGCCGCGCTTTGCGGCCTTTGTGCGGGAACCTTTCCTGGTGGCCTTCGCCACTACTTCATCGGCCGCCGCGCTGCCCCAGACGCTGGAGAGCATGGAGCGCTTCGGCGTGCCGCGCCGCGTGCTGGGCATCGTCGCACCCTTAAGCCTGTCCTTCAATCTGACGGGCAGTTGCATCCACCTGGCGATGTGCGCGTTCTTTGTGGCGCAGGCGGCCGGGATCGATCTGCCGGCGGGGCGGCAGGCGATGATCCTGCTTACCTTGAAACTGACCAGCAAAGGCGTGGCCGGCATCCCGCGGGCGAACTTTGTGGTGCTCAGCGGCCTGTTTGCTCAGTTCGGGTTGCCCATGGAGGGATTGGCCGTGCTGCTGGGCATCGACGCCCTGATTGACCCGATTCGTACCAGCGTCAACGTGGTGGGCCACTGCGCGGCGGCGGCGGTGGTGGGAAGCCGGGAGCAGGCCCCTGTCTGCTCTTCAGGGGGCGCGTGTTGACGATGTATTGCCCCGTAGAGGGGTCTGACCGCGCCAGCCATATCTGTCCCTGGGGCAGTTTGTGTCCCACGCGCCGCAGCACCTGGCGCGCAATTTCGCGCGTGGCGCCGAGGCTGAGCGAGTTCTGCAGCAGGTAGTTCGACGCGATGCCTGTGCCGCAATAAGTCTGGATCCCCGCCGCCTCCGACAGTGCCGCGCCAATCGCGTCGTGCGCGGCCTGGAAGGAACGATTCGCCTCCGGAATGGTGATCAGGGTGTCGAGCACAGCGTTCACCGGCGCGCCTCGCACGTGAGTGGGGACGAAGCTATACTCCTCGCCCGCCCGGTCGATGCGATAGCGCATCGGGAAACGCGAGTGATATGCTTCCACCACCAACCGCAGCATGGCCTGCACATCCTTGGGCTTGCCCTCCGCATCCACCCCAAATGCCGCTTCAAAGGACCCGCCGCGCGGGATGGGCTGCGCCGGACCGTAAGGATAAATCAGATCTTCTTTGGGGAACGCGGGCGGATCCTCGGCGCTGATTTGCAGGCCGTACTCAACGGAGAGTGTCCCGGCCGCCGTGTCGAGCGGGCGAGAACTCCAGACTTTCAGGCGAGCCTGGCCGCCCTGGCGTTCGATACGCCCGTACTCGTGTACCTGCTGCCCCGCCATTTGCGGAGCCAGCAGCAAAGCCACCAGCGAAATGATGCCCACTGAAGCGATACAATAACGCATTCATGCGTTCCATTGCCCTTGTCGCTCCCAGAACTCTTGAAGAGCATATTCTCCCCGATCCCCCGGACCCCGGCCCCGGTGAAGTCCTGGTGAAATTACGAACCGTCGGCATCTGCGGATCCGACATGCACTGGTATCTGGAGGGCGGCATCGGCCATTCCCACGCCGCCTATCCACAGGTGCTGGGCCATGAGCCGGCCGGCGAGGTCATCGCCGTCGGCAAAGGCGTGCATGGGCGCAAGCCCGGTGACCGTGTTTCGATCGAACCGTCGCTGACGTGCGGCCACTGCGAATACTGCCTGAAGGGCCAGCACAACAACTGCCTGCACTGCGTCTTTCTGGGGAGCCCGCAGGCCTGGGGTTTGTTTCGCGAATACGCCGTGGTCCCGGAACACAATACGGACGCGGTGCCGGCGAACCTGAACTGGAATCAGGCGGCGCTGATTGAGCCCGTGGCGGTGATGGTGCACATCCTGGAGCTGACGCACATCGGCATCGGCGACACGGTGGCGGTGATGGGCGCCGGTCCCATCGGCATGCTGTGCGCGGCCATGGCGCGGCAATGTGGAGCGGCGAAGGTTTACATCTGCGACCGCGTGCCCCATCGTTTGGAGCTGGCCAGGAAAATGGGCGCCGATCTGGCCGTGCCCGTCGAGCAGATGGCCGAAGCCGTGATGGACGACACGCGCGGCCGAGGCGTGGATGCGGTGATGGATGCCGCCGGTTCGCCGCGCACCATGGATTTGGGCATCGCGCTGGCGCGGCCGGGAGCGACAGTGGTGCTGATCGGCATTCCCAGCGAAAAGACGTTCGCCATTGACCTTCACACCGCCTTCAACAAGGAACTGCGCCTGCAGACCCTGAAGCGGTCCAACCACAAGGGCGCGGCGGCGGCGCGGCTGCTTGAAGCCGGCCGTATTCCCGATACCCTCATCACGCATGTGCTGCCGTTGTCTCAGACCGCGCGCGGCTTTGAAATGCTGGCTGCCTATTCCGATAACGTCGGCAAGGTGCTCATCGACGTCCAGGCATGAAACGGTTTCTCGGGTTCGATCTGGGCGCCGAGAGCGGGCGCGCGATGCTGGGCGAGGTGGCCGATGGGAAACTGCGGCTGGAGGAGATCCACCGGTTTCCCAATCAGCCGGTGCGGCTGCCGACAGGGCTCTATTGGGATACGCTGCGTCTCTATTGGGAGATGCAGGAAGGCTTGCGCATTGCCACGCGCGAGCGGAAACTGGCGCTAAGCGGAATCGGCGTGGATGCCTGGGGTGTGGACTTCGCGCTGCTGGGCCGCGACGGCGCGCTGGTGGACAACCCCCGCCACTACCGCGACGCGCGCAATAACGGCCAACTGCAGCGCACCTTCGCCATCGTGCCGCAACAGGAGATTTACGCCGAGACCGGCCTGCAGTTTATGCAGATCAATTCCCTGTTCCAGTGGCATGCCATGAAGCTGGCGGGCTCGCCAGCCCTCGATACGGCTGAAACGCTGTTGTTCATTCCGGATCTGTTCAACTACTGGTTCACCGGCGTGAAGCGCGCCGAACTGACCATTGCCAGCACGTCGCAATTCTACAATCCGGTGAAGAAACGTTTCGCCGCGGACATGTTGGAGCGGCTCGGCCTGAACCCTCGCCTGCTGCCGGAGATCGTCAATCCGGGCAGCAGGCTGGGTGAGCATGCCGGGGTGCCGGTGTATGCGGTGGCGGGCCACGATACGGCGGCGGCGGTGGCGGCGGTGCCGGCCCAGGGCGGCGAGGATTGGTGCTACGTGAGTTCGGGGACGTGGTCGCTGATGGGGGTGGAACTGCCCGATCCGGTGATCAATGCCCGGTCGGCAGCGCTCAACTTCACTAACGAAATTGGCGTCGAAGGCCGCGTGCGCCTGCTCAGGAATATCGCCGGATTATGGTTGTGGCAGGAATGCCGGCGGGATTGGGCGCTGGCGGGACACCACTATTCCTATGATGAGATGACGCGGATGGCTGAGCAGGCGCGTCCGTTCGCCTCAGTGATCCATCCCGACGCTTTCCTCGAGCCCGATGCGATGCCGGAGCAGATTGCGGCGCATTGCCGGAAAAACGGCCAACCGGTCCCTCAAACCCACGGCGAATACTGCCGCGTGATTCTTGAGGGGCTGGCATTGCGCTACCGCCAGGTGCTCGAGAATCTGGCGGAGTTGACCGGAAGGCGGCTCACGCGCATCCACATCGTGGGTGGCGGTTCGCGCAATCAGGTGCTGAATCGATTTGTGGCCGGCGCCACCGGCCGGCCCGTGTATGCCGGACCCGCCGAGGCTACCGCGGCTGGCAATATCCTGGTGCAGGCAATGGGCGCAGGGCTGCTGAAGAATCTGGAAGAAGCCCGGGCGATGGTCACCGCGTCTTTTCCGGTGACCATCATCGAGCCGGGAAGCCAATCAGCGTGGGACGAGGCCTACGCGGTGTTTACGAAGCTGAACGCGACGCGATGATACGGTCGATGATGCCGTACTCGAGCGCCTGCGCAGGCTCCATGATGTAGTCGCGATCGACGTCGCGCGAGATCTTTTCCGGGGTCTGTCCGGTGGCGCCGGCCAGAATGTTGTTCAGGCTTTCGCGCATGCGCAGGATTTCCCGGGCGTAGATATCGATGTCGGTCGCCTGTCCGGCAAGCCCGCTCATCGATGGCTGGTGGATCAGGATCCGGGAGTTGGGAAGGCTGTAGCGTTTTCCCTTGGTGCCGCAGGCCAGCAGCACGGCCGCCATCGAAGCCGCCTGGCCGACACAGTAGGTGACAATGTCGGGTTCGATCAGCCGCATGGTGTCGAGAATCGCCAGCCCGGCCGTGATCGAGCCGCCCGGCGAGTTGATGTACAGGGAGATATCTTTTTCGGGATCGTCGGCCGCCAGAAACAGCATCTGGGCGATGATCAGGTTGGCAACCTGGTCATCGATGGGCGTCCCCAGGAAGATGATATTCTCCTTCAGCAGGCGCGAGTAAATATCGTACGCGCGCTCTCCACGGGAGGTCTGTTCCACCACCATGGGGACCAGCACCGAATTGTGCATTCGCTTTCGTGCTCCTTCGTCAGTGGAGACGGGACCTTTCCCGGCGGGGCGATCCCGTTTCCCTTAAGCCTTGGAGCCGTTCTTCTTGGTCCGGACTTTCCTGTCGGCGCCGCCGGACGCCAGGTCCGCCACAGAAGTGGACTCCAAATAATCTACTATAGACGAACGCAGCGTCTTCCATCCATTGTGCGCCTGTGACCGGCCATTGCCGTTCTTGAACGGGAACCGGTCGAGTTCGGCCGTGCCGTCGACGGCGCTCACGATGTCCATCAGGCTGAGTTTGGCCGCGGGCTGGGTGAGGGTGAAGCCGCCCGACGGCCCTTTGTTGGACTTCAGGAACCCCTTGCGGGCCAGTTGCTGAAGGATCTTGGCGAGGAAATGGCTGGGCAGTTCGGCCTTTTCGGCGATATCCTTGGCCATCACGTAGGTGCCGGGCTCAACCTCGGCGAGGCACGCAAAAGCGCGAAGGGCGTATTCAGACGAACGGGAAAAGATCATTGGCTTGGGTGTCCTTTGGCACCAGCTCCAATTTTACACTAAGCGATTAGTGAAAAGCAAGTTTCAGATTACTAAATCCGTTTTACCGGGCCGTGGAGGATTCAATGACCGGCCGGACACAAAGCCGGCATGCGTTTAGGACGCCCAACGGCCCTATCCGCCGCGTTAAACTATCGAACAGGCCGGGGGTGCCGATACGAAGATTGGACGGAGGAGATCTGGTGGTCCAAGCGCAGAGCATGCGCATTCTTATCGCCGAAGACAGTGGGCCCTCGCGGCTTGTGTTGGAACGGACGCTCGCCAAGTGGGGTTATGACGTCATCTCCTGCCGGGACGGGGCCAGCGCCTGGTCGGAACTGCAGAAAGACGACGCCCCGCGGCTGGCCATCCTTGACTGGATGATGCCCGGATACAGTGGTCCGGACATCTGTCGGATGCTGCGCCTGCGGTCCCAGGAGCCCTACACCTACGTCCTGCTGCTCACTTCCCGGACACAGAAGGAAGACCTGGTGGAGGGCATGGAGTCCGGCGCCGACGACTACCTCACCAAGCCCTTCGACCAGAGCGAACTCGGCGTCCGCATCGGCGCCGGAATGCGCCTGCTGCGGCTTCAGAACGAACTGGTGAATGCCAGAGAGCGCCTACGCGATCTGGCCATGCGCGATTCGCTCACCGGCGTCTGGAATCGCCGCTCCATTCTCGACGTTTTGGAAAAAGAGCGCGCTCGCGCCAGGCGCGAAAACGTTTCCGTCGGCGTGCTGATGCTGGATCTGGATCACTTCAAGTCGATTAACGATACTTACGGGCACACGGCCGGCGATGCGGTGTTGCAGGAAGCCGCCCGCCGCCTGTCCGGTTCTGTCCGCCCCTACGATGGCGTGGGCCGCTACGGTGGCGAAGAGTTCCTGGTGGTCCTGCCCGGATGCGAGGAGGCCGCCATACGCAACCGGGCCGACGCCATGCGTGCCGGCATCGCGGCCGATCCGATCGATGCCGATGGCAACCAGATCCGGATCACGGCGAGTTTCGGATGTACCGTGTTCCGGCCGCAGGATGAGATCACGCTCTCCGATGTGATCCGCGCCGCCGATGAGGCACTCTATGAAGCAAAGCGCGAAGGCCGCAACCGCGTCTGCTTCCGCTCTCCCAGCTATTCCGATCCCGCCGACCTGCGCTGCGCCACGTCGAAATGACTAAGCGTGTCGGCGTATTGCGATACACCCTGGTATAGCGCCTCGGCAAGTTTTTGCCGGTAGTCCGGCTTCTTCATCATCTGCTCTTCCCGGCTGTTGCTCACAAATCCGATCTCCACCAGTACCGCCGGCATCTGCGCCCCGATCAGCACCACAAACGGCGCGCGCTTGATGCCGCGGTTGCGCGCCGGCGCCGGCGCGGTGCTCACAGCGCTCAGCGACTTCTGGACTTTCGCGGCGAACTCGCGCGATTCGTCCAGCTTGTCCCGCAGTGCGATCTTCTGCAGCACGTCCCGCAACTCGTGGATCGAACGCTCCGATGACGCGTTCTCTCTTGCCGCCACCTCCAGCGCCGCCTTCGACGTCGTGAAGCTCAGGTAGTAGGTTTCCACTCCCGCCGCCGATCGCGCCGGAGACGAGTTGGCGTGAATGGAGATAAACAGGTCCGCTTTGCGGGCATTGGCAAGCTGGGGCCGTGTCTCAAGCGGCACATAGCTGTCGGAAGTCCGGGTGTAGATCACCTCGCTTCCCATGCGCTCTTCTACAAGCCCACCCAGGCGCTTGGCCACGTCCAGGACCAGAGCCTTTTCCGTCAATCCGCCCGGGCCGGTGGTGCCATGGTCCTGGCCGCCATGGCCGGGATCGATCACCACCCGGCGCACCTTCAGGCCAAGCACCCTTGTGAGAGACCGGTCGCCGTTGCTGTTGGTGCGCGCCGCCCGCGGGAGGCCCTCTTCCTGGGCTCTGGTAGGCTGGGCGGACTTTTCCACGCGCGCCGCCACCGCCGGCTCAAATTCCGATTCGTCATCCTCCACCACCGTCGGTTCAGGCTGCGCCGGCGCTTCTGAATAACGCCGGATCAGGTACTTGCCCGGCGGAGGCGGCAGCGTGGAGGCTGAGGCCATCTGCAGCACCGGGTGAGAACGTACCAGCGGCTTTCTGTAAAAAAGCGGAGGCGCCGGCAGCAGCAGTTGATTGGAGGAGGCGACTGCCACCGGAGACCAGCCGCGGAAGCGGAAGGCCCTCACCGCGGGCCGGCTGGCGGGCGGTTCGATCTCCTCGGTGACCTCCGCCGGGCGGGGCGGGGCAGTGGGACTTACCGGTCTCACGGCGGTCTCCTTCAGCCGGGTCACACCGGAATTGCTGGTATGCCTCGAAGTGCCCAGACCACTGGGATTTCTCTCCCGCACCTCGATCATCAGGCGATCGGGAAGCGACAGGCGCGATGTCTCGATCAGCAGCGTGCTGCCGGTGAGATCCAATACCACGCGGGTAACCGAAGGCTGATTCTCGGCCACGCGAATCTGCTTCACGCGGCCGTCGTCGACCGCAATCACATAGGTGCTGCCGTCGCCAATCTGATGTTTGGCGCCGATCAGGTCGTAAAACATCCGGTCAGGCCGGTCGATCCGCTGGCTTTCATAGGCGAACGGCCCGTTGGTCTCAACGGCGATCCGTGTCACGTCGGCCAGCGACCAGAAGCGCACGGCGGTAACGGCCAGCGGTTCGGCCGCCTGGGCGGACAGACCGCACAACAGCAGGATGGCCCCAACGGCCCAGCGCCGGATAATTCGTCGCATATCCTCCATCGCGTTACGCGCCCCCTGCGCGCTCCTCACCGGAGAAGAAGATGGACTCTCCCCTCCGCGTCAACGTACTCTTCCACGCGCTTGGGCGGCTCCGCCTTTTGCGCCTCCGCCGGTTTGCCCGTGGCTCTGCGGGCGGCCCCATACCGCAATCCAACCTTGTACACGTAATTCTGGGTTTCGCTATATGGTGGTATCCAGCCGTAACGCGTTACAGCGCCTTCGCCGGCGTTATAGGCGGCCAGCGCCAGCCGGTCATCGCCGAACATGGACTGCAATTGGCGCAGATACTTCACCCCGGCTTCGATATTTTCCTTGGGATCGAACGGGTTTTTCACGCCAAATCGCCGCGCCGTAGCCGGAATCAACTGCATCAACCCCTGCGCGCCTTTGGGCGAAACTGCGTACTGGTTGTAGCCGCTCTCCACTTGAATGACCGAATGCACCAGTAACGGATCCACCTGATGGCGGGCGGCGGCTTCATCCACCAGCGCATTCAAATTCGCATCCGCGCTGAGCTTTCCCGCCGTTTTCAACTCCCTTTCCTCCACCGCTTTTATGGGAATCGGGCGCACGACTTTCGGCTGCACCACCACGCTCCTCACAATACGGCCACTGGCGCGGTCGGCTTTCACCGTCAACACGCGGCGGCTTTCCGGAATCAGACTCCCCGCACTGGACGGAGCGTCACCCGCCGATGCGGCCAATTTTGCCATCGCTATCAGAAGTATAAAACAAATCTTCATCGGGTTGTTTTGCTGTCAGTATAACCACAACTGCCCGAATTGCAAACAGTTAAATGGTATCATCTCAACCATGCACCGCGCAGGATACGTCCTCACCGGAGGCGGCAGCACGCGCATGGGACGGGACAAAGCCCTACTCCCTTTTCGGGGGGTGCCGCTTGCGATCCACGTGGCGCAAATCGTTCGTCAGGCTGCCGGTTCGGTTACCCTGGCCGGCAAGGCGGGCCGGTTCGAAGGTTACGGGATCCCCTTCCTCGAAGACCACCACGAAGGCTGCGGGCCGCTGGGCGGCATTCACGCCATCCTCGAAAGCACCACGGCGAAGTGGAGCTTGATTGTGGCCTGCGACATGCCTTTGCTGGATGCCGGTTTTCTGCGCCTTCTTCTCGATACCGCCGGCCGCCAGGACTGCCACGCCGTGCTGGCCCGCAACCGGCAAGGGCAGCCCGAGCCGCTGTGCGCCGTCTACCGGGTGGACTCGCTGGGCGCCGTCCGGGCCGCCCTCCAAGCAGGTAAGCTAAAGATAATGGACGCGTTAAATCCGCTGGAGCTGGTCTTTGTGGAACCCGCCGACCCGGCTTGGCTGGCCAACGCCAACACCCCCGAAGATTGGGCCCAGTGGGCGCCGGAGGCAACGGTTGACTGAACAGTACCCCCACTACATCGAGTTCCGCCATGTCTATAAGACGTTCGACTACCCCGTTTTGGTCGATGCCTGTTTTCATGTCGATCCCGGCGAGACCGTCGCCGTCATCGGACGCAGCGGCGTGGGCAAGTCCGTCAGCCTCGGCCACATCATGGGATTCCTCAAGCCCGACAAGGGCCGCGTGATCGTGGCTCATACCGACATCACCGACTTTACCGAACCGCAACTCCGCCAGGTTCGCCGCAAAGTGACCATGGTTTTCCAGAACGGAGCCTTGTTCGACTCCATGACCGTCGGCGAGAACATCCTCTTCTCGCTGGAGTTGCGCGAGGACTACGACGAACAGAACAAGGAAGACGTAGTGGACGGGTTGCTCCAAATGGTGGAACTCTCCGAATACAAAGATTCCTACCCCACCGACCTCTCCGTCGGCTACAAGCGCGCCGTGGCCATCGCCCGCGCCCTTGCCGCCCAGCCCGAGTGCGTCCTTTACGACGAGCCCACCACGATGGTGGATCCCATCATGTCCTTCCACCTCACGCGGCTCATGCAGCGGCTGAAGCGCCAGCTCCGCCTCACCTCCGTCGTCGTGACTCACGATCTGGAACTGATGCGCCAGGTGGCCGACCGTGTGGTGGTGCTTTTTGAGGGTAAAGTGATCTACTTCGGGCCGGTGGACGAAATCGAGCAAGCCGAACATCCGCACCTGAAGGAGTTCCTGGCGATGGATAGAGTAGAACTTCGGTAATACTCCGGCCTAAATCGATCCCCGCATTTTTTACAGGCGATTCCCCCCCGTCCATCTGGCCACAAGTCTATTGCCAAGTACCGTTGATCTAGTACAGACTACTATCTAATCGATCCGTTCTCCCCGGATCGCCGCAAACGTCTCCCCAACTTGCGGCCGCCAGTTTCTCCCCGCTGTCTGAACTCATCTTCGGAGGATGAATGAGAATCGCTGTGTCTACCCGGACTGCGGCAATGCTTGCCGCGGCTACGCTATTTGTCCGCGCGCTCGCGGGCCAAACCCTGACCGTCAGCCCCTCTTCTGTCGACCTGAGGCCCGGTCAAACCAAAGACTTCAACGCTTCCCGAAACCCCGTCAAGTGGTACGTCAACGGAGTGGAGGGCGGCAATGCCGCGATGGGAACAATCAATTCATCGGGCCTTTATACGGCGCCTGCCCTTCCCCCCGCAAATCCCAAAGTGCAAATCACGGCCAAAACCACGGCGGCGCCCCTGCTGTCGGCCAATGGCCAGGTGACACTGCTGAACCCTCAGCCGAAGATCACCTCCGTTACGCCAAACGCGGTCAACGTCGGGGCCTTTTCGATCGCGGTGAAAGGCACGGGCTTCCTGCGCTCATCCAAACTCAAGTTGGGCGGCGTGGTGATCCCATCGGTCTTCATTTCGAATACGGAGTTGCAGGCGCGATTATCTGATAACAACCCGCGTCAGACTTCCATCGTCGTGGCGAACCCCGACCCGGGCGGCGCCGAATCCAATCAGGTTACCTTCCGCATTCTGGAACCCGTCAAGGTTGACCTTTCCCCCAACACCTACACGATGCGCCTTGGCCTCCAGAAGAAGTTCGGTGTTTCGGTGAGCAATACGTCCAACCGCGCCGTGACCTGGTACGTCAACAACGCCAAGGGCGGCAGCGCCTCGGTCGGCACCATCGACGAGACAGGCCTGTACACGCCGCCGGCCAGCATCGGGGCCAATCCGGTCACGGTGAAGGCGGTGAGTGTCCAGGACCCCACCAAGTCGGATTCGGCGGTGGTGAATCTGCTCAATGCCGTGCCCGCCATCACCACCGCCGCACCGGCTTCGCTTGTTTACGGCGCGGCCGCCAGCGTAACGCTTGCCGGCACGGGATTCGCCCGCGGAGCGGTGGTGTTGCTGGGCGGCCGGCCGGCCACGGTAGTGTCGTTGACGCCCACGCAGATCGTTGCCCGCGGCGCGGTGGAGCCAACCGTGGGCGGACTTACCACCGTCCAGGTGCAGAACCCCGATCCCGGCGCGGCGAACTCAAACGCCATCGCCATCCCCGCCGGTCCCGGCCAGTCGGTGATGACGGCGCCCGCCGCGGCCCGTTTCCTGCAGCGCGCCTCCTGGGGCGCCACGCCTGACAGTCTGGTGCGCCTGCGCCAGTTGGGCATTGAGCGCTGGCTGATCGAGCAGTACAACGCGCCTCAATCGCAGTATCCCGAAGCGCTGATGGCCACCAGTTCGGCCAACCCCGCGCGCCAGCAGTTCTACTTTAACGCCATGAACGGGCAGGATCAGTTGCGCCAGCGCGTGGCCTTCGCCCTTAGCCAGATCCTGGTGGTAAGCGGCGTGAAGACCGGATCCTCGCAGCAGCTTGTCCCCTACATGCGCCTGCTGCACCAGCACGCCTTCGGAAACTACTTCGACCTGCTGAAGGCGGTGACGCTGAGCCCTACCATGGGCCGCTTCCTTGACATGGTGAACAACGCCAAGGCCAACCCCGCCCGCGGCATTGAGCCGAATGAAAACTACGGACGCGAGTTACTGCAACTGTTCACCGTCGGGCTGGACGAACTGAACATAGATGGAACACCGCGCCGTGATGCCTTCGGCAATACGATTCCAGCCTACAGCGAGGACACGGTGAAGGATTTTGCCGCCGCCCTCACCGGCTGGACCTTTGCTCCCCGGCCCGGTGAGGCTCCGCGCGCCACCAATCCTTCCTACTACCTGGAACCGATGGTGGCCTGGGAGCCGAACCACGATACGGGGCAGAAGACACTGCTGATGGGGCAGGTTGTGCCGCCCGGCCGCACCGCCGCCGAAGATCTGGATTACGTGATCCAGAACATCGCCCAGCATCCCAACGTGGCTCCGTTCGTTTCCACGCGCCTCATCCAGCGGCTGGTGATGGGCAATCCGTCCCCGGCCTACGTCGGCCG
>JANRLE010000009.1:0-4622 GCA_033762895.1 Bryobacteraceae bacterium | reverse complement strand
GTGGCACTCCTCGCCGATATCCTTGAGCACCACGCGGCCCGGCGTGGAGCGGTTCGCCGCCAGGAATCGCTCGATCGGCTCCTGCAGCGGCTCACGGCTGAGGTGGAACGTCTGATGATGCACGGGCATCAGCCGTCCGGCCCCGCAGTCATTGGCCATCTTCACGGCCTGTTCCGGCGTGCAGTGATAACGGATCCACGGGTTATACGCCCCGATGGGCATGATGGCGAGATCGATCTCCCGGCTGCGGCGCAGCGAATGGAAGCTATCGGTGAGAGCCGTATCGCCGGCAAACAGAATCCGCCGGCTGCCAATTTCCAACAGATAGCCCACATAGCCACGGTAGGTGTCGGTGCGCATGCGCGCGCCCCAGTGATTGACGGCGAAGGCGCGAATTGTGGCCGGGCCAACGCGGATCTCCTCGTCCCAGCGCAGTTCCTTCACCGCGGCGTAGCGGCCGGCGCGCACCAGGTCGCTGGTCTCGGGCGCCATGATGAGGTGGGTCTTGTTTCCTTCCAGCTTGCGCAGCGAAGGCTGATCCAGGTGATCCATGTGGGCGTGCGAAACCAGCACCAGATCGACGGCCGGCAGATCAGTGATCCGCAGCGCCGCTTCCACCCGCCGCTTCACCCCCAGCGTGATGGGACCGAAGTTCAGCCCGGCGCGCGTGCTGAAAACCGGATCGGTGAGGAAGGTGAATCCATCCACCTTCACCAGCACGGTACTGTGGCCAAGCCATGCCGCATGTAATCCGCGATCGGGCCAGGTCTTCGGATTGGGAGCTTTGGGCGCGGGTTCAACCGGTAGATTCATTTCACGGGCATACTGCTCAAAGAACAAAGGAAATTGACGGTAGGCGGCGAAGGTCAGCCCGCCCATTCCGGCCAGCGTGGCGCCGCCTCCCAGCAGGGCGCGCCGCGTCCACTTAGTATCCAAACCGCTCCTCCCGCCAGGGGTCTCCGTTCATATGGTAGCCGTTACGTTCCCAGAATCCGGGCCGGTCACTGGCCATGAACTCGACGCCCGCCAGCCACTTGGCGCTCTTCCAGGCGTAAAGCTGCGGCACGATCAGGCGCGCCGGGCCTCCATGTTCGGCATCCAGAGGCTCACCGTCGTGCGTGATGGCCACCAGCGCGTCGCCGGCCAGGAACTGATCCAGCGGCAGATTGGTGGTCCAGCCGCTATCGTAGCCGTAAGCCATTACGTAGTTGCATTCGGGCTTGATGCCGCCTGCCAACTCCACCAGGTGGCGGGTGGAGACGCCTTCCCACACGTTGCCCAGACGCGACCAGCGGGTCACGCAATGAAAGTCGGCGAACACCTTCACTCGCGGCAGCTTCTGGAATTCTTCCCAATTCAGGCGGATCTCCCTGTTCGCCAGACCCGCCATCTGAAACTGCCATTTCGACAGATCGAGGCGCGGAGGACCGTAGGCGTCCAGCACCGGCCACTTCTTGGTACGGGACTGCCCCGGAGGCACCCGATTGGCGCGGCGCGTATCCGGGCTGATAATGACGCCGTCGGGCTGTCCGTCCGGAACTGGCAGTTCTTCTTCCTGGTGTTTGCTGTCGATGCCGAACATATTAGCTTTTCTTGCTCTTGAGCTCTTTTTCCAGAGCCTTCACTTCAGCGGGCATGTCGCCGGCCTTCTTCACGTGGTTCAACTCGCGCTTGCAGACGGTCTTGTCGCCATTCAGGAACGCCAGCTTCGAATAGAACCAGCACTTGTAGCTGTTCCCGTTTTCCGCGTCATGCGCCCTGTGGGCCTCCTCGTAGGCGCCCAGCAGATTTCCTAGCTCCAGCATCGCATAGGAGGTGAGAAGCCGCAGCGAGGAATTGTCCGGGTTGGAGCGGTTCAAGTCATTTAGACGCGTGAGCGCCGTCTGATGATCCCCCTTTTTGATGAGATCGATGACGCTGTCGACCGCGGACCGGTCCGAGGTGGGCAGCAGGCCCAGGGCGTCGGCCAGCCGGTCGAAGCGGAGGTCGAAGGTGGCGGCGTGTGCCGGTGCAAACAGCAGCAGGGTCAACAGTAGAACTTTCATTTTCATCCTTCAATACGTCCAACCGGCTGAATTCGGATTCCCCGCAAAGTTGGGTGAGAATTCCGGCGGCTGGTTCCCACTCACTATATGTGCGCGTGGCGTCGTGGTAATCCCTCTCATGCACGGATTGGCGATTCTGCTGGCGGTTTTCGCCGGCTCCGCGGTGGCGGCCGGCCCGCGGGGCCGTGTCGAGTACGTGGGTGGTACGGTCGATGCGATTCCCTCCGGCGCTCGGGGTGTGCTCAAGACTACGGATGCGGACTACCTCACTCTGGTTACCAAAACCAGTACGCTGCGGGTGCTCTACCCCAGGGTGAACCTGCTGGAGTATGGCCAGAACGTCTCCCGCCGCTATTGGATGGCGATTGTCATCTCTCCGGTTCTGATCCTCGCCAAAAAGCGCAAACATTTCCTGACGGTGGGCTTTAGCGATAACGACGGCAAACAGCAGGCCATGGTGTTCATGGTGGACAAGGCCGACATCCGGCTGCTGCTGGCCAGCCTTGAGGCGCGGACCGGCGTGCGCGTGGAGTTCCAGGATGAGGAGGCCCGCCGGGCCGGGAAGGGTTCATGATGTGGTTGTTCGCTTTGGCGATGTTCGCCCAGGAGGCGGCGCCCACCCCGGCGGGCGAGTTTGAAACCGAGCGGCTTCGTCATCTGATGGCCGTGCGGCGGATCTACGTGGAGAAACTCACCGGGGAGAACGCCGATCATATCCGCGATGCGGTGATGGCTGCCCTCCAGGAATCGAAGCTGTTCATCGTGACCGAGAATCAGGAGCGGGCCGATGCCACCTTGCGCGGGTCGACCCAGCACATGGTCTACACCGACACCTTCCAATACGGAGAGAGCACCAGCACGCGCGGGACCGCGTCTTCCGGGCGTGGGGCGACGCGCACCGGACGTACCACCAGGTCGGCCGGCATCGGCGTTACCGAGAACGAATCGGCGCGCATCGCTGAGCGCAGGGAACAGGCCTCGGCTTCGCTGCGGTTGGTCAATGCCGATGGCGACGTGATCTGGTCCACCACCCAGGAAAGCCGGGGCGCGAAGTTTCGTGGCGCGGCAGCCGACGTGGCCAACAAGGTGGCCCTCCGTCTGCTCGATGACTACCACCGTGCACGCAAGGCCCAACCGCAGTAAGCTGGCTGGGTGGATCGCACTTTCGATCGCAGAACCTTCATCGGTTCATTCCTCTCCTTTGCCCCCGGTCCGCAACCCGGTGGGTTCGTGCTCGGGACCTATCAACTGCCCAATCAGCCGGATCCCTGGAAGGAAGTGAAGGACGCCGGCTTTCACGTGGTGCGGACCGCGCCGCGGCAGGCCGAACTGGACCAGGCGGCCAAGGCCGGCATGAAGGCCTGGGTGGCGGTGGGATCGGACGAAGCCAGAATCCGCGCGACCGTAGCGGCACTGAAGAATCACTCCGCATTGTTGTTCTGGGAGACTGAAGATGAACCCAGTTACCAGTACAGGAAAACCGGTCCCAGGGTCACCCCGCAGAGGATGATTTCGGCCTACCGGGCCATCAAAGCGGTGGACACCTCACGGCCCGTATACGTAAATCACTCGCCAACGAATCTGGTGTCCACCTTGCGGCAGTATAACGATGGCGCGGACATTCTGGGCACCGACATCTACCCTGTCGCGCCGCAGGGGCTTCGTGATCAGTACGCGCTTTGGCCCGATGGGCTCCACGGCGATTTGTTGAACCCTTACCTGAGCCAGGTGGGGCAATACGCGGATAAGCTCCGGGAGGTGGGCGGGCCATCAAAAGAGATCTACATGGTCCTGCAGGCCTTCGCCTGGGAAGCGCTGCGGAAACAAGGAGATAGAGACGAAAAATTGATCCGCTACCCGACGCGTGAGGAATTGCGCTTCATGTGTTACCAATCTGTGATCCACGGCGCGTCAGGACTATTGTTCTGGGGCCTGCACACGGTTCCCGCCGCCGCCCGGTTCTGGTTTGATCTCAAGGCCGTGACGCGCGAATTACGAGATTTGGAATCAACACTTTCCGCGCCATCCCTCAGTTTGCAACTGAAGCTGGAATATCGCGATACGGGCCACTCGCTCGATCGTGGGATCGAATGGACGGCGCGGCCCTCGCTTCTGATCGCGGTCAATGCCGACCGCTGGCCCGTGGATGTCACGCTGCGCGGGGCCAAGGGGGCGCAGCGTTTGACGTTTCCTCCCTTCGGCGTGGCGCTATTGCGCGGGATCCTGTGACCCAAGCTGGCCGCCGAGTTCCAGCAAAGCATGGTCCTCAAACGGATGGCCGATGAGTTGGACGCTGCTGCCGGCGCAGGGCACCACCAGGGCGGGGAAGCCGAACAGGTTCCAGGGCGTGGCCAGCGCCATGGCGGCGAACTGGCTGATGGACTTTCCGGCCACCTCGTAGCGGCGCTCGCGGTGGCGGAAGCCGGTGATGGAACAGGGCGGCGAGAGGATGGCGGCGTAGGGCTCCATTTGTGCAAGGATGGCGGCGCGCATCCGTTCGCGTTCCGTGTAGGCGTCCTGGATGGCGGGGGCCGTTGGCCAGGGGGTGTCACGGAGGAACTCGGTCGCCGTCCAATG
>JANRLE010000008.1:0-4096 GCA_033762895.1 Bryobacteraceae bacterium | reverse complement strand
GTCTGCTCGCCTTCGCGCAGCAGCATCTTCAGCGGCGCGATGCCGCATCAGACCGGCGTGATGACCAACGGAAAGGCGATCGCCCCGGGTCTCGCCACGCTCGGCGAAGTCTTTCAGAAAGCCGGCTACAACACGGCTTACGGTGGCAAGTGGCACCTGCCCAAAAGCTTCGATGGAATGACCGGATTCACCAGGATCATCGGCGGCAATGCGCTGGGGGCGAAGATGGATTCGCCGCTGGCCTCGGCTGCCGGGGACTGGCTGCGGCAGCGGCCGAAAGAGCCGTTCTTCCTGGTGGCCTCCTTCATGAATCCGCACGACGTATGTGAGTGGATCCGCCAGCACAAGGGCACGCGCCAGCACCCGGATCTGGATCGATTCCCGCCGGCGCCCGTAAATCTGGAGGCGCCCGCCAACGAACCCGAATGCATCGAATACCACCGCAGGGAAGGCTACGATCTCATGTCGCAGGCCGTGGGCATCGCCTCAGGCTGGCGCGCCGAGGAGTTCCGCCACTACGCACATGATTACTACCGCATGGTGGAACAGGTGGATGCGGAAATCGGCCGCGTGTTGCGAGCCCTGCGGGAAACAGGACTCGAACAGAACACGGTGGTGGCGTTCTGCTCCGATCATGGCGAAGGCATGGGCGCGCACCGGTGGGCGCAGAAGGCGTCGTTCTATGAGGCATCGGCGCGGGTGCCGCTGATTCTGGCCGGCCCCGGAGTGCCCAGGGGCGCCACGCGCGGCGGGCTGCGGTCACTCGAAGAACTGATGCCGACGTTCTGCGATCTGGCGGGACTTAAGACTCCCGAGTCCTGTGTGGGCCCCAGCCTGTTGAAACCCGCGCGCAAGCATGTGGTTTCCGAGCTTCGCTATGGCGATGCTTCGCGCGAAGGGCGCATGTTGCGCACCGCGCGCTACAAGTACGTGGTTTTCAACAGCGGGCGCAACCCGGAACAGCTTTTCGATCTGCGCAAGGATCCCGGAGAAATGGTGAATCTGGCGGCAGATCAGATGAGCCTGTTGCGGGAGCATCGGACAATGCTGAAGAATTGGATGAAGCAGACACAGGATTCCTTCGCGCTATGAAACGACGCCGATTGTTGCAATCGATCGCCGCTCTGCCGGCTGTCCCGGCCGCAGCACAAAGCTACGCCTCCTCTCCGGCGGCGGCGGGCGAAATGCCAAAGCTGGGGGAAGCCGCTGCTGACGCCGTGGCAGCCGCCGTGCCGCGATTCTTCACCACGGACCAGTTGTCGGCATTGCGGCGGCTGGCCGGACTGATGGTGCCGAAATCGGGAGACCGGCCGGGCGCGGTGGAAGCGGGAGCGGCCGAGTTCCTCGATTTTCTGATCTCGCAGTCCAATGCGCCGCGCCAACAGCTTTATCGCGACGGACTGGACCGTTTGAACGCGGGTAAGCCGTTCGCCGAACGCACGGCGGCCGAAGCCAGGGCCCTCCTTAAACCGCTGCACGAGAAATGGACCTACCATCCCCCGGCCGACCCGTTTGCACGATTCCTGCGAGAAGCCAAGGATGATCTGCTGCAGGCGACCATGAATTCGCGCGAGTTTGCCCAGGCAATGTCGCGCCGCAGCCGCTCCGCAGCGGGATTGGGCGCATACTGGCTCCCCTTCGATTGAGGATTTGAATGGCCAAGACCTACGACGTTCTCATCATCGGATCAGGAGCCGCGGGCGGCATGGCTGCCTGGGTACTGGCGCGCGGCGGCGCCGATTGCCTGATGCTCGACGCCGGCCCGCTCATCGACTACGACAAGCAGCGCGTGATGAAGGCCGTCTCCGAGCTTCCCTACCGCGGCTTCGGCAAGCCCGACCGTTTTCCGCACATTACACAGGCGTCGGAATTCGATGCCAACATGTGGGCCGACGAGCAGGAGAATCCTTATACCTATCCCAAGGACGATCCCTATTACTGGGTCCGTATCCGCGCCGTGGGCGGCAGGACGCTGCGCTGGGGACGGGCATCCTGGCGGCTGAGCGACTACGAATTCAAGTGCCGGGATCACGACGGGGAGGGCGCCAACTGGCCCCTGTCCTACAAGGAGATCGCTCCCTTTTATGACCGTGTGGAGCCGATGTTCCACGTCATGGGCCGCAATGAAGGACTGCCGCAGATGCCCGACGGCAAGATCCTCGCCGACGAATCGCCGGATTCGGAAAGCGTGAAGCGATTCCGCGCCGCCTGCCAAAAGCGGGGGATTCCCCACACCAAGCCGCGGCGGGCCACCGGCACCCTGGCCAGTTCCTACAACCTGCTGCTGCCGCAGGCTCTCGATACAGGCAAACTGACGCTGACGGCCAATGCGGTGGTGCGCGAGATTACAGTGGACCCCGGCACGGGTTTGGCCAACGGCGCCATCTTCATTGACCGCCGCTCAAAACGGGAATACCAGGTGAAGGCGCGCACCGTCGTGCTGGGCGCCTCCACGCTCGAAAGTGTCCGCATCCTTCTCAATTCCACCTCGGCCCGTTTCCCCAAGGGGCTGGCCAATTCCAGCGGCCTGCTGGGACACTACCTGTTCGACCAGTTCTACGTAAAAAACACGGTGGTGGCGATTGTGCCGGAGGCGCGCGGCGGAAAAGGCGGGCGCGGGCTGATGGGCGGCGGTGGCTACGTGCCCAAGTTCCGCAACATTCAGCGAAACGAGAAGAAGTTCCTGCGCGGCTACGCCTGGGACTTCGGCAGCGGCATGACGCCATCGCCCCGCTATCTGCCCCTGTTTGGCGAAGAGCTTCTCAGGGAAATGGCCGAAGTGCAGGGCGCCGGCTTTTCGCTCACCACCATGGGCGAGGTGCTGCCGAAAAAGGAGAACTTCGCCCGCATCAACCCCGAGGCCCGCGACCACTGGGGCATCCCCTCGCTCCACATCACCCACCAGTACGGCGACAATGAGTTCGCCATGGCCAGGGATGCCATGGAAACAGCGTCGCAATTGTGCCACGATGCCGGTTTTCAGGTGCTGGCCGCGCACTCGCAGATGGTGCCGCCCGGCGAGAGTATTCATGAGATCGGCGGCTGCCGCATGGGCGCCGATCCCAAGGCCAGCGTGCTGAACGCCTGGAATCAGAGCCACGACGTGAAAAATCTGTTCGTGGTGGATGGCAGTTGTTTCGTTTCCGGCGGCGTGCAGAATCCCACGCTCACGATTCTCGCCTTATCCATGCGCGCCGGTGAGTACATCCTCGATCAGAGAAGGAAGGGGAACCTGTGAACAAGTGGTGCGCGGCGGTGCTTGTGTTCGGGTTGGCGACGCTCGCCGGCTACCAGCAGGAGGCGCCGAGGGGGCCTGAGCAGCCCATCCCCTACAGCCACAAGAAACATTTGGCGATGGGGCTCAACTGCGGCGCCTGTCATACAAGCCCCGATCCGGGCGAACTGATGGGCATCCCGGACGGCAAGGTGTGCATGGGCTGCCACCAGTCGGTGAAAGCCGACTCGCCGCATATCCGGAAGCTTGCCGATTTCGTGAAATCCAAGCGGGAGATTCCGTGGGTGAGGGTCTATCGTATCCCGAGCTACGTTTTTTTCTCGCACAAGGCACACGCCAGCGCGGGGGCCAAGTGTGAGACCTGCCATGGGCCAGTCCCTCAGCGCGACGTTCTTGCCAAGGAATCGGACATCTCCATGGGGGGGTGCATGGATTGCCATCGTAAGAATAAAGCCAGTAATGATTGCGCCTTCTGTCACGAGGCCCGGTGAAATTGCTGGGTCGAGACTGGGAGAATTCCTAGTAGCACGAATGACGGACAACTGTTAGCTTTGAGACAGCCACTGCGAAGCAGCCGGTCCGGGAAATCAGGTAGCCGCTTGTCATAGGGTGAACTGCCTCCCGGACCGGTTTTCTGTTCCCGCCTAAGGTGTTTTTCCCCAACCCGCCAGCCCCGCCTTTCTAACGTTTCCAGGGGGCTTCCGCCGATGAACTGGTTAGGTGGAACTCCGCGCATGACCGGCAATCAGTTACGGCTGACAGGTGGGGCGGCGCTCGCGCTTGGCATGGTTGTTTCCATGGGCGGCGCGTTGGCACAGCCGGGCGGGCCCGGACTGAGCGATATCAGCCTGGAAGAGCTGA
>JANRLE010000007.1:0-68164 GCA_033762895.1 Bryobacteraceae bacterium | reverse complement strand
CTGCCGTGCCGTGGATACGCGGGCTGGGCTGGGCGCTCTCACCGCCGCCGCCACACGCAGCTTTACCCTGACAGGAGTCTGCGGCGCTCCGCAAAACACCGGCGCCTACTCCACCAACGTCACAGCGATCCCCACCGCGGGCTCGCTCGGCTTCCTTACCGCATGGGCCACCGGGGCTGCGCGTCCCCTGGTTTCGACGCTGAATTCTTTCGACGGACGGGTGACGGCCAATGCGGCCCTGGTTCCGGCGGGAACCGGTGGAGCGGTGAGCCTGTTTGCCACCGATCCTACCCACGTCATTGTTGATCTGAACGGCTACTTCCGCCGCTAGCGGTTCACTTCTTGCCGCTTGCCGCCGCCGCCACTTTCGGAGGCGCCATCGACGCCGACAACGACCCCAGGCTTTCAGTCGCCGCGCCCTCGTCCTTGCGCCGCACCAGGTACCATCCGCCTTCCACCAACAAGGCCAGCAGCGCCAGCTTGCCCGCCACCCCCGCATAGAACGCCGCGCCCGGCTGCGCAGGCAGCAGGCCCGTGAACAGAGAGACCAGAACAATCACCAGCAGCTTGGCGTAGAAGATGGCAAAATCGAGAACGAACGGCCGCCGGGGCTCCACCTCCACCGGCTTGCTCACCGCCACCTCGTCGGGCCGCAGTATCTGCACCAGCAGCTTTGATGCGTCCTTGTAGTCCGGACGTGCGTTGAGGATCTCCAGCAGCATGCGCTGCGCTTTGCGCGAATCGTTAGCCTGCACGGCGGCCAGCGCGTCGGCGTAGCTCTTGGCGAACTTCTGTTCCACCTGCGCGCTTTCGAGCGAATCCTTCCATGTCTTGGCCTGCGGCTCCAGCGTGCTCAGCTCCTGGTAGCACTCGATGGCCTTTGCCCATTGCTCGGCCTTAGCCGACTTCTTTGCCGTCTCAACCAGTTGATCGATGTGCAGCTTGCGCCGCCGTGCCTCCACGTCACCCAGCTTGGCTTCGGCGCCGATCGTCTTGTAGGCGGCCTCGGCTTCATCCAGCTTGTCCTGCTTGAAGGCCCGCTCGCCGCGCCCCATCCAGATGGCGGTTCTCCGTTCGGTGGCCACTTTGTCAGCCGGTGAAAGCTGCAGCACCCGTTCATACGCCGCCAGCGCCTTCTCCTCGTCTCCGGCCGATTGTAGCTCCTCGCCCCGCAGAATCAGTGTCCGCACCAGCGGATAGCGCGCGGCCGATTCGTCGTGGCGCAGCGCTTCCTCCAACTCGCGCACCGCCTCTTCGCTCTTGCCCTGCTCCACCAGGACCTGTCCGGCCAGCAGCCGCGCCTTCAGGTGATTCGGGTTTACGGTCAGCGCCTGCCGCAGCAGCGTCTGCGCGCTTTCCAGATTCCCCCGCCGATAGAACCCGTCGCCACTTTGGTAAAGCGTATCGGCGAGCGGAACCATACGGTCCAACTCGTCTTTCACCTTTGACAGAGGTTTGCGCGAGGCCACCCAGCGCCGCATCAGCTCAATGATATAGCGGTACTTGCCGTCCTTTTCCTCCAGCATCTCCCACTTCACCAGCGTGTCCGGAGCAATCTCCAACTCGCGCGTGAGAATGCGGATGCCGTGGCGCTGCAACAACTCAATCAACTCCGGCGTGCTCACCGCCTGCGCCGTCTCCGTTGCCTGCGCAACGGCGGAGAAGATTACCTTCTCCGCCGGCGGCAGACCCTCCCAAATCCATTCGCAGATTGTCTCTCCCGCTTCCGGCGCCTTCGTCACCATGGACTCCACATGGGCGACATCGGCGCGCGGCGTGCTGCTTGGATTTCGGCTCCACGCTTCATCCCACACCAGTTGGCAAACAAGCTGGGTGAAGTAGGGATGCCCGGAGGTAAGTTGAAGGATGCGGTTGACCGCGGCATCGGTGAATTGCAGCGTGCCTTCGGCCGCCGCCGTCCCGATCAGCTCCCGCGCGTGCTTGTCATCCAGGAAGGAGACTTTCTTGTAGCGCGCCGCCTTGAACGCCGCTTTCACGTCGGCTGAAAGCTCGTCGGCCTTTCGCCCCATCACGAAGACGAATCCCAGCCTCGATTCGCCCTCCATCAGCCTGCGCACGTAGCTCCAGAAGGTCCGTCCCGCCGCCGATTGCGGAAGCTGCCGCTCGGTCTCCGGATCCAGCACGTCGAACTCGTCCAGCAGCAGGATCGGGCGGCGGTCCTCGGGCAGCTTGGCGTTCAGCGCCGGCAGAAACTCCCGCCGGAAATAGACGCCTTCGTCGTCAAACAACTGCGCATCGGGAACCGGCATGCCGATCTCAGCCGAAATCGCCGCCGCCATCTCGTGCAATACCTGCCCCATCGGCTGGTGGGCGCGGTCCATCAGGTCGAAGTAAACCGGCAGAAACAGGCTCGGCGCCAACCGACGGCGCAACTGCAGCAGGATTGAGGTCTTGCCGATCCTCCTCTGCCCGAAAATCACTACCGCGTTGCGGTCTGGCGAGAAAAGCTCGTCCTCCACCAGTTGAATGACATCCTGCCGTCCGACGAATGCCTTATCCTGCCCTAGCGCCTTGCCGGCCACATAAGGATTCCTGAGTTTCAGGTTCTTCGACATGACTTGCTGTTTCTTCCTATTTCGATGTGAATGAGATGTCGACTTGCGTGCTGGAGGAGACCGGGTTGCCATCAAGCGTCGCCGGCGCGTATACCCACCGTCGCGCCGCTTCGATCGCCGCCGCCGCCAGCACCGGATGGCCGGACAGGGCGTTTACCCCCACCACTTTCCCGTCGGGTGCGATGCGGATCTCCAGCCGCACATTGCCGGATACCTTAAGCTGCTTGGCAAATGGCGGGTAAGTGGGCGAGCCGCCGCGCAGCAGCTTTGCACCTACCAACTGGCCCGACATGCGCGGTGTCGCCGCCGCCGGCTTGGGTGCCGGTGCTTCTGCCGGAGGCGGCCCTACGCGTACCTCCAGCGGCGCCAATACCGGACCGCCGCCGGCGCTCCCTGGGGCAACCTCCGGATGCGCTGCCGGCAGGCCCGGAGCGCCCGGATTCACCGTCCCGGTCTGTGCCTGCTTCCATACGAATGGCTTCGGTTGGGCCGGCGATGGCTGTGGCGCCGTTGTGCCCGCCGTCACCACCTGCGCCGCCTTGGCCGGGGTAATCCGCGCCGTGGGTTTGGTTGCCGCTGGTGTGATGTATAGCGGTTTCGCCACTGGCGCCTCGCCGCCGCTTGCCGCCTCTGGCGCCACTGGGGCCGACGGAACCGCCACCGTGTTGGCCGATGCGGCCGCCTCTGTGTTTGACCGGTTCCACACGAATGCCGCGGCACCCAGCCCCAACGCAAGCATCAGGCCGCCCGCCCTTAAACGCATCCCAAACGCCGGCCCCGGCAGTACCGCGGGAGCCGCTGCTTCAAATACAATTACAGGCTTCTCTTCCGGCGCCGCTTCTGCCGCCGCCGGTATCACTCCCAGCAGCGTCTCGCGAAACTCACCTGCGTTTCTGAACCGGACCGCCGGGTCCTTTGATGTCGCTTTCGCCAGCACCGGAACCAGCCACTCCGGCGCTTTCTGCCCGCCCGAACCGGTCTTGCCGCTCACCACCTGCCGCAACACGATGCCGAGCGAGTACACATCCGATCGCGCGTCCAATTCTTCCCCCGCCGCCTGCTCCGGAGGCCTGTATTCCGGCGCGCCCAGCAACTCCATCGTCGATGCGGAAATGCCGAAAAGCCGCGAAATCGTGAAGTCGGCCGCGCAAAAACTTCCCGCATCCACCAGAATGTTCGCAGGCTTGATGTTGGCGTGACAGAAACCCCGCCGGTGTGCGTGCCCAAAGGCCGCCAGCAAATCACAGAATCGCCTGGCGCCCTCCACAGCCGGCTGTGCGCCAGTCTTCTTCAGATAGACATCCAGAGGGTTGCCGGCGCAATAGTCGCGGATGATCCAAATCTCCTGGCCCTCCACACGCACTTCCCGAAGCCTTACGATGCCAGGGTGTTCCAGATCCGGCGGGCTGATCGCCTGCGCCCTAAGCCGTTCTCCAATGCGGGGGATGGCAGTGAGTTCCGGCCTTACCAGTTTGAGGACCGCCATGCGTCCCGTCGGGGTGTGCTCCCCGAGATAGGAGGTGCCGAATGCACCCTCGCCCAACCTCTTATGAACTGCGAATTCTCCGATGGTTCTTCCGGTCATACTCCAAACTCAGGCCACACCTCCGGCATTGCAGCCGTACGGCTTTCTCTCGAATCCCCAAGTCTGTAATCAGGATTCCTCCGAAAGCGCCCTTGAAGCGCTCTACGCGAATCCCCCTATATCCTCTTACGGAGGTATTGGCTCACCGGGATCATAACAGAAATTAACGGTACTCTACAAGGGTAATTCTCGGCCAAACCGGGGGTAAGTTCCAGGGAGTGCGTTATGTGACTAAAGTACTGATACCCAATGTCTTATTGGTTCTATGCGTGTGTTGTCGTCAGTACTATCCACTACCTTTTTTCTTCGCCTTCCTTCCCCCCTTTTCCTCCGCTATACTCGTGGGTCTCATGCAACAGCGATCTGGATTTGAGTTACTTGCCTCCTTCTGCGGCCCCATCCGCCCGGCCTCCATTGAACTCCGCCGCGTTTCCATCCCCATGACTGAGCCCTTCCGCATCAGCTCTGGTGAAGTGGCCTCAAAGGACGCATTGCTCGTCCGCCTCGCCGACGGCCCGCATTTCGGGTGGGGTGAGTCTTCTGCGATGCCCGGCGGTTTCTATTCCGCCGAGACGCCGGATTCCTGTTGGGAGGAACTCGCGGGCCATCTGTTGCCCGCCATCTGTGGCCAGACCTTCGAATCGATTACCGATCTTGCCGCCCGGCTCGCCGACACCGGCTTCAGCCGCTTTGCGACCGTCGCCGTCGAAACCGCGGCCTGGGAACTGGTTGCCCGCGCCAGAGGCGTCACTCTCCATGATCTGTTCGGAATCCGCGCCCGCCCCGTCGCCTCGGGCCTGGCCGTTGGCCTCTACGAAAACTCGGGCGCGCTGTGGTCCGCTGTTAAACGCTTCGAATTCGAGCACTACAAAAGGCTCAAGATCAAGATCAAACGCGGCCATGACGTGCAACTGGTCCGAGCCATGCGCGAGATGATGCCTGGCTTTCCCCTCTTCGTCGACGCCAATGCGGATTACTCGCTCGCCGATCTCGACGTGTTCCTCGAGATGGACCGCTTCGGCTTACTCATGTTCGAACAGCCTTTCGCCGGCGCCGATCTCGAAGGGCTGGCCGAACTCCAGCGCCGCCTCCGCACTCCCGTCTGTATCGATGAAAGCGCCGACAGCGCCGATCAGGTGCGCCGCGCCATCGAAATGGGCGCCTGCCGCATCGTCAATATCAAACTCCAGCGCGTCGGCGGATTTCTCGAAGCCATGCGCATCCTCGATGTCTGCGCCGCACACGGCGTGCCCGTCTGGATGGGCACCATGCCCGAACTCGGCATCGGCAGCGCCCACGCCCTGGCCCTGGCCGCGCACCCGCAATTTGCCTATCCCACCGATGTCGAACCCAGCCGCCGCTGGTATGCCGATGACATCGTCACGCCCGAAATTGTGCTTCGCAACGGTTTCATCGATCCGCCATCCGGTGGTTACCAGATCGATCCCGATAAGCTTGCCCGTTACACGCTAGAGTGTAGGAGATGGGACTCCTAGCCGCGCTGTTCTTTCTAACGACCGCCACCGGGGCGGCGTTTGCCGGTGACTGTGTGATCCCTGACTGGGACCCTGCCACCCCCCTCACCGGGACTCTCACCGCCGAGGAATGTACGCTGCGGGACATGATTCCAGGATCCGTTGCCGATTCCCAGGTCAGGCCCTACCGGATCGACATTGTCTCGCGCGGAGTCTACAATTTCGACCTCGCCGCCGCCGGGTTTGAAGGCATTCTCATCCTCACCGATACGCGCTTCCGCCAGATCGCGCCAGGCGATACACGCACTGCCGCCACCCGGTTCTCCGTCAGTCTGATGCCGGAGACCTACTATCTGCTCGTGATCGCCGTACGCGGAACCGGCGAGTTCACCCTCAGCGGCGTTACCGAAGATCCCTCCACCTGCCAGGTAAAGGACCTGCAGCCGGGAGCGATCCCCGGACAGATCGCCGATGGCGCATGCCGCCTTCAGCACGCTCTTCCCGCCTCTGATCAGGCGCGCCCGGCCGAGATCTACCGCTTTCAAACCAGCCAGCCGCAGGTGTTCTCGGCGCTGATGGAATCGAGAGCCGTCGACTCCCTCCTGGTCCTGCTGGATGCAAAGACTGGCAGCACCCTCGCCGTTGATGACGATGGCGCCGATGGTGTCGCCAATGCGCTCATCATTCGCAGCCTCGCCCCCGGCGAATATCTCCTGGTGGCAACCGTCGCCGGCGCCCAGACTGGAGCCTTCAACCTTCGCGTCGATCTGGCCGGTCCGCAGGCTTGTGACACCCGCGAGATCAATCCCGGCGCCAGTGCATCGGGCCAGCTTACCGGCGCCGATTGCCGGCTGCTCGATGTCGTCGCCGGTGATGACCGTGAAAACCGCCTGGAACTGTTCCGGTTACGCATCACCGATCCCGGCGTCCTCACCGTCGAAATGAGGTCGAACGAATTCTTCGCCGCCGCCCTGCTGTTCAGTGCGGACAACCGGCTGCTTCAAAGCGCCGTCCCGCTGCAGGTCAATCAGCCCGCAAGGCTCGAGATCAGCCTCGCCCCGGGAGAATACCTGATCGGCGCCGCGCATGCTGAACTGATCGCCGGCAACTACCAGTTGCAGACGCGCTTTGAAGGAATCAGGACGTGTTTGTCTGAATCGTTGCCGCTCGAAGGCGTCGTCAGTTCCGCTCTCGGCACAACCGATTGCCGGTTCCAGGATCGCGTGCCGCTCAGCTCCGACGCCACTCTGATCAAGCCCTACACCGTCACCCTCGAAAAGCGCGGCCTGCTGACAGTGGAAATGACCTCGCCGCAACTGGACTCCTACCTCTGGGTGCTGGACGCCGAAAACCGCGTGATTGCCGAGGATGACAACCTCGGCGGCGGACGCAATGCCCGGGTGTCGGTGCAGTTGAACCCGGGCGTCTATGCCGTGTTCGCCAACACAACCACTGTGCAGACCGGCTCGTTTGAGATCAAGGCCGCCTTCAACGATCCGGCCCCCTGCGAAGCCCCCGCCATTGCGCCGGGTGAAACCGTCAAAGGGCAACTCCTCGAGCAGGACTGCGCCTTGCGCGATGTGATGTTGGCCGACGGCCGGGGCACTTCCGCCGACATCTTCAGGCTGACCCTTGCCGCACCCGGCATCCTCACGCTGGATCTCTCGGCCTTCACCTTCGCGCCGTCCCTGATTCTGCTGGATTCCGAAGGCCGCCGGATCGCCTCCGACGCGTTGGCCGCCACCGCCACCGCCGGCGTTTCCCACCTCCGCCGCGAATTGCCTGCCGGAACCTACACCGTCGTCGCCACCGCCACAGCCGGCCGCGCCGGGGACTACACGCTTCGCTCCGGCCTGCGCACTATTTCGGCTCCACCGGAGTGATGTCGGTTGGCAGATCTTCCAGCTTCTTCAGGGCGGCCGCCAGCGGCGGGCGGATCACCGCCATGGATTCGATCAGCTTCTTTGCGCCCGCGTAGTCGCCCTCAGCTTCGATCGTCAGAATCTCGCCCGTCAGACCCCGCACGGCATCCTTGATCCGCGCATAGTCTACGCCGAAGGTTCCATCGGGCCGGATTACGAATCCGCCCTTGTCGAGTAGATAGTTCAACTGCACCGCCATGCCTCGGCCATGCGACTCCTGAATGCCGAAGCGCAGCGTGCGGAACGAGGACGCCAGGAACGTGGTGTAAAGCTGCTTTTCCGCGCGCGGCAGCAGACCTTTGTCGAACATGTACTGCAGCATGAACAGCCCGGTAATGTCCGCCTTGGCCTCCTCGATGGCCCCGTACAGCTCCTTCAGCGATGTACGCACGTTCTTCTGCGGCCCGATGCCGTGCGAAAGCTCGTGCGCCAGAATGTGCGTGAAGAACGAATCGAAGCTCAGATCCGCCAGGTCCGCTTTCCCCAGCATGCGCGCCGCAATCGGCTTCAGAATCTTCTCAAACTTCGCCTGCTGCACGTTCTTCAGCATCACCCGCTTGGAGCCCTTTTCAAGCACCACCTTCTCGTCGTTGGGAAGATTGAACGCCGCCGTCGCCACGCCGTGCGCCGCATCGCCCGCCGCCACCATCTGGTTCACCACCGTAATCGGCGCCAGCGCGCCCAGCTTCGGATTCCGGTAACGCGCCTCCACCGGCAGGTTGTTTTCGATCTCCTGCAGGTGATTGGCGAAGAACTTCAGCTTCGCGCTCTCCTTTTCATCCCTCAGGCAGATGTAGGCCTCAAAGGCCGCCTTGTAACCCAGCAGTTCGTCCGTGTACGTTTCATACGGGCCGATGGTGACGTCGATGGATGAGTCCAGGTCCATCCACGCCACGTCGCTCGCGTAATAGTCATTCGAAAGGAAAGCCTCCGCACGAAGGTTGAGAAATTTCTTCAGCGACGGACTCGTTGTGAGGGCCGCCGCCTCGCGCAACAACTTCGCCAGCGCTCCCAGCTCGCGCTCATACTCGTTGGCATAGGCAACGGACTTCAGCTTTCCCGCCTCGTCGCGGCGGATCACCGTGAAAAAGCTCTCCGCCTTCTTGCGTTCGCTCTCAGGCAGCGTCTTCACCCAGGACTCGAACTCCTCCTTGGTCATGTCCGGGGGATAGAAATTCGCTCCCAAGGGCTTTCGCTGCGGCGCGCCGGGGACGAAAGCCCGATGCTCATCCAAATCCGACCACGGCCCCTTGTTTCGCCAGAAATAATCCAGGTGTGCTTTGCCAGCGGCCGACCTGTCGCCCTTCAGCTTCTCGTGCAGCGCGTGGTTGCCGGCCCAGAGCTGCGTCATGTAGAGACCGTCGATGCGCCGGGCGGCCTCCAGCAGCTTTGTCAGCGCTTTGCGGTCGGCTGGCGCAAGCGAAGTGGTATCCACCTTCAGAGGCGCTGGAGTGAAGCGCGCCGACATGCGCTTCAATTCTTCGGGGCCGGCGGCGGCGAGGGTGGTGAGCATGATGAGGGTTGAGGCGGTCATTACCGGGCGGCTTCCATCCGCTGTTGGGTGATCAGTTGCAGGATCGCTCTCTGACTGCGCATCAGGTAGTCGCGATAGCCCTGCGGATCGATATAAGGGTTCGGCCCCTTGCCGATGCGGGCGTACTTTGCCGCCATGTTGTGATGGGAGCCGTGCGCCCCCAGCCACACATCGCAGGGCAGCGACAGCAGCAGGTCGTACGTCTTCTTGAAATCCGCCGTGATGTTGGGGTATTTGGAGTTGTCGACCAGCCGGTAACCCTTGCCGGGATTGGGGCTGGCGGCGATCACAACGTCGTAGGTCCTGCCCTGTTCCGCCACCTTCATCAGGAACGTCGTCGCGCCTCTGGTGTGTCCCGGCGTGTGGCGCGCCGTCAATTCGACCCCGCCCAGCTTGACCTTGTCACTGTCGTGCAGCACGCGGTCCACCTTGCAGCCGGGCCATACGATCTTGTAGAAAAAATCGCCTTTGCCCCCGTTTTCCACCACCTCCACATCGCCGTTCATCACATGAAGCCGGGCGCCGGTTTGCTGGATGAATTTGGCGCAGCCTCCGATGTGATCGGCGTGGCCCTCGCTGGTCAGCAGAATCCTGATATCCCGGAACTTGAAGCCCAGCTTCTCCACGCTGCTTTTCAGCCGCGGCAGAGAGTACTCGTAGGTGGAATTGATCAGCATGTGCCCCTCCGGGGTTGTGATCAGGTAGGAGGCAAATTCACGCGAGCCCACGTAGTAAAGGTTGCCGATGATCTTGTGGGCCGGAAACGGAGTCTCCGGCTTATTTGTCACGGTTTGGGACAGCAAGGCAGTGGCCGCGAAGGCCGCAAACAAAAGAATTCGCATCACCAAATGTCATTATAAAGGCCGCGCGCCTCCCGGAGCGCCGTTGTATCCTGAAAGCTATGGCTTTTACCCTACCCCCGCTCCCTTACGCTTTCGACGCGCTGGAGCCGCACATCGACACGATGACCATGCAAATCCACCATGGCAAACATCATCAGGCCTATGTGACCAATCTCAATGCGGCCGTTGACAAAGCCCCCGAACTGGCCGGCAAAAGCCTTGACGAATTGCTGGCCAACAATTGCGCCATTGTGCCGGAGGCGATCCGCACGGCGGTTCGCAACAACGGCGGCGGCCACTGGAATCACTCGCTTTTCTGGGAAATCATGGGCCCCAATTCGGGCGGCGCTCCGGTGGGCAACCTCGCCCAGGCCATCACCGCCAATTTTGGATCCTTCGACGGCTTCAAGGAAAAGTTCGCCGCCGCCGGCATGGGCCGTTTCGGCTCCGGCTGGGCCTGGCTGATCAAGAACGGGCAATACGTCGAAATCGCCTCCACGCCCAATCAGGACAATCCGCTGATGGAGGGAAAGAAAGCGGTTCTCGGCATCGACGTCTGGGAGCACGCCTATTACCTGAAGTATCAGAACCGCCGCGCCGACTACATCGGCGGCTGGTGGAACGTGGTGAACTGGGCGGCGCTTGAAGACCGCTTCAACAGCCTCTAGCAGCCACGCCGGATCCGGGCCCGAAAAAAGCGAAACGAACCTGCCGCGCACAGCATTGCCGCGGTGAGCATCCCCGTGGAAGGTTCAGGCACCGGCGTATCGGCCAGCCCGATCCGGTAAATCACTCCCGTCCCCGTCTGGTTCAAACTGCCGGTGGAACTGAGGTCGGCAACGAACAGGGCATCCGGACTTGCCGCAAGCGAGTTCAGGTGGCCCTGTCCGTCCTGCCCTCCCAGCAGAAAGTGGAAGTATTGATTCGTGGCCAGATCCACGAACACCACCGGATTCTCATCGTTAGCCGTTCCCCCTGCTGATCCCACCCCGTGAAATCCGATAAACAGGCCGTTGTTCAGCGTGGAGGGAAAGCCCGCCGGCGCCATTGTCATCCCTGCCGGCCCTTCGCTCCTAAGCCCTCCCTGCGGCAGAAACGCCACCAGTGGCAATGTGCCGGAGGCCCCCACCTGAGCGCCCGTGGCGTAGTCGATGTAGGTGTCCGCGAAGCCGAAATCGGCAGGCGCCCCAGCCGCCGGGGCGAAGTTCAATTCGTCGGCGCTCAGCGGCGTATTGCCGCTCAAGTCGATGCCGTTGTCGGCGATATAGGCATTGCCGGAGGCGTCAAACGCCAGGCCGAAGCCGTTGCGCAGTCCCGAGGCCATCTGTGTCAGCCCGGTGGCCGTGGCCGTGTTGCCCGCTACGGTGAAGCTCAGCCGGTAGACAGAGTCCGGATTCAGCGTGGCGTTGGTCAGGCCGGAAATGGCCACGGTGTTGACGGTGGCAACGTTGTTGTCTTCCGATCCCACATTGAACAGCAGCTCATAGGATCCGCCTGGGGTTTCGCGCACCGCCACCGAATGCGAATCGTGCCACCAGAATCCGGGGTAGGTGAATTGCACCGCGCCAATCTGGGTCAGGGCGCCGCCCGCGCCGGTCTGCAGGAGCAGAATCGAACTGCCGGTGTTGGTGCCTGTGGCCACCGCCACCACGTTGCCCGCGCCGGCCATCCCCGTTGCCGGACCGCCCGGTCCGTTAAAGACCACCGTAGCTGGCCCGTCCGCCACGCCGTTTCCATCCGTGTCGGTAAAGCGCAGAATCTGCAGGTTTGATCCGAACAGACTGGCGCCCCCCGATACGGGACTGCTGGTAGCCGCCAATAGCGAACCGTCCGCCAGCACATGCATCCCGTAGGGGTAGTTCAGCCCGGTGGCGAAGGTGGAGATCTGCAGCGGCGCTGGAATCGCGGGATGGGACGCCAGAATCGGCGCGGCGGCCGCAGGACTGGCTAAGCCCCAGATTGCCCAGAGGACGTGTATCATAAAAAAGAAACCGGAAGTTCGATCTTAAGGGAAGGCGGGCGAATCCGCAAGCTGGTGGTAACCTGCCGCCCATGGCTTTCGCCTCAGCTTTTAGACGTGTATCATTAATAAGGATCGCACGATGTCAGCTCTCACCAATCCAGTTCCAGCTCAGCCGGTTCAACAGCCGCCAAAGCGCATCGTTCCTGTGCCTCAGGAGCCCCCAAGGCAGCCGTCTTCCTGGAAGGGCTGGCTGATGGCGGCACTGGTTGCCGCCGGTGGCTTTGCGGCCTATCAGCAGTGGCTGAAACCTGCCGCCCAGGCTCCCCAGGCCACCATCGTTTATCGCACGGCGAAGGTGACGGCCGGGACTTTTCAGCGCGTGCTCCGCGTGGCTGGAACCACCGCGGCTAAGCAATACGTGCGCGTCAGCGTGCCCCGCCAGCGTGGTCCGGAAAGCCGCAACATGCTGGAACTTCTCAAGCTGGTGAAGGACGGAACCTGGGTCAAGCGGGGCGATCTGATGGCGGAGATCGATGCCGGATCCCTCCTCGACCACGTCGATGACATCAAGTCCTCCATCGTCCAGGCGGAACTCGACGTCGATAAACGCAAGTCCGAGCAGGGCGTGGAAATGGATACCCTCCGCCAGACGGTTCTGGTGGCCAAGGCGCAGTTGGACAAAGCGAAGCTTGAGCGCTCGGCCGCCGATGTGCGAACCGAAGTGGAACGGGAATTGTTGAAGCTCGATGAAGAGGAAGCCGACGCCCGCTACAAACAGGTTCAATTGGACCTGCCGCAGAAAGCAATCGTACACGACGCCGAAGTGAAGATACTTGGACACACCACCGACCGTCATCAAAGGCACGCCGGCCGCCACATCAACGACATCAAGGCGTTTACCATCAACTCCCCGATGGAAGGACTGGTAGTGATTCAGTCCATGTTCCGCGGCGGCGAGTTCGCCAAGATTCAACAGGGCGATCAGGTCATGCCCGGGCAGGAAATTCTCCGCGTCGTCAATCCCAAGAGCATGCAGATTGAAGCGAACGCCAATCAGGCCGAGACTTCTGAGATCCGCATTGGCCAGAAGGCCATGATCGGGCTCGACGCTTTCCCCGGACTCAAGTTGACCGGGAAAGTGTACAGTATCGGCGCGCTTGCTGTCGGTGGCTGGCGCTCCAATCAGTACATTCGAACCGTTCCGGTGAAGCTCGACATCGACGGCGCTGATGCCAGGGTGATTCCCGATCTGTCTTCCTTCGCCGATATCGTGGTGGAAGAGAAGCCGGACTCGACGCTGATTCCCCTTGGCGCCATCCGCGAAGAGCGCGGCAAGAACTATGTGTTCGTCAAGCAGGGTGAGCAGTTCGTCAAGCGCGAGGTCACGCTCGGCTCCAAGAACTACCTGCACGCCGTTGCACTCTCTGGTGTGAAGGCCGGCGACGAACTTCGTTTGGACTGAGCCCCGGGCGGGGCCTCAGTCCTGGTGGTAAACTTCTTCCATCTCAGCCCACCATTCGCCCGGCTTGCGGGTGTCCAGTGGCTGCTGGCAGGGACCCACCACTGCCCACCATTCTTTTGTCTTCTCGTGCGCGGCGATGAGCGCCATATCCGCCTCATGGTCTTCCCCATGGTACTCGTAATAGAGGAATAGCCTGTCATCTTTGAGGTAGATCGAGAAATTACGGACATTGCTCTCCGTAATCCTGGCCACCACCTCGGGCCACGGGTTGGCGTGGTGGTACTTGTACGTCTCGATCAGTTCAGGCTTGATGCCGATTACCCATCCGTATCGCGTCATGGTTGGTACAGGCGTATCATAAACAAATGCCACGACCGAGCGCTACTACCTCCTTCACAATTGCCGCGGCCCTGACGCTTGCCGGCTGCGGATCGACGACCAGCACGTCGGCTCCACCCCGGAAGGAGGCGCCCAAGTTGACCAGACAGCCCTTCGGAACGGCCACCGACGGCGCCGCCGTCGATCTCTATACCCTAAAGAACGCCGCCGGCATGGAAGTCCGGATCACCAACTACGGTGGCATCGTGACATCCTTAAAAGCGCCGGACAAGGCGGGCGTCTTCGCCGATGTCGTGCTGGGGTTCGATTCCCTGGAAGGCTATCTCAAGACTCATCCCTACTTCGGAGCATTGATCGGCCGCTATGGCAACCGCATCGCAAAGGGTCAGTTCAAACTGAACGGCGCCACCTACAAACTTGCCGTCAACAATGGCGCCAACGCCCTGCACGGGGGACTAAAGGGCTTCGACAAGCAGGTTTGGGCGGCGAAGGAACTTCCCGAATCGAATGCGCTCGAATTAACGTACGTGTCAAAGGACGGGGAAGAGGGCTATCCGGGCACTCTCACCACTACCGTGACCTACACGCTGACCGAAGCGAGCGAATTGCGCATCGGCTATGCGGCCACTACTGATAAGGACACGGTCCTGAATCTGACCAACCACTCCTATTTCAATCTGAAAGGCGCAGGTGAAGGCGACATCCTCGGCCACCGCATCATGATTGATGCCGATCGTTTCACCCCGGTGGATGCCGGGCTGATTCCCACCGGGGAACTTCGTCCGGTGGAAGGCACACCGTTCGACTTCCGGAAGCCGGAGGCCATCGGAGCGCGCATCGGCGCCGCCGACCAGCAGATTCAGTTCGGCGGTGGTTACGACCACAACTACGCCCTGAACGGCGCCGCCGGAACCCTGCGGAAGGTGGTGGAGGTACATGAGCCCACTTCAGGCCGCCTCATGGAAGTGTCCACCGATCAACCGGGCGTGCAGTTCTACACAGGGAATTTCCTGGATGGCTCCCTCACCGGCAAAGGCGGAAAAATTTACCAGAAAAGGTATGGTTTTTGCCTGGAGACGCAGCACTTTCCCGACTCGCCCAACCAGAAGGCGTTCCCCTCCGTGGTGCTAAAACCTGGAGAACGGTACCAGAGCACCACGGTGTACAAGTTCTCACTCCGGTAATTCGGGCTCGGGTTCGGGTTGGGGCTCCTCGCCCTCCCGGTGAAAGACCAACTCCCACTCGGAGTTGTGGCGGAAGAAAAGGCGCACTAACTGTCCGGCTTCGGAACTGGTTTCGCCAGGATTCATTCCCATCACCCACGGGTACCAGTCGCCGCCTTCTACCAGCCGCACAGGGGCCTGCCACCCGGCCGGATCGCTGAGATCCGCGTTCATGGTAAGGTAGACGCCCTCCTGCGGCCAACCGGGATAACAGCAGGAGCGGTTGAGCAGCACCACGTATCGTTCAATGTGCGTATTCCAGTGAACCGAAGGGCCCCAGAAGGAGTCCGCATCCTCGCGCTGCCACGCCGCCGCGGCGGGAAGAATGGGCGTGAGTTGGCCGCCCAGACCAGGTTCGGACCATACTCCACTGAAGTATTTGGTCACGTTCCCCACCGGATTCGCCCTGCGCTCAAAAGGCATCCGTGCGATCGCGATGCCTTGCGTCGACACGTCCCCGCCATAGGCTGAGAACAGGAAGTAGAAATACTGCTGGCTGCGGTCCAGGATCACCGAAAAATCGCCGTGGCCGGAGGCGAAGTAACCGTTTCTCGCTGTGCAATCGGCAGGCTCCCGCGAGTTCAGGACAATTCCGAGATCGCGGAAGCTATCCCCGCCATCATAGGACACTAACGCGCCGATCTCGGGCACGGTAAGCGAAGAGCCCGGGCAGACCTCTACCTTCTCGTGGTGATACCAGGCATAAAGCGCCCCATCACTGTCCAGCCACACCGATTCGATCCACATCGGGAAATGATCATTCCGGTCAACCATCACCGGCCGCGTCACCAGCACGTTCGTCTGCGGATCGGTGTAGCTGATCTGCGGGTTCCCCGCCGAACTGAAGATGCGCAACTGCCCGTAATACCAGAACACCGCGCTGTTGGAGTCGATCAGCAGCGGGACCTGCGCCAGGTCCGCCGGCCGGATCTGCACCGATTGGCCAAACGCCGCGGCCGCGGCGGCAAGCAGAAGCGCCAGGGTGGGAATCTGGCGTCTGAAAAGGGCGGCCAGCAGATCGGATCCGGTGATGATCGAGACCCCTTCGGCCTCGAGGCCAGCCAGCAGCTTCCGGCCATTCTGATCAAACGATGTCACCTCACGGACATCGATTTCCACGCTACGGCCGGCAAGTTTCGCCCTGAGTTCCATCCAGAAGCGCTCAAGTTCGCCAACCCAGGGCCCGGCGAGTTTGCCTTCCAGCCGGATGTGGACCGGCGAGGCTGATTCGTTAACGGAGATACGAAGCACGCCATCATCACTGCAGGCAGGTGGCCAAACGATTAGGGGTGCAGAACCTTTGACTTGCACCGGGCCAGACGGAGCGAAGAAGTCGGAATGCCGACGTTCGTCAAGGGGTTGACATTCCCCGGGGTCAGGAAACGACGTTCTGGGGCGTCCCCGCCAGGAATGCGCGTACGTTGTCGACGGCGATATCCATGAGCCTCGATCGAGCCTCGCGTGTCGCCCATGCGATATGCGGCGTCACAATACAGTTGGCGGCCTCAAACAACGGATTGCCAGCCACAGGCGGCTCAATCGAAAGCACATCCAGGCCCGCTCCGCCGATCTGCCCATCGTTGAGAGCCGCGGCCAGATCCTGGTCTACGATCAACGGGCCGCGCGAGGTGTTGAGCAGGAACGCGGTGGGTTTCATCAGCTTGAGCCGCTGGCTGTTGATCAGGCCCTTGTTATCAGGTGTCAGCGGACAATGCAGGCTCACCACATCGGACTCGGCCAGCAGATCTTCCACCGTCGCCCACCGGAAGCCTTCATAGTCCGGAGGATTCGATTGAAACGTATCGCTGGCGATCACGCGCATGCCCATGGCGTCGGCGATGCGAGCCGCCTGCCGGCCGATGCGCCCGAAGCCGATCACGCCAAAGGTCTTCCCGGCAAGTTCCACCAATGGCGACTTCCAGAAGCACCAGTCCGGGTTACGCGCCCACTCGCCCGCCCGCACGGCATCGGAGTGCATGCCGGTGCGGTGGCACAGTTCCAGCAGCAGCGCGAAGGCATGCTGGGCGACTGAAGCCGTGCCATAGGTGGGAATATTCGAGACTACGATGCCCAACTCCTTTGCCGCCTGCACATCGACAATGTTGTAGCCGGTGGCCAGTACGCCGATGTACTTCAGCTTCGGCAGGGCGCCGAGCGTGGCTCTGTCCAAGGGAGTCTTGTTGGTCATGGCCATTTCGGCTGACGCGATCCGTTCGGCAGCCAGCGCCGCGGGTGTGCGGTCATGAACTTCCACTCCGGCAAGCTGCCTCAAACCATCCCAACTCAGGTCACCGGGGTTGAGACAATATCCATCAAGAACGACGAGCTTCATGTGTGGGGAACAATCACCTTTCCGAATGCGCTATAACAACCGCTGATGATACGACACTTGGCAGCCTTTCTGTGGTTCGCGGTTGCCGCAGCCGGCCAATCGCCGGAGACACGCGTGGGGCAATGGACGCGTTTTGAGGCGGTCTTCCAGGCAGCCGCCGATTATCCCGATCCGCTGGGCGGCGTAACCTTGAACGTTGCCTTCCGATCGCCCTCCGGCCAAACGCATATCATAGTGGCCTTCTGGGATGGAGGGCGGTTCTGGCGCGCGCGCTTTGCTCCCGATGAAATCGGCAGTTGGAGTTACCGGACCGGCGCCGAGCCACAGGATTTCGGACTTCACAACAAGAGCGGTACCTTTCAGTGCGTGGCGGGGACCAGCCACCTGGAACTGTTCCGGCGCGGGGCGATACGGGTTTCAAAGAACCGGCATCACTTTGAGCATGCCGATGGGACACCCTTCTTCTGGCTCGGCGACACGGTCTGGAACGGCGCTTTATTATCGGACGCGCGGGGCTGGAATGTGTTCCTGGCGGACCGCGCCGCAAAAGGTTTCACCGTCATCCAGTTTGTGACGACGCAATGGAGCGCCGCCTACGCCGATGCGACGGGACGCGTTGCCTACCGCGTCCGAAAACAGGGCGGGCGCGAAGAGTTGGCCGTCGATCCCACGTTCTTTCAGCGGATGGACGATCGCGTCAGCGCCATCAACGCCAAAGGCATGCTGGCGGCCCCGGTCCTGCTATGGGCTCACCCCAGCCAGCCCGAATTGAATCCCGGCGTGCGACTGAGCGAGGAGCAGATGATCCAACTGGGCCGTTACATGGTGGCCAGATACGGGGCGCACCAGGTGGTGTGGATGCTCAACGGCGACGGTGATTATTCAGGAGAAAACGCTCCGAAATGGAAGCGCGTGGGGCGGGCCGTGTTCGCCAATCCCCATCCCGGCCGGCTGGCGACCATGCATCCGGGGCGGCTGAAATGGACCTTCGACGAACACGCCGCCGAGCCCTGGTATTCCTTTACTGGCTATCAGAGCGGTCACCGCGATGATGAGGCCCATCTGAGATGGCTGGTGAGCGAGGGGCCGCCGGCCAAGGCATGGCGCGCTGAAAACCACCTGCCGGTGGTGAATCTCGAGCCGAACTACGAAGATCACAGAAGCCGGACTCCGGGCGCAACGCACGTGTTCACCGGTGCCGAAATCAGGCGCGCGGCCTACTGGAGTCTGCTGGTGGGGCCGCCGGCCGGTGTCACCTACGGGGCCCATGGAATCTGGAGCTGGGAAACGCGCAAGGCCGAGCCGCTGAACCACTCAGGCACCGGCCCGGCCGCGCCGTGGCCGCAGGCGATGGCGCTGCCCGGCTCCACGCAGATGAGCCATCTGGCCGCGCTCATGCGGTCAGTGGAATGGTGGAAGCTCCGGCCCGCGCCGCAGTTGCTGGCGCATCAGCCGGGCACTCGGGATGTCGCCAAATGGGTGGCCGCGGCGGCTCCTGAAGATGGCAGGTGGGCGCTGGTGTATGTCCCGGCCGGGTCCTCGGTGCTGTTAAGGCCGGAGGTGGCAAAGAAACTGGGCAAGGGGCGCTGGTTCAACCCGCGCACCGGATTGTGGCGCGACGCGACCAATCTGGAGCCGCCCGATGCATCGGATTGGGTGCTTCACTTGCGTCCGTGACGTTCAAACAGCCAACGCCGGGCGTCGAACCATTCCCGCTGCAGTTTTCGCACGTGCATGTTCAAAATACCGGCCGCTTCGTCGTCGGTCAGGCCCAGAAAAAACTTCAATTCGACGATCGTGCACCAGGCGGGGTTCTCTTTCTCCATCGCTTCCAGGTGTTCTTCGATTTCGACGGCAAGATCCATCCGCGACGGAGCGATGGCGAAGGATTCCGAGATCCCGGCGATGGGGATGCATTCGACGTCAGGGCGCGCCCTGGCGTGGTCGATCAGGTAGCGGCGCATGGCGCGGGCGGCGATGGCAAAGAAGTGTCCGCGGTTCTGCCAGTCCCGGTCGCGGGCGCCCGTCAGTTTGAAGTAGATCTGGTCCACCAGTTCGGTGGGTTCCATGGAATGGTCGCGCCGCTCGCCGCGCATGTAGTGCTGGGCCAGCCTTCTCAGATCGGGGAGAACGATCTCGAAAAGCAGATTCTCCGCCTGCCTGTCTCCGCTACGCCAGGCCTGCAAAAGTTGAGTGATTTCGGCGGAATCGCGAGCCATCCGGATATATGTATCGATGAGCTTTTCAAGCGTATCACAGGATACAGGTGCGCGTTAATTCCTTAGCACGCGGCCCACCTTTGCAGCCGTGGCTTTGCCGTTTTCAATCGCCAGCGCCCCGTTGACGATCACGTAAGGCATCCCTTCCGGGAACGCCAGTGGTTTCTCAAACGACGCGGTGTCCCGGATCCTGTCCGGATCGAACACCACCAGGTCGGCGGCCATGCCGAGGGCGATCCGCCCACGGTCAAACAGGCGAAGCCGGTTGGCGGGCAGCGAGGACATCTTGCGGATTGCCTCCTCAATCGGGATCACCCGTTCCTCGCGCACATACTTGGCCAGCACCCTGGGGAAGGAGCCGAATGCGCGGGGATGGGCGCCAGTGGCCGTGAGGATCGCAGCCGGCGGGGCGTCGGTGCAGAGGCTGATCCAGGGCGTGCGCAGCGCCAGATGCTTCTGTTCCTCGTTCATGCTTTTGGGGTTGACGCTCGCGCCCTTCAGCACCAGTTCAAAGAAGGCATCCCATTCGCCGCGATTCCAGATCCTGGCGATGGCGGCCACCGATTTGCCTTCAAGCGGCTTGTCTTCCCTGGCCGGCAACTGCGCCACCAGGACGTTGTCCCAGTTGCGGCCGACATGCTGGTACCAGTTCTCCCAATTGGAAGTGGATTCGATTTCATCGCGCAGCCTGGCCCGCACGGCCGGGTCCTTCAGCGTATTGAGGAAAGGCCGGGCGCCCTGCCCGTAGTGCTGGGGTGGGATGAAGGAGCCGAGGCCGATTCCGTTGCGGATGTAGGGGTAGATGTCGGCTGTGACATCAAGGCCGCGGCGCCGGGCGCTGTTGATCAGATCGATGGCGCTCCGCATCAGGGGCCAGTTGGTTTCTCCGGCGGCCTTCAGATGATAGATGTGGACTGGCACTCCGGCTCGCTCTCCGATGGCGATCGATTCGCGGATGGCGTCCAGCACGGATGCGCTTTCGTTGCGCATGTGCGTCGAGTAAAAGCCGGAGTAGGGCGCAGTGGCGCGCACCAGTTCCACCAGTTCATCGGTGGAGGCATAAGTGCCCGGGGGATAGATGAGGGCGGTGGAAAGGCCCACCGCTCCGTCCTTCATCGCCTGTTCCACCAGCCCTTTCATCCGGCTCAACTCAGCGGCAGTGGGCGGCCGGTTTTCCTCGCCAATGACCATGCGGCGGATCTGCGCGGCGCCCACGTTGTGTACGACGTTGAGCGCCAGGCCGCGGGACTCCAGCAGTTTGTGGTATTCGGCATAGGTGGTCCAGCTTAGGTTGGCGGCCTTCGCCTCCGCGGGAAGTGTCTGGGCATTTTGCGGGGCAGGGGAGTTGCCTTCTCCGGCGAGCATGGTGGTGATGCCCTGCCGCAGTTTGCTTTCCGCGCTCTCGGGTTCAAGCAGAAGCGGGATGCTGGAGGCGCCCATCATATCGATGAATCCTGGCGCGACGATTTCGCCTTTCAGTTGGATCGTGCGGGCCGAAGAGGCGCCGGAGAGATTTCCGATCGCGGCGATACGGCCGTTCCTGATGCCGATATCGGCGCGGAACCACGGATTTCCCGAACCGTCGGCGATGCGTCCGCCGCGCAGGACCAGGTCGAACTGTTGCCCGCTGGCCGCCCCCGCGAAGAGGGCGGAGACGGCGAGGACGATAAGTGCAATCACTTTGAACTCCTGTCTAAACTTTCCGATGGTACGCGCCGATAGAAGTACTGCGTTATGGAACCGCTCATCTGGATCCTACTACCCGTTTTCGTAGCGGCTGGCTCGTCGCTGCTGTCGTTCTTCATTATGCAGGCTCGCATGGAAATCGCGCTTGCCAAAGAGAGAGAACTGCTGGCGCAGGCGCACGCCGCCATCAATTCTCAGGACAAGGTGCTGCAGGAGAAGCTGAAGGCTACCGAGGCGGTGGCCCGCCGTGATGCTTTGAACGAGATGCTGGCCGACTTCCGTGTGGAGGAGCGTCACTACACCAGGGAGACCAAATCGTTGTTCGGCAGTAAGAAGGCGATGGTCCTGCAGGAACGGCTGTTTTTCCGCAACGTGCCGCTGTCGAACTGGGTGGAACACGAACTGACGGTGGAAGAGGGCGGGGACCTCTCGCAGCTTGCCAAGGCGTGTTCGATCTTCTCGGCGGCAGGCGCCGTGGAATCGACCAATGCGTCGAAGCTGCTGGCGTCCTGACGCCGGACTTCGCTCCCCGCCTGATCATCATGGAAAATGGGGTCACGGGCCGCCTCCATATTGCCGAGCTTCGGGTCTTGCGACTCGTTGCTGGGGTCCGGCACACGGAGGCGGCCCGTGAAGGAGCCTCCTTACCGGACAGTGTCAGTCCGGGAGAGGCTCATCGGTCGATGAAGTGCCGAAGAATCCGCTGGCGGAACCCGGCCGTTTCCGCTACTTCAACATGATGCTTCCAAAAACGGAATTCGGTCAAGATGTTTTAAACGCAAAATGTAAGTTTTGTTTTATCTTTCCCTTGAATAGAAATTTGTCTTACATTCAGAAAGTAAGGTGAACTACGAACGGCCCTTGCGCATCGCCCAAGCCGCCATCGCGCCTACCGCACTCAGCGCCGTCGCCAGCAACAAAAGCGGCTTTGCCAACGAGCCGGTCCGCTCGGCGCTCTCCACCCGAACGGCAACCACCGTTACGTTGTCCTGAAACGCCGATTGCGTATCGAGCGTCCGGCGCACCAGTTCCTGGCAAACTTTTTGCGGATCGCCGCCGAGGGCCGCCGTTATCTCCTCAGGCGGCAGCGTTTTGAAAAGGCCATCGGAGGCCAACAGGACCCAGTCACCGGGTTCCACCGCCAAGGGTTCGGCGCTGCGGTCCAGCAGTCGGATCATCTCCATGCCGAGAAACGATGTGAGGGCCTCGCGTTCCGGGTGGTTGCGCACCAGGTCGGCGGGGATGATGCCCCGTTCTGCCAATGCTTCCAGTTCCCTGCCGTAGGTGTGAAAAACGTTCAACTGGCGCAGCTTGCCGTCCCGTACCAGAAACACTGCCGAATCGCCCACCGAAACCCAGTGCAATGCCGCGCCATCGAAGGCCACCGCCACCAGCGTTGTTCCCATCTCGTGTACCGCGCCCAGCGAGGTGGCCAGTTCGAAGACGGCGCCATTCGCCGTTTCGGTGCAGTGTACAAGGCGGTCACCGAGTCCGGAGCCCAGGCCCTGACGCCACGCCGCCACAAAGGCCTGAACGGCCGATTCCGACGCCTTGTCCCCGTGCGCCATTCCGCCCATGCCGTCGGCTACCACCGCCGCCAGCGCGCCGCCTTCCTCGCTTCGTGACACGCCGAAGCGATCCTGCTGCTGCGAACGTAATCCGATATGCTGCGCATGGCCTACGGACAGTTTCATGACTTCTTCCTTTTTTCCACGGCTACCTCGCGGTAGCGTACCTCCTCGAGAAAGAGCCCCGCCGCCGGCGCCGTCCATGCCGCCACGTCCAGTTTGGCATCACTTTCGCCCCGCAGAAGGCGGTCAAAATCCGCCATCGTCATCTGGCCTCTGCCCAGCCGCACCAGCACCCCGGCCAGCCGCCGGACCATTCTCCACAAAAAGTGCGAGGCTTCGATACGAAACAACACCAAGTGATCCTGACGTTCGACTTCGGCCTTTTCCACCACCACTACGGTGGATTCGTCCGGTTTGGACGGATCAAGCGCGCGGAAGCAGCGGAAATCGTGCCGCCCGCCGAGCTTCGCCGCCGCCTCCGCCATCAACTCCACGTTCAAGGGCTCCTTCACCCACCAGACGTACTTCTTGGAAAATGCACTCTTGCGGGTCGATATCTGGTACACATAACTGCGCGTGATGGCGTCATGACGTGCGTGGAAACGATTGTCCGCCTCGGCCATCTCCAATACCGCGATATCGGCGGGCAGCCTTTCGTTTAACTCCGCCTCCAGTAGCGCTGTGGGCCGGGAAACCCGTGTGCGTACGCGCAGATGCGCCACCTGGCCGGCGGCGTGTACGCCCGCGTCCGTACGTCCTGAGCCTTGCAGTTCCACTTCCGCGCCAAATACTTCCTCGGCCGCCCGTCTTAAATCGCCCATTACGGACCGGGCGTTCAATTGTTCCTGCCAGCCGCGGTACTTCGTGCCATCATACTCCAACACCAATTTCCAGGTTTTCACTCTTTCTGAGGATAGACCGTATTTGCCCCCGGCGCACCTGAGCTTCGCTACACTGATTTCGTGCTCCTCCGATGGATGTTCTTTGCAGCCGTGCTGGGCACGGCCCAGGCGCAGGACCCTTCGCGCATCGATTGGCGGCAGATCCACCAGGAAACCATGGAACATTTCCAGGCTCTGGTCCGCATCGACACCAGTGACCCGCCGGGCAACGAAAAGCCGGCTGTGGAATATTTGAAAAAAGTATTGGAACGCGAGGGCATTCCCACGCAGACTTTTTCCATCGATGAGCGCCGGCCCAACCTTGTCGCGCGTATCAGGGGATCGGGAAAGAAGCGTCCCATTCTGATCATGGGCCACACCGACGTGGTGGGAGTGCAGGCGGAGAAGTGGACGTTTCCGCCCTTCGGCGCGGCGCGCAACGGAGGCTATGTCTACGGCCGCGGCACTGTCGATGACAAGGACAATCTCACCGCCTGCCTGATGATCATGCTGCTGCTAAAGCGGCTCAACGTCACGCTGGACCGCGACGTGATTTTTCTGGCCGAGGCTGGAGAGGAAGGCAGCGTCCGTTACGGCATCCTGCACATGGTGGACAAGCACTTCGACCAGATTGACGCCGAATACTGCCTGGCCGAGGGTGGCGGCGCGATTCGCATCGGCGGCAAGTTGAAGTGGGTGTCGGTGGCGACTTCGGAGAAAATCCCCTACGCCGTGCGCCTGGTCTCGCGTGGCCCGGCCGGGCACGGATCGCGGCCATTAAAAACCAATGCCATTCTGCATCTCAGCCAGGCCGTGGAAAAGGCCGCCAACTGGATGCCACCCATGCGCCTGAACGACACCACGCGCGCCTACTTCGAAAGGCTGGCCACCATCTCGACGCCGGAAGAGGCGGCGCGCTATAACGGATTATTGAATCCGGAAAAGACCGCCGCCATCCAGCAGTATCTGGCGGACAACGAGCCCGGTCACAATTCGATGCTGCGAACCTCCATTTCTCCGAACATGATCAAAGGCGGATTCCGGGTCAATGTGATCCCCTCGGAGGCTGAGGCGACGCTGGACATTCGCGCCCTGCCCGATGAGAACGTGCCCGCGTTTGTGGATCAATTGCAGAAAGTGATCAACGATCCCGCCGTGGAGATCGTCCGCACCGCGCGCGACACCAGGCCGCCCGCCACTCCCTCCCGCCTCGATACGGAAGCCTTCAAGGCCATTGACCAGGCGCGGAGCCGCCATTACCGGGAAGCCATTACACTCCCCACCATGCTCACCGGCGCAAGCGATATGGCCTACCTGCGCTCAAAAGGCATTCAGTGCTACGGCATCGGATCCATGGTGGATCAGGAGGACGGCCCCAAAGGTTTCGGCGCGCATAGCGACCAGGAGCGGATTCTCGAATCGGCGCTCTACAAGTTCGTCGAGTTCCACTGGGATATCGTGTGGAATCTCGCCAGGGCCGCGCAATGATGCTCACTGCCTTGTTGCACGCTATGTTGTATGCCAGACTCGCCGCCTCCGGCTGGCTGCCGATGGGCCCGTTCGGCGGCGCGGCCTCGTTCGTGGTGGCCGATCCGCACGCGCCCGGTACGTTTCTTGCCGCGGCCAACAACGGGCTGCTGTTCCGGTCGGAAAATCGCGGCGATTCCTGGCAGCCCATCCGCTTCCCACCGCAGCTTCGCGGGATTCTTCATGTGCTGGCCATCGATCCGTCGAAGCCTGATACCTACTATGCGGGCATGGCGGGCGAAGGCGTGAGCGGCCTTTGGCGATCCGCCGATGCGGGCCGGTCCTGGGAATCGTTGACCCCGCTTGAGGGCAACGAAGTCTGGGCGCTGGCGTTTTATCCCGGCCCGGGGCGTGCGATTGCGGCCGGCACAAAGACCGGTGTATTTCTCTCATCCGATGACGGAGCGAACTGGCGGCGAATCTCACCTGCCCAGAACAGGGAACTCCAGCCAGTGGTGTCGCTTGCCTTCGATCCGCGCAACCGGAAGGTGATTTACGCGGGAACGCCGCACCTGCCGTGGGCCACGCGCGACGGCGGCGCTTCCTGGCAGTCCATCCATGCCGGAATGCTGGATGATTCCGATGTCTTCTCCATTCAGGTGGATCACCACAATTCCCGGCGCGTGCTCGCCACCGCCTGCAGCGGCATCTACTCCAGCGCCAACGCCGGCGCGTTATGGCGAAAGCTGCGCGGCGCGCAGGGCGCCTCCTACCGCACCTATTTCATCGTGCAGCATCCGCAAAAGAGCGGTGTGCTGTTTGCCGGCACCACGCGGGGCCTGGTGAAGTCGGAAGATGCGGGCCTGACATGGAAGCAACTGTCCTCCCATACCACGCGTGCGCTGGCCTTTGATCCCTCTGAGCCGGAACGCGTACTGGTGGCCACCGACGATGCCGGCCTGCTGCGCAGTGACAAAGGCGGCGCCGCCTTGCGCCATGCCAATCAGGGCTACTGCAATCGCCATCTCACCGTGCTCGCTTCCGGTGGCGGCGGGCTCTACACCTCCACCATGTACGATGCTTCGGGCGGCCTGTTTCGCCTCGATAACCCTGGCAACTCCACATCCGGCAAGTGGACACGGCTCGCCTCGCCAGCCGGTCTGCCCGGACAGCAGTTCCTGGCCCTCACCCAGGCGGCGGGCGCGCAAGGCAGGCTCTATGCTGCCGGTTTCCATACGCTGGCCCTTTCCTCGGATTCCGGCCGCCGCTGGACCCCGATTGAAGACACCCCAGTCCGAAGCCTGATCACCAGCCTTCTGTCGGTACCCACGCCGTCGCCGCAACTGCTGGTGGGCACCGAGAACGGCCTGTTTCGGCGCGATGCCGCCGGCGCCTGGAGGAAGATCGATCTTACCGGTGCGGCCCGTATCCGCGGTCTGTTCGATCTGGCCGCGCAGGGCATTGCCGCGCTTACCGCGCCCCAGGCGTTTCTATCGAAAGACGGATCGTCGTTTTCCGCCCTGGCGAAGGCGCCTCCAGGCGTGGAAATCCACGGCCTGGCGGACGTTCAGGGAATCCTGCTCGCCGCCACTTCCCACGGTGTGCTGCGTTCGGCCGACAAGGGCCGGTCCTGGACACTCGACACTGGCGGTGTCCAGGGTACGGTGAACGCCATCTGCGCCGATCCCAACCGTCCCGGCGTGGCCTACGCCGCCCACTACGGCGAGGTTTATGTCATCCACACTACTACCAGACTGTGGCGTCGCGTTTCGCCCGAGCATTCTGCCATTCATTCCATCAAGAACCTGACCATGCTGCCTGGGGTGGGTGGGCACGTTCTAGCGTTAACCAACCGGCAGGGGGTGTTCGCGCTGGATGTGGAAAACAGCGGTCGGGAACTTGGAATTAACAAATATTAATCAACCAATCCTTTCGTTTTCTCTGGCATTCCGTTGTGCGTGCTGCTAGAATCAGGGCGTAGTCTTGTTGAAGCTGGAGTACTACGTAACTCCATGCGCAACACAGCCTGTCCGGATACGCATTCCCGGAACCTGCAGTCAGGCTGACCGAACAAAAAACAGAACCGCAAGCACAACAGGGTATTGGGCCTTGGTTGCTTGTGCTACTGGCGGTCGAATTGCTGCCGGCGGGGCCCGTGCCTTTCTCGCTCCCGTCCCAACGTGCGAGTTGTACGTGTGCCCGGCCGCTGAGGAGGTTCGAGTGAGGATTTCGGTAGCGTTCCTGGCGCTGATGGCGTCGCTTTGCGCGACGGCTGGCGCGCAGGATTTCACCCCGCATTTTGAGGTTGGCGGCTTTGCCGGCGGCCAGTTCTGGAAACCGCTCAAGGACAAGTACCCCCTTCCGCTGCGCACCGGCTCGGGCGGTGTATTCGGGGGCCGTCTGGGCTATGACGCCACCTCACGTTTCGGTTTCGAACTGACAGGCGCCTATGGCGCCAACGAGGATGGGTTCGAACTGTCGCCGGGCGCGGGCGTGAACCGCGTGGACTTCGGCGCCCGGAATTTCCAGTTGATGGCTGGCCCGGTCATGTATCTGCGTCCCTACGGAAGCCGCATTCGTCCCTTCCTTACAGCCGGTCCGGCCCTGCAATACTTCTGGCCAACCGAGGCGGGCCGCAATCTGGGCCAGTCGCTGGCGAACCTCCCGGTGGGGCCGGTGCGTCTGGATGACAACATTACAGGAGCGCTGCACTACGGCGGCGGCGTGAAGGCCTGGATTACAGAAAAACTCAACGCCCGCGTGGACGTACGCGGCATCTTCTCGGCCAATCCGCACATCCGTTACTTCGCCGAGCCAGCGCGGTCCACTCAGGTGCCATGGCCGTCGGGAGGGCTTGGTCACGGGCTGCAGATCACCGGCGGACTCGGCTACTCCATCGGAGCGCCGGGCTGGGGCACTCTTACTGCCGCTCCTGCGTCCGGACTGCGAGTCGAGATCGCCGGCCCGAACCGCAAGATCTACCAGGGCGACCAGGCTTCGTTCACCGCTTCCACCGATGCGCCCGCCGGAACGCCGGTCAAGTACAACTGGCGGGTGAACAACCAGCCCGCTGGAGAGGGCGAGTCCGTCAATCTGGAAACTACGGGGCTGACGCCTGGCACCTACGCGGTGGAAGTTTCGGCCTCCGCCCCCGGCCTGGGCAGCGCGCGCGACCTGGTGCATATGGACGTGCTGCAGGTTTCGGCGCGCGACATCCCGTTTTCCATCAACGCCCCTGGCGGAAAGATCTACCGCGGCGATCCGGCCTCCTTCTCCATTAGGAGCGAACTTCCCGCCGATGCGCCGATCACTTACAACTGGACGGTGGACGGCAAGCCCTCCGGCGCCGGCAGCTCTTTTTCTCTGGACACCAGGGAGCTTCCGCCCGGCACGTACAAAGTGGAGGCCACCGCCAGTGGAGCGAACTACAAGAGCAGCACGCAATCGGCGACTCTGGCCGTGCTTCAGCCCTTCCCTCCGCAGATCCGCTTAACGGCGCCGGCCGAGGTCGTATTCCCCCAAAAGGTGCAGATCACCACGAGCGCAACGGCCGGCGAAGGTGGCGGCATGCTGGGGCCGGTGCGCCTCAGCGCCTCCGATGGATCCATCGCAAACAGCGAACTGGACACCTCCACGGTGCAATTTGATCAGTCCACGCCCGGTACCCAGCGCAAGGTGATCAACCTTACCGCCACCGTGGCCGACAGCAAGGGACTGACAGCTTCCGCTACCGGGTCGGTCACCGTCGTGCGCAAGGTGACTGCCGAGCCCGTGCGCCTGCCCGACGTTGTCTTCGCCCGCAATAGCTCCCGCGTGAACAACTGCGGCAAACGTGTGTTACTCGAAGAAGTCAAGGCTTACATCGACCGTGATCCCACCGGCAGGGTGATCCTTGTCTCTCATATGGACCGCGGGGAAATGAAGGTGGTCACCGAACGGCGCGGCAGGAACGCCGCGGCCGCGCTGACCGCGGGAAAAGGCATCTGCCTGGGCGTCAACCCACGCCAGGTGCTGATTGGCCTTGCCGGCACGAATCAGTCCAGCGACCCGATGCCGTTCCTCTGCGGCACCTCAACAAGCGGGAAATCCGGCAAGGGCGCCAGGGCCAAAGCCGACAAGCGGGCCCAGTACCGCAGAGTCGAGGTATGGTTCGTACCCACAGGCGCACAGCTTCCGCCCGGACTTGGCCGGCTGAGAACCGCCGCCGCTTACAAGGTTTCCACTTTGGGCTGTCCGAAGTAGTTAGTTCCTCGAACCCTCCTACCGGCGCGGGCGGCATCCACTGCCCGCGCTTTTTTTGTACACGCTTAAAGTTGGTTCAGATAGAACCGGACACCTTCGTGGGCCGGATCCAATTCTCGTGCCATCAACATCTGTTCCCGCGCCGCGTCACGCTCACCCGAATCGAACAACAGCGCGCCCAGGTTGTAGCGCACCCAGAACGGATCGAACCCCAGCCGCAGGGCAGTTTCGTAGTGCGCGATGGCGGCCCCGGTTTCGCTCCGCAGGGCCTGGAGGGAAAAGGCCAGCAGGTAGTGAGCCTCGGCCAGCCCGGGTGTCTCGGCCAGAACAATACGAAGCAGCCTGACAGCGCGCGAAGGGTCTGCACCGGCAAGACGGCGCGCCTCCACCATGGTCTGTTCCTGCCGTTCGCGATCGGCAAATCGCGCCTTCAACTGGCGATGGCGGTCACGCAATCCCTCCGGGATCCGGACACAAGCCATCAGATAGCCAAACTTGCGTTCGTGTTGTTTCGCGTAGTCGCGTCCGCGAATCGCCGTCCCGTTGTAGAGATCAAACAATTCGTAACCCGAATGTTCCAGCAATTCACACATCCCAACCAGGGAAGTCCCCTCACCCATCTGCTCGGGATGTGTTTCAATCACCCAGTGGGGATGGGACCGCTCCATGATCCGGCGCGCTCCTTTCACCGCCAGATGTTCGCTTCCCTCGATATCGAGCTTGATCACCGCCGGTGTATGCGAGTGCTGCGCGGCGTAGTCGTCGAGAGCAACCAGGGGCACGCGGATGCGTTGCGCCCCTGGAAACTTGGCCGCGATCTTCACGTTGCGGCTAGACGCCACCGCGTCCAGCCCGGGCGCGCAATAAAAATCGGCTTCCCCGCCCGAGGCGTCGCCCACGCAAAGGTTCGACAACACAACTTCGCAGCCGTTGGCGGACAGCACCTCACGCGTGACCGGCAAAGTGGAGGGATTGGCTTCAAACGCGTGGACCTTGCCACGCTCGCCCACGCGCTTGCGCATCATCACCGACATCAAACCATGCGCGGCGCCGGCGTCGTAGGCGATTCCCCCTTCTCCCAGAACCGCGTCCAGTCCCAGCCAGCAGTAGGGCTCATAGGCAAAATCCAGATTGTTCGGTGATACCGGAGCGACACCCTCCAGTGAGCGGGGAATCGATATTTGCATGCCGTTCACAAGCGATGTCAACATAAGCGGCGTTTGACCCATCAGCGTACCATTTCACCCGTCGTGCCACTTGATTGTTGCCACGGTTGTGAATAGCATGACCATAGTGTCCGTCATCATCGCCCTTGCCCTGTCCACACTTCTGCGCGCGGCGCCGGCCGATCGCGACGCGTTTGTGAACCGCTACTGCGCCGGCTGTCACAGCCAGCGGGCGAAGGCGGGAGGTCTGGCGCTGGAGGGCGTCGCCGGCCCAACCGCCCAGCGGCCCGATGTCTGGGAAAAGGTTGTGCGGAAAGTGGACGCTGGTGAGATGCCGCCGCCGAACGCGTCGCGCCCGGAAGCAGCCGCGCTCAAGTCATTCACCTCCGGTTTGATGGCTGAGCTTGATGCGGCCGCGCAAGAAAAGCCCTATGCCGGCCGGGCAGTGGTGCATCGGCTGAATCGCACCGAATACACCAATGCGGTCCGGGACCTGCTGGCGATCGATCTTCCTTTGGACACCGAACTGCCGCAGGATGGAATCGCCGCGGGCTTCGACAACATCGCCGACGCGTTATCAATGTCGCCCCTATTGCTCGAACGATATTTGAAAGTGGCGCGCAAGGTGAGCGAACTGGCCGTGGGCACGCGCGACCCATCACCGGTCACTGAAATTTATCCGGCCCGGGGAACACAGGCCGTCTGGCAGGAAGGGATGCCGTTTGGTACACGCGGAGGCATTCGCGTGAACCATTACTTTTCCCATGATGGCGAGTACAATCTGCGTGCGTTTCTGGCCAAAGAAAGCCTCACTCCCACCGAGGGTGTGCGCTTTTTCCGCACCAATCTCCAGATGAAGGCCGGTTCGCACACCGTGATCGTCACTTTCCCGGATGAATTCGCCGCCCGAGAAGGGCCGGTTTCCGATGTGGCCGGGCCCGGAGGCGCGGCGCTGGGCGGGCCGCTGGATCTGCTTGGAACCGCGGTGCGTCCCACCATCGAATTTCGCGTCGATGGCCGCCGGGTCAAGCTCTTTGAGATCGCCGGAATGACGTCGGGGGAAGCGGCCTTCGATGGCCAACCCGGTCCACCCACCCTCGTGAGAATCGAAATCGCCGGGCCTTACAAGGTGACCGGCGTGAGCGAAACGCCCAGCCGGCGGCGCATCTTTGTCTGCCGCCCTGGATCCGCGCCCGAGGAATCGCCCTGCGCCTCGCGGATCCTATCCACCATTGCGCGCCGCGCGTTTCGCCGCAACATCAATGAAGCGGATCTGCGCCCGTTTCTGGCCACCTACCACGCGGCGAGGAAGAAACAGGGCTTCGACGGCTCAATTGCCGCTGCCATTCGCGACGTTCTGCTCGCTCCCGATTTTCTATTCCGCCTGGAGTTCGATGCCCCCGGCGCCGTACCCGGCGTGGCGCAGCCGGTTTCTGATTTCGAACTCGCCTCCCGCCTGTCATTCTTCCTTTGGAGCACGATTCCCGATGATGCGCTGCTGGATGCCGCCGCCAGTGGGCAACTGCGCCAGGGCGCCACGCTCGAGCGCGAGATCAAACGCATGCTGGGCGATCCGCGCGCCAGCGCACTGGCCGGAAATTTCGCCGAACAATGGCTTGGCCTGCGCGGCCTTACCGATCTGGAGCCGGACAAGCAGGCTTACCCGGAGTTCGATTCCGCGCTCGGCGCGGCCTTTCAAACCGAGACGCGCCTGTTTATCCGCAGCCTGATTCGCGAAAACCGCAGCGTGCTCGATCTGCTGGGCGCCGACTTCACCTACCTCAATGAGCGGCTCGCCAGGCACTACGGCATCGAAGGCGTTACCGGGCCGGGTTTCCGCCGCGTGGCGCTCAAGGGTAACACCGGGCGCGGCGGCCTGTTGACCCAGGGCAGCATCCTGCTGTTGACCTCGCACACCACCAAAACCTCGCCCGTGCTGCGCGGTAAATGGATACTCGAAAACCTGCTGAATTCGCCGCCGCCTCCTCCTCCCGCCAACGTGCCCCCGCTTGATGAAAGCCCCTCCAACGGACGTAAATTGACCACGCGCGAGCAGGTGGAGCGCCACCGTAACAACCCGGTTTGCGCGTCCTGCCATTCGCGCATCGATCCGCTTGGTTTCGCCCTGGAGAACTTCGACGTGATCGGACGATGGCGCGTCAAAGATGACGGCGGTCCCATCGATGCCTCGGGAAAACTGCCGAGTGGCGAGACGTTTTCCGGTCCTCAGGGACTCCGGAACCTGTTACTCGCGCATTCCAGCGAGTTTGTCCGCGGCGCCGTGGAACGCCTGATGACCTACGCTCTTGGCCGCGAATTGGACCCCCGCGACCAGCCTACCGTTCGTGAGATCATGCGCCAGGCCGGGCCGGAGTTCCGGTTTTCCAACCTGGCCGCTGCTATCGTGAAAAGTGTTCCCTTCCAGATGAGACAGACGCAGGAGCCGTGAACATGATTGTGACGCAAAAACATCTTCCGCGCCGCACGCTGTTGCGTGGCGCCGGCACAGCGCTGGCGCTTCCGCTGCTGGACGCCATGGTGCCGGCCATGCGGGCCGAACGTAATACCGCCGCCGCGCCCGTGCGCCGTCTGGGCTTCATCATCTATCCGCTTGGCGTCGATCAGGACCGCTGGAAGCCCAAAGGCGAGGGATCAAATTATGAGTTCAGTGAGGCGCTGGCGCCGCTTGCCCCTCATAAGAACAAGTTCGTCGTCATCAGTGGACTGTCCTCTGATCCTGACCGTTCAAAGCCAGGCTTCCACGATCGGGCGCTTGCCTCGTTTCTTACTGGCGTGGAGCCGGTGAAAGGGAAGGTCCACGTCGGAATCTCCATTGACCAGCTTGCCGCTCAGACGCTGGGCAAGGAAACGCAGTTCGCCTCCCTGGAACTGGCGGCTGAAAAGCTCACGGTCAACAACGCCCATGTGGGTCCCGTCTTTAAGAGCGCCACCGTCGCGCTTCCCTTCGAATACAATCCGCGCCTGGTCTTCGAACGGCTGTTCGGAGAAGGCGGCCGCATTGACCCGGTTGCGTCGGCTGAGCGCCAGGCCGCCGACCGCAGCACTCTGGACGCCGTCGCCGAGCGGATCGCCGAACTGAAGAAGCAACTGGGCGCCGGCGACCGCCGCAAGCTGGATGAGTATGTCGAATCGATACGCGACATCGAGCGGCGCATTCAGGTGGCCATGCGCAAGCAGCCCACAGGCCTGCCCGAGACCAACCGTCCCGCCGGCGCGCCTGATTCCTGGACCGAGCACGTCAAGCTGATGTTCGACCTTCAGGCGCTGGCCGTACAGGCCGACCTCACCCGCGTCTGGACGTTTGCCTATGCCCGCGAGGCCACCTCCATCAACTATCCGCACCTGAATATCTCCATGGGCCATCACGAGATCTCGCACCACAACTTCGAGAAGGATAAGCTGGACGCCCTGGCCAAAATCAACGTCGACCAGTCCCGGCTGTTCGCCTATTTCCTGAGCAAGCTGGATTCGCTCAAGGAAGGCAACTCCACGCTGCTCGATCATTCGCTGATTCTCTACGGCAGCAATTTGAGCGTGCCCACCTCGCACAGCCAGCGCGACCTGCCCATCATTCTTGCCGGTGGCGCCGCTGGCCGTGTAGCGGGCGGCCGCTATCTGCGCTTCCCGGGCGACACCACGCCGCTGACCAATCTCTATCTGACGATGCTGGACAAGGTGGGCATACCCACTGAGAAGTTCGGCGACAGCACGGGCAGATTGAACCGGCTGGAGGTGTAGGCCATGTTCATCCTCACCTCACTGGTCCTGTGCCTGGCGGGCTCCCCGCTCATTGACGCGGCCCGCAACGACGATGTTTCCGCGGTCAAGGCGCTGCTTGCTCAGGGAGCCGACGGGAACGCGCGCGAAGAGGATGGCACAACGGCCCTGGCCTGGGCGGCAATGCGCGGCAACGTGGCCATGGCGGAGTTGCTGTTGAATGCCGGCGCCGATCCGAATCTGACCAATGAACTCGGCATCGGCCCGCTTTCGCTGGCGATTACCAACGGATCCGCCGCCATGGCGAAGCTGCTGCTTGACAAGGGCGCCAGCCCGAACGTGGCTCGGGAGAACGGGGAAACCCCGCTGATGACCGCCGCCCGGCTGGGGCAGGTGGATGTGATGAAAGCGCTGCTGGTTCGCGGCGCGAAGGTGAATGCGCATGAGAAGAAATTCCGCCAGACGGCGCTCATGTGGGCGGCCCCTCATCCGGCGGCCGTGCGGCTGCTGATAGAATACGGCGCCGATGTCCGCGCTCTCACCTCAACCTGGGACGTGAAGTATACCGTGTATGCGCCCACCACGGTCACCCTGGGCAAGACGGGCATTCCATGGAACACCGACGGTGAGTACACCAGCCGGAAAGGCGGCCAGAACGCGCTGTTTTTCGCCGTGCAGCAGCACGAACTGGAATCGGCCAAGGCTCTGCTCGATGCCGGCGTCGATGTGAATCAGGCCGCTGCCGATGGCGCCACGCCGCTGCTGGCCTCGCTCTACAATTGGGATCCGCCGAAAACGGTGTTTGTTCCGGGAAAAGGGGCGCCGGCGCCGGCCGGTGCTTCGCAGAAATTCAGCCCTGATGTCGCCATGGCGCGACTGCTGCTCGATCGCGGCGCCACCGTGAAGGCGGCGGATGGCGCCGGCTACACTCCTCTGCACGGCGCGGCGCTGGCCGTTGCCAACGCGGCTCTTGGGCAGGAGTTTCGCCGGGGTGGCGCCTATGGACGCAACGCGGCGCTGCTCGCGCTTGGTGCCGGCGGCGATTCCTCAACCCTCGACGACGCGCTCACCATCGTGGAGCGTATCCTTGCCGCCGGCGCCGATCCGAACCGGCAGACTCTTTATCCCACGCCGGGTCCGGCCGGCGATGTGCGCATCAATTCAGCGCCGCCCGGTTCATCGGCATTCCATATCGCCGCCGGATCCACCCACCTTGCGCTGGTCAGGATGCTGGCGGATAAGGGCGGCAACCCGAATCTGGTGAGGAAAGACGGCCACACACCATTCACCGTGGCCGTAATGACCGGCAATCTCGCGGTGGTGAAGGAGTTGGTGGCGCGCGGGGCGGACCTGGCGGCACGCTACAATCCGGCCGACAAGATTCCCGATCCCGTGGAACCGATTACGCTGCCCCGCCAGAATCAGACCATCCTGCATATCGCGGCGCTGGGCGGCTCGGCGCCGGTGATCGAATACCTGCATTCCCTGGGGGCGCGGCTCGATCTGAAGAATTCGCAAGGCGAGACGCCATTAGACCTCGCCGATCACCAGGAGCGTTACCGTGAGGCGATTCAACGCCAGGGCGCCGAGGGCGATCCCGGGAAACTGCGCGCCGTGGTGCGCCAGACGGCGACAACTGACGCCATCCGCAAGTTGCTGCGGTAGCTAATCCGGTAGCACGCCCTCGGCACACCACCATTCCAGCGCCTCCAACTCAACGCCGCTTTGAAACATCGGATCGCGGCTGGTGCGGCTGCGCGCCTCCTCCAGTGTCGTGTTGCGGTAGATGACGACGCCGAGTATCTCCGGCGAATCGTGAAACGGCCCCATCGCAGCGAGGCCGTTCTTGCGCTGCGATTCCATGTACGCCATGTGGGAGCGCATCGCCGGTTCGGCCGGAGTCTTCCATCCTTGACCCTTGCGCACGATCACCATGGCGTGTTTCGCCATCTTGTCCTGGGCATCCGGCTGCTGTTCGCGTCGTTTCCGGTATCCTTCGCCGATGCCTTCCGGGCCGGTCCACTGGTAGGCCTCCACCACCAGCCGGCCGGCCTTCACCGCCGGATCGGCCGAGGCTTTCTCCACCGCCTCGGCCAGAGAAGCGCACTTGGAAATCAGAATGCCGCGGATCAGGCCGGTCCCTCCCATGGGTCCGGCGGCCAACAGCCATCCTTCGGCGGCCAGTTTCCCCAGATGCGCCATGTGGGCGGCCTGGATCCGCTCCAGTTCCTGTTTGGGCAGATCCGGCCGGTTAGGTGCGGCCTTGAGGAAACCGAAGCAGTAGTTTGGCTTGGGCATTTCCGCGGGTTGGGCCGCGAGCGTAGAGAGGGCGAGGGCCAGCAGTGAGAGCATACTCCTACCTATTACACAGAATCCGCCAATCCTTTTTCCATCCTCCGCTTCTTTCTCAAGCCTTCCGGCCGGTGTCCGATAAGGAGATTGAAACAGCACAATATGAATCGACGCCACTTCTTCGTGTCGGCGTCCCGGTATTCGGCCGGGATCGCAGGAGTCATCGCCAGTGGAGGGCTGCTTATCGCGTCAGAGGCGAAGCCGCATGCCGATAAGGGCCATGGCGACAAGAAGCCGGCTGAGAAACCCCACGCTGAGAAGCCTCACGCCGAAAAGCCCCACGCTCCTGTGGAAACAAAGGCGCCCCCGGCCAATCCGGCGGCCGCCAAGCCCGCGCCGAAGCCCGCGTCCAAGGTTCATGAGAAGCCGCACACCGCCGCCGCGCCGCGTCCGGCGAAGAAGGCCGCGCGGTCCCGTCCCAAGCCTGTTGCCGCCCCGTCACGGCCGCGCACCGCCGAAGCCGTGTTTCAGGAACTGAAGGCGGGCAACAAGCGCTACCTTGCCACGCGCGGCCGTAAGCCGGCCGGCGTGCGGCAGGGGGCGGACAACCAGAATCCATACGCCGTGCTGCTCACCTGCGCCGATTCGCGCCTTCCTCCCGAGGTGGTGTTTGACCAGGGGCTCGGCGATCTGTTCACCGTCCGTGTGGCGGGCAATGTGGCCAATGCCAATGAGATCGCCTCGATCGAGTACGCCGTGGGCGAAATGAACACGCCGCTGGTGGTGGTGATGGGACACACCGAATGCAGCGCCATCAAGGCGGTGCTGGGCGGGGGCGGCGCGGTCCTCGAGAGCATCCGCCAGGCCTTTACGCGAACCCGCACCTCCGATCCCGGCCTGCGCGGCAAGCCGCTGCTCAACGCCGTCACGCAGATGAACGTCTGGGAGTCGATCGAAAACATGCTGAAAGGCGGCCCGCTGATCCGCGACCTTGTCCGTTCCGGCGAACTCAAGATCGTGGGAGCCAATTTCCAGGCCGGCACGGGCGAGGTGACCTGGCTGGGCCCTCATCCCGATCAGTGCGATTTCGTGTAAACCGCAGTCCGGCCGCGCGCGTCTGTTAGGCTAGTAATCGTGCGCGTCCATGTCCTGTTCTTCGGCATGCTGAAGGACATCACCGGTGTTTCCCGCGACCAGGTGGAACTGCCCGGCGATAGCCGCCTGAGCAGTGTCTTCGATCTCTACGCAAGCCGCTTTCCCCGCTTTTCCGAGCTCTCCCCCAGCATCGTGATCGCCCGCAATCAGCAGTTTTCACCCCGCGATACACCGCTTTCCGATGGCGATGAAGTGGCCTTCCTTCCGCCCGTCAGCGGTGGCTCGGGTCCGTTCACCCACGAAGTCCAGGACCCCGAAGGCCATTTTTTCGCCCTCACCCGCCACCCGATCGACGAACGTGAGTTGCGCCGGCGGCTGCTCGAAGGGCGCGATGGCGCTGTGGTGACTTTTGAAGGCGTAGTGCGCGATAACAGCAAGGGCCGCAGGACGCGATACCTGGACTACGAGTGTTACGAAGCCATGGCGATCAACGTGATGGCGGGCATCGGCCGTGAAATTGCCAGCGCGCACTCCATCAGCCGCATCGGCATCGTACACCGCCTGGGCCGTATGGAAATTGGCGAGGCCAGTGTGGTGATCGTCGTCACCTCGCCGCATCGCCGGCCGGCCTTTGACGCGGCATTGGAAGGAATCAATCGTCTGAAAAAGACTGTGCCGATCTGGAAGAAGGAGTACTTCGAGGACGGTGAAGTGTGGGTGGAGGGCGAATGGGACGCACCATTGCTTTCGCGCTAGCGCTGCTGTGGTCCTTCCCGGCTGCCGCGGCCGCCCAGGAACCGCCCGTCATCCGCGTGGACGTGCGGCTGGTGCGCCTGCTGGTGACGGTGAAAGATTTCGACGGAAAGCTCGTGGGCAGCCTGAACAGGGAAGACTTCACGATCTTCGACAACGACGTCAGGCAGGAGGTGGCGGTCTTTGATCGCACCACCGCGCAGCCGCTTTCCGTTTCTGTTCTGATCGACACCAGCGGGTCGATTGCCAAGGACCTGAAACAGGCCGTCGCCAGCGTAAAGCGCTTTCTCTCGGCCCTGCTCAGGGACGGCAATCCCGCCGACGAGGTGAAGCTGTTCAGCTTTAACTACGAAGTGCAGGAACACACCGGCTACACGCGCAACATTGCGCAGATCGAAAAGAGGCTGACGCCGTTGAAGGCCGAAGCCGGCACTTCGCTCTATGACGCCATCTGGTTCGCCGCCCGGTCGCTGGAAAAGCGCGACGGCCGGCACGTCATCGTCGTCGTCACCGACGGCGGAAACACCACCAGCTACCGTTCCTACCACGAGGCGCTGGAAGCCGCGCACCGTGCCGATGCTCCCATTTATTCCCTCTTGCTGATGCCGATTACCAATGACGCCGGACGCAACATTGGCGGTGAAAACGCGCTCACTACGCTTGCCATGAGCACTGGCGGGCGCATGTTCGCGCCCACCGTCGGTCCGGAACTGGATCAGGCGCTCAGCGAAATTCTGCGCGACCTGCGTACACAGTACCTCATTGGATATTACCCGCGAAACCTTCCCCGCACCCGGGAGCGTTATCATCGTGTCCGTGTGGAACTCATGCGGCCCGAATTGCGCGCCTCCACGCGGTCTGGCTATTATGGGGATGCCGATTCGTCGAACATTCCGGAGCCCAAGTGAACCAACCACCCAAGAAGCTGAAACCCGCCGAGCAGACCTACGAAGAGCCGAAGTATTTGAAGCAGTTAATCGAACAGCGCGCTCCGGTCCGCGTCAAGATGCTGGATGAGACCACGGTGGACGGCATCATCGAATACTACGACGCCTCGTTTATCCGCGTCACCCGTGACGGCGCCCCCAATCTGTTTATCTATAAGCATGAAATCAAGTACGTTGAAGAGATGTGATCCGCCGGGGGCCGTATGAGCCGGCCCTATCTGGAGACCGCCGCTGAAATTGCCCGCGAGGCCGGCGCCATGCTGGCCCAATATTTTGAGCGCCGCGTGGCATTTGAACTCAAGGGCGATTTCGATCTGGTCACCGAAGCCGACCGCGCCAGCGAGCAACTGATCGTGGAACGGCTGCGCAGCTACTTCCCTTCGCACGGCATCGTGGCCGAGGAGGGTGGCGGCCATGAGAGCCCCTCCGAATACCGCTGGTATGTGGACCCGCTCGACGGCACCACAAACTTCGCCCATTCCTATCCGGTTTACAACGTGACGCTGGCGCTGGAGCATGGCAACGAGATCATCTGCGGCGTGATTTACGATCCCGCCCGCCAGGAGATGTTCACGGCCGAACGCGGCAGCGGCGCCTACCTGAATCACCACCGCATTCAGGTATCGAAGGCCAGTCGCCTGGAAGACTCGCTGCTCGCCACCGGCTTTCCCAGCCGCAAACGGCACCTCAACATCAACGTGCACTTCTACCATCAGCTTGCGATGCTCACCCATGGTGTGCGGCGCGGCGGGGCGGCGGCCATCGATCTGGCCTACGTCGCCTGTGGCCGTCTGGATGGCTTCTGGGAGTTTAAGCTGAACCCCTGGGACATGGCCGCCGGATCGCTGATGGTGAGGGAGGCCGGCGGCAGGATGTCCGACATGCGCGGCGGACCGCTGTCGCTGCGCGGCCCGCACGTGCTGGCCAACAACGGGCGGCTGCACGAGGAACTTGTCGGATTGTTCGGCGAGATCTTCCGAGAGGAATTGCGATACCCGCTGCCGGTGATCGGCTCCTATCAGGACTGAGGCCGCGACGGCCGGAGGTTGGCTTCCAGCCGCCCGATCGCCTCGCGCCAGTGCTGCTTCATCGCCGCCACCGCCTCGCCGTCCGGCAGCTTTTCGTGCTGCACCACAACCTGCGTCCTGGTTTCGCTCTTCGGGTAAAAATGCACCACCACGCGTGAGCCGCCGTTCCAGGAGAATCGCAAGCTCTTTTCCGCGGCCGCCGTGGTGACTCGTATTGCGGCGCCCGGCAGCCACTGCCGGCGCGCCTTCCCGTCTACCCAGGCTCGATAGACCGCGCTCACGGGTAGCGGAAGCGTACGGCTGACGCTGGCCGCAAAGCCGTCCTGCTTTTCGTAAACCTGTCGCAGTCCCCGTTCGCGCTCATACTCCACGGTGATGGACTGGCGCCACCACGGGGAAACCTCGTGATGCTCCGCCAGCCACCGCGCGATGTCGCGATGCGTCATCGCCGCCGCGCCCGCCTGATCCAGAAGGTGGAACCATTCCTTCCAATCCTTCCCTGTTTTCGACCTCACCGCCTCATCGCTGATGCTGGCCATGGGGGAGAGAATAGCATGTGCGAAAATCGGTGCGAATGTGGTGGTTCCTTGTTGTCCTTCCCTGTTTCGCACAGCCCTCAGTGGCCGACCTCCTCGAGCGTGACACCATCGCGCGCCTGCGCCAGTTGGACGATTCCACCGAAGGCGTTCTGGGCGCCGCCGCCATCGACCTCGCCAGCGGCCGCAGGTTCGCCTACCATGGCGACACCCTTTTTCCCCAGGCCAGTTCCATCAAGATCCCCATCCTGATTGAGATGTACCGCGCGGCCGATGCGGGCCGCTTCCGGATGAGCGATACGGTCACGCTGAAACCCGAAGACATGGTGGGCGGCAGCGGCCACCTCAAGGACACGCTCAAGGCCAGGCCGCTGACGCTCACCATCCGGGAACTGGTGACGGCCATGATGGAGACCAGTGACAACACCGCCACCAACCAGAGCATTCGCATGGTGGGAATGGATCGTGTCAATGCCACGCTGGCCGCATTCGGGTTCACCCACACCCGGCTGCAGCGGGTGATGCTCGATTCGGCCGCCGCCCGCCGCGGCGAGGAGAACATCTCCACTCCCAACGAAATGTCCCGTATCGTGGAGTGGATTTACCGCGGCCGCGCGGCCGGCGAAGCCTCCACCACCGAAATGATCGCCATCATGAAACGGGTGAAGGCGCACTTCCGCAAAGCGCTCCCCGCCGGTGTCGAAATCGCCTCCAAGCCCGGCGGTGTGCCCGGCGTGAAATGCGAGTCCGGCATCGTTTTCCTCAACAACCGGCCCTTCATCATGAGCGTGATGACCACCTTCGTGCCCGCCGAAAGCACCGTGGTGGAGCAGGCCGCCTTGCTGATCTTCCGCCACTTTGAAACCTTGGCGAAATCGAACCCCTACGGCCACAAAGTAGAATAAAAGGCTATGGAACTCAACGGGAAACGCGTCGTCATCTTTGTGGACACCATGTACCAGGAAATGGAACTCTGGTATCCGCTCTACCGCCTCCGCGAGGCCGGCGCCGAAGTGGTGATTGCCGCCGCCAAGGCCGGCCAAACCTACACGAGCAAGCTCGGTTATCCCTGCACAAGCCAGGTCTCCTACGACGATCTCCGCGCCGCCGATTTTGATGGACTCATCATTCCCGGCGGCTACGCCCCCGATCATATGCGGCGCCACGCCGGCGCGATTCAGTTCGTTCAGGACCTGCACGCGCAAGGCAAGCTGATCGCCGCCATCTGCCACGCCGGCTGGGTTCTTTGCTCGGCGCCGGGCGTGCTGAAGGGCCGCCGCGCGACTTCGTTTTTCGCCATCAGGGATGACATGGTGAACGCCGGCGCAAGCTGGGAGGATGCCGAAGTTGTGGTGGACGGCAACCTGGTCACTTCGCGCAAGCCCGATGACCTGCCCGCCTTCTGCCGCGCCTCAATTGAAGTGCTGGCCAACGCCCCGGTGACGGCTTAACACGTTGTCTGAAACCGCCATCTTCGTTCGCGATCTGCACAAAAGCTACGGCTCGCTGGAGGCCGTAAAGGGAATCGGCTTCGAGGTGCGGACTGGTGAGGTATTCGGACTCCTCGGTCCCAATGGCGCGGGCAAAACAACCACCGTCGAGATTCTGGAAGGTCTTCGTCCGCGCAGCGCCGGCCAGGTGAGCGTGCTGGGCCTTGATCCGGCGCGCCAGTCCCGCGAGATCAAGGACCGCATTGGCGTCTGCCTCCAGACCACCAATCTCCCGGACAAGATCACTGTGGCCGAGGCCATGGAGTTGTTCGCCGCCTTCTACAGCCGCAACACCGATACCAATCACCTGCTGGACCGCCTGCAGCTTCGCGAAAAACGCGACGCTTTTTACTCCACGCTTTCCGGCGGCCAGAAACAACGCCTGGCCCTCGCGCTGGCCATGGTGAACGATCCCCAACTCGTCTTCCTTGACGAGCCCACCACCGGTCTCGACCCGCAGGTGCGGCTGGAGATTCATTCCCTCATCCAGGAACTGCGCGAGGCCAGGCGCACCATCCTGCTCACCACCCACTACATCGAAGAGGCGGAACGCCTGTGCGACCGTGTGGCCATCATTGATCATGGCCGCATCATCGCCATGGGCACGCCGCGCGAAATACAGGCGCGCACGCTCGGCCAGTCGCTCATCGAATTGCGCACCGCACAGCCGCTGCCTTCCCTCATGCCCGCTTTCGCCGAGGCTGGGAAGATTGTGGTCAGCGATGACCGGCGCTCCCTCACCGCCTGGTCACCCAGACCCGCGCGCACGCTGGTGGATCTGGTGAAGTGGGTGGATCAGACAGGCGTGGAACTGGCCGACATTCACCTGAAGCGCCCCACCCTGGAAGACGTGTTCATCGAACTCACCGGCAAGCGGCTCCGCGATTGACATGAAAGCCTACCTCGCGCATATTCGCACCACCATGAAGCTCACCATGCGCGACCGCATTGTGCTGTTCTTCAACTACCTGCTGCCGCTGCTGTTTTTCATCGTCTTTGCCCAGAGCTTCGGGGCCGACAGAGGCGGCGCCATCAGCCAGGTGATCACCATGGTGCTCATCATGGGCGTGCTGGGAAGCGGGTTCTTCGGCGCCGGACTGCGAGCCGTGCAGGAACGCGAGTTGAACATCCTGCGCCGCTTCAAGGTCGCGCCCATCACGCCGTTGCCGCTGCTGGTTTCAAGCCTCGTCACCGGTGTGCTTGCCTATCTGCCGTCGCTGGCAATGATCCTTCTGGTGTCGCGCTTTTACTACGGTATGCCATGGCCGGAACGCTGGCTGTCGCTGACGCTGCTGCTGACCCTGGGGCTGGTGGCGTTCCGCTCCATCGGCCTAATCATCGCTTCGGTTGTCAATTCAATGCAGGAAAGCCAGATCATCATCCAGCTCATGTACCTGCCCATGCTGTTTCTGAGCGGCGCCACGTTCCCCGTGGGCATGCTGCCGCACTGGCTGCAGATGATCGCTCAGTTCATGCCCGCGACGTATCTCTACACCGGCCTGAACGGTATCCTGGTGCGCAAGGAAAGCCTCGCCGAAAACTGGCTGCCCGTCACCGGCATGCTGATCACCACCCTTGTCGCCATCTTCCTTGCCGTGAAGCTGTTCCGCTGGGAGAAGGACGAAAAACTGCCCGCCCGCGCCAAACTGTGGATTGCCGCGGTGATGCTGCCGTTTCTTCTCATGGGCGGCTGGCAACTGTACCGCCAGGACAACATCGTCAAGGCCAAAACGCTGTTTCGCGAGATGCGGCGCAATCGCGCGCTGCTCATCCGCGGGCCGCGCATCTTCACCGGAGAGCGGGTGATCTCCGCCGGTGGCCTGCTGATTCGCGACGGCAGAATCGCCGAAGTCTATGAAACGGTTCCGCCGGAAAAGGACGCCAAAGCCGAGGTGATGGAAGCGGCCGGAAAAACACTGCTGCCCGGCCTCATCGACGCGCGCGTCCACCTTGCGATGTTGGATGGCGGGATGGAGCGCAAACTCGCGGCCTACCTCTACTGCGGTGTGGTGGCCGTGCGCAGTGTGGGCGATCCCCCGGAATTGCGGGCCGTAAGGGCGAAGATCGCCAGTGGCGAACTGCTGGGCGCCGAAGCCGTCGCGGACGCCTCCCCGCGCTTCGATCAGCCCTCGCTCTCCGCCGCCGAGGCGCGCGTTGAAGCCAGCCTCGGCAAGTCCGCCCTGCTCGATCTTTCCTTGGTCCTGCAGGTGGCGCCGGAAGGGATGATCGAGGCCGCGCGTAAACTTCTGAAGCCGGATGGCCGCGCCCCCGGCGAGACGCTGGAGGCGGCCTCGGACAAGCTTCTGCGCGCGTGGAAGGCCGGCCTCCCCCTGCTCGCTGGAACAGACTCCGGCATCCCGCTTCTCGTACATGGGCCGGCAATTCACCGTGAGCTGCAGTTGTGGGTGAAGGCCGGAATTCCCCCGCACGCCGCATTGCAGGCGGCCACTTCCGCAAACGCGCAGGCGCTCGGTTTCGCCGATCGTACCGGCCGCATCCGCAAGGGACTCGAGGCCAGCTTCCTTGTCGTGGACGGCAATCCGCTCGAAGAAATCGCCGCCACTGAGCGGATCTCCTCGGTCTTCTTCCGCGGCGAGCGTGTCGATCGCGCCAGTCTCTTCAAAGTCGATTAGCGCCTACTCCAGCACCACCGCGCCGCATACGCCCATCCGGTCAATCTCGATGCCTGTCCCGTCGGGTGCCTCAAACACCGTCAGCGCGCGCGGCGCCCCGTCCGGCGTCAGCAGCACAGCCTTGCGGTAACGGCCCTCAACGAAAGCCGTCACCGCCTCCAGCGGATAGTCGGTGTAGTTCACCAGTTGCAGCACCACCCGCCCTCCAGGTTCTCCCAGCAGGTGGCTCACCGCGCCGGACACGTTGAACAATCGCGCTCCGAAATTTTTCCGGCTGATGGCGTTGTGTAGCTCTGGCCAGATCGCCTCCAGTTGCCGGTACTCGTTGCGATCGAACTGGAAGCGGTCGCCGCCGGGCACGGGCATCCTCCAGCCTTCGGGTCCGGCCACCACTTTTCCACCGCCCGAAACGAACCGCGCGATCAGCGCCTTCTGTTCCGCCGTATAGCCCCGCGGGTCCAGTGTCACTGTCACCGCCGCGTCCTTCAGGACCGATGCCGTCACTGCGCGCGCCGCCCGCACCGGCGTGTTCAACACACTCAGCATGTCCAGAAGATTGCCCGTCACCAGACCGCCGCTGGCCGTGTCCTGGATCAGCGCCAGCCGGCTTTTCGGTTCCCACTGGCGCCATTGCCTGTTCTCCTCGTAGAAACTCACGTGAGCCAGCAGGCGTTTCCAGTCAGCCATCGAAGCTCTGTCTCGCGCCAGCAGCCGCTTCTGGAAAGCGCCGTCAATGGCCACGATCCATCGCGCGCCGGCCGCGCCCGCATCGGCCACCGCCTGCAGATAACGGGAGACGGCGAGCGGTTCTTCGGGCGGCGTCACGCCCATCCAGAATGGCCGCGCCGCCATCGAACGTACAAAGCGCAGAAACCCGTTGTTGGTGTGAATCCACGCGCTCCCCGTAGGACCGGCCTCCTTCGGTCCGCCATGCTCCACTTCGATGCCCGGCCATACGCCCTGCGATGTACCGAGAATCGGATCGGAATCACCAAAGCGGATCGCGCGCCGCAAAGGCAGCCGGATCACCGGCCTGTCCCCCATTGGCAGGTCCACCCCTTCCAGCACATAGCCATCAAATGGCAGCGACCGCGCCGGCCCGGCGTCCTCGTTCCCGCGGATGACTGCCAGCACGCGCACATTCCTCGCCGCCGCCGCCGCCAGAAACTCCTTCGACCAATCCGCCCGCTCCACCAGCAGGCAGTTCACCGCCGAGCCTTTCACCAGTTCAAGCGAGGCGGGATCGGAAGAAAACCATCGCGCCGGTACCCAGTCCGCAATCAGTACGGCGGTCAGCAGCAGCGGCGGCAAGTTATTTCTCCAACGTCACGATCGCGCTGGCGGGCACCATGTCGATGTCCAGTCCCACCCCTTCGCCTTCTTCAATCTCGTAAGGCTCCACCGCTTTACGCGCCCCGTCCGGCGTTTCCACCCACGCGCGTTTCCACTTGCCCAAAACGTGCGCCGTCACGTTCTCCACCGGATATCCGGAGTAGTTCACCAGGTGCAGCACCGCCCGCTGGCCTTCGGCCTGCATATAGGAAAGCATGCTGGACACGTTGAACAGCCGCACACCCATGTTGCGCCGGTTGATCATCGTGTTCATCTCCTTCCAGATCTGGTCCAGTTTCTCCACGTCGGCTTCATCCACGGTGACCTGATTCCTGCTGGCCGATGGCATCCTCCAGCCCGGCGGCCCGTTCAGCACGGTGCCGCCTGAACGCGTGTAGGCCTTCAACGCTTCCTTCTGTTCCGCCGTGAGCCCTTCCGGATCCAGATTCACGGCCATCGCCGCGCCGCTGAGCGACTCCTGCCCCAGCCGCGCACCGGGGATCGGCCGCACCGGCGTATGCTTCACGCTGATCATGTCCAGCACGTTGCCCGACAGCAGCGCGCCCGAGCTGGCATCCTGTACTACCGCCATCTGGCCATAGGGTGGCATCGCCCGCACGGCTTTGTGCTTTTCATAAAACGCCACCTGCCGCAGGATCGCCTTCCAGTCCTTCAGCGCCACCGCATCGCCCGCCAACAGTTTGCGGCTGAATTGCGAATCAAGGGTGAGTATCCAATGCGCGCCCAGCATCGCCGAGTCGCTGATGGCTTGCAGATAGCGGTCCGCCGGAATTACCTGTCCTTCCGGAGGTGTGGCGGAAACCCAGAACGGCCCCTTGTGCATCGCGCGGGCAAACCGCAGGAACCCGGCATTCGTGTCGATCCACGGGCCCCCGCTGGGCATCGCATGGGCTTTGTCCTTGTCCTTCTCATCCACCTGCCGGATACCGGGCCACAGTCCCTGGGAGGTGCCAACGATCCCGTCCGTACCATTAAAGGAGATCGCGCGCCTGGGCGGCAGCAGGATGAAAGCCAGTTCCAGGGACTTCGCCGCTGCCCTCGCGCCGTCGGCTTCGGCTCTGGCGAACTCGCCTTCCAGCACCACGCCCGTCAGCTTCTGCTCCTTCGCCGTGCGCACCGCGTGCGGCGTATCGCCGCCCGGCCGTATTACCCCCAGCACCGCGATGTTCTTCGCCGCCGCTTCAGTGGCGAAAGCGCCTGACCAGTGTTTCTGTTCCATCAGCAGGCAATTCACGCTGGAGCCGGACAGATGCTCGAGCGTGGCAGGATCGTTCGAGGGCCAGCGCGCGGGAACCCAATCGCCAAGCGCGGCCACCATCATCATTGCGGCAAGCATAGGATCTACTCCAATGGTCTCACCGTTGCCCGCTACCCTGGGAACGGCCGGTTCCAGCGGAAGGCGTAGCGGAAGCTGTTTTCCGCCAGCCGCCGCAGTTCTTCCTTCGTGAAACCGAACTCGTTCGCCGCCAGCAGGTATTCTCCGTTCAACGTCGTGCCGAACATCGGCGGATCGTCGGTGTTCAGAATCACGGCGACGCCGGCGTCGAAGATCCGCCGCACCGGATGTTCACCCAAAGCCGACACCGCGCCGGTCCGCACATTGCTTGAAATGGAGATTTCGACCGGGATATCCGATTCTGCCAGCCGCGCCATCAGCGCCGGATCCTGATGGCAGGCGATGCCATGGCCGATGCGTTCCGCCCCGATCGCCAGCGCGCCCTCAACCGACTCAGGCCCCGCCGTCTCCCCCGCGTGGCACACCAGCCGCAGTCCCTTGTCCTTCGCCCTTTCGAAGATGTCGCGATACCAGCCCGCCGGCCCGCGCGCTTCGTCTCCGCCGATCCCGAAGCCCACCACTCCCTCGCCGCGCCGTTCCACCGCCATCTCCAGGACATCGTAGGCCGGTACAGGTCCCCACTGCCGGGTCACATCCCAGATCCACCACGCCTCAACCTTCGATCCGGCCGCCGCCCGGTTGAGCGCCTCATGGATCGCCCCCAGGTCCAGGCCCATCCACAGCGCCACGCCGGCCGAAAGCGTGATCTCGGCGTAACGGACGTTCTGCTGTGCCAGGCCCTCCAGCAGTCCGCTTGCGGCGATGGCATACTCGCGCGGCCCCTTCAACCGACGCGCCACCCACGCGAAGCTTTTCAAAAAGCCGCCAAAGTCCGTGTATCCGTAATGTTCTCTGATTTCCCCGATGCTCAATGACGGATCGATGCGCCGCAGCGTCTCCGGTTCAATCGACCCTTCCAGGTGAACGTGCAACTCGGCCTTCGGCAGCGCCTGTATGAATTCGAGCATTGTTGCCATAATAGCCTTGGTGATCTCATCTGAAATCGAGCAACTCGTGGCGGGGCGTCATGGCGATCCCTTCCGCATTCTTGGACCACACGCGTTGGAGTCCGGTTGGGAGGTATGCGCGCTGCTTCCGGGCGCCGTCTCCGCCCATGTGCTCATCGGCGCTGCGGTCCATCCCATGCCGCGCCGCCACACCGAGGGCTTTTTCTCGGTTTCCCTTCCAGGTGAAATACAGCCCTACCGCCTGAGAGTGGAATATCCGTTCGGCGTTGTGGCGGAACGTGAGGATCCTTACCGCTTCCCTCCGCTGCTCACCAGCTACGAACTGCACCTTCACACTGAAGGCACGCTGGCCGAAGGCTGGAGCACCCTCGGCGCGCATCCCGTTTCGTGCGAGGGCGTCGAAGGCGTGCGCTTCGCCGTGTGGGCGCCGCACGCGCAATCGGTCTCTGTCGCCGGCGATTTTAATCACTGGAACGAAATCATGCATCCCATGCGCCTGCGCGACGGCGGCGTGTGGGAGCTTTTCCTCCCCGCTCTCACCCGCGGCAGCACATACAAATACGCCGTCACCCGCCGCGATGGACACCGTCAGCTCAAATCCGATCCCTATGCCTTTTACGCCGAGGTGCCGCCGGCCTCTGCTTCCCGCGTGTGGGGCATTCCCTGCCACCAATGGCAGGACCAGCAGTGGATGGAAGCCCGCGCCGGCGGCAACATCCTCGATCAGCCCGTCTCGGTTTACGAGGTCCACCTCGAATCGTGGCTGCACGGCGAAAACGGCGCACTGCTCAGCTATCGACAGATCGCCGATGCGCTCATCCCCTATACCAAGAACATGGGCTTCACGCATATTGAGCTGATGCCCATCCTGGAACATCCGTTCTCGGGTTCCTGGGGTTACCAGGTCACCGGTTTCTTTGCGCCTACCTCCAGATTCGGACCACCGGAGGATTTTCTCTATTTCGTCGACCGCTGCCATCAGGAAGGCATCGGCGTCATCCTCGATTGGGTCCCCGGCCACTTCCCCAAGGACGCCCACGGCCTGGCCCGCTTTGACGGCAGCGCGCTCTACGAACATGAAGATCCGCGCCAGGGCGAGCATCTGGACTGGGGCACGCTCATCTTCAACTACGGCCGCAACGAGGTGCGCGCCTTCCTGCTCTCCAGCGCCCTTTACTGGCTGAAGCACTGCCACATCGACGGCCTGCGCGTGGACGCCGTCGCATCCATGCTCTACCTTGATTACTCACGCCAGCCCGGTGACTGGATCCCCAACCGTTACGGCGGCCGCGAGAACCTGGAGGCGATCGACTTTCTTCGCAGGTTCAACGAACTGGTGCACCAGTTGCCCGGCGCCTTCACCGTGGCCGAAGAGTCCACCTCCTTCCCCGGCGTCTGCCGCCCCGTTCACCTGGGCGGGCTCGGCTTCACCATGAAGTGGAACATGGGCTGGATGCATGACATGCTGCACTACTTCAAGATGGAGACGGTGTTCCGCAAGTTCCACCATAACGACATCACCTTCAGCCTGCTCTACGCTTTTACTGAGAATTTTCTGCTGCCCATCTCGCATGACGAAGTGGTTCACATGAAGGGCTCGCTCATCAGCCGCATGCCGGGCGATGAGTGGCAGCGATTCGCCAATGTCCGCGCCTTTCTCGCCTACATGTGGGCGCATCCGGGCAAGAAACTGCTCTTCATGGGACAGGAGATCGGCCAGTACGAGGAATGGAGCGAGAAGCGCGCCGTGCGCTGGGACCTGCTGGGGTTTGACTATCACCGCAACCTGCAGAACATGGTGCGCGAACTGAATCGTCTTTATCGCAGCGAGCCCGCTTTCCATGAAGTCGACTTTCACTGGGAAGGTTTCGAATGGGTGGATCTCAGCGACGTCGATCAGTCCGTCATCTCGTTCCTGCGATTCGCCAGGGATCGCAGCCGCTTCCTGCTGTTCGTCTGTAACTTCACCCCGGTGCCGCGCCACAACTACCGCATCGGCGTTCCGCACAAAGGCGTCTACCGGGAGTTGCTCAACACCGACGCCGCGCAGTTCGGGGGCAGCAACGTGGGCAACGGCGGCGCGGTGATGGCTGAGCCTACGGAATGGCAGGGCCGGCCGGCAAGCGTCAGTCTCACCCTGCCGCCTCTGGCGGTGATCGTCCTCAAACCGGACTAGTGTCCCAGCGATTCGAGCGCCGCTTTTTCCATCGCTGCCCTCGGCGCCGATTCGCCGGTCCAGATCTCAAACTGCCGCGCCGCCTGTTCCAGAAACATCTGCAGCCCGGTGATCACTTCCTTGTTCTGATCGCCGGCAAGCTTCAGTAACCGCGTCTCCATCGGGTTGTAGACCATGTCGAACACAATATCGGCCGGAATCTGGTCCTCAAAGAACGACTCATTCACATGCGGGTGCATCCCGATCGGCGTCGCATGCACCACCGCGTCAAAGTAACGCGAGGCAAGCTGGTCCTTGAGCAGCGATTCGGCGCCGCAGGCTTTCGCCAGCGCCCGCACACGGTCCGGATTCCGTCCTGTCAGCGATACGTTCGCGCCCGCGTCCACCAGCGCAAACGCCGCCCCGCGCGCCGCGCCGCCGTTTCCCACCACCAGCACTTTCGACTTCGACAGCCGGATCTTCTTTGCCAGCGGAATGGTCACACCCTCCACGTCCGTGTTGGTTCCGCGCCACTTGCCCGCCTTGCGCCACACCGTGTTCACTGCCCCTACCCGCCTTGCCAGTGGTTCCACCGCGTCCAGGTAGCGGATCACTTTTTGCTTATGCGGAATCGTGACGCTGAACCCCGCCAGCGGCAGCTTCTCGGCGAACAGGAAAAAATCCTTCAACTGCGGCGGATGCACCAGCAGCGGAAGATAAACGCTGTCCAGCCGCCGCGCCTGAAACGCCCGGTTGTGTACGGCTGGCGAGATGGAATGCCGCACCGGGTCCGCCACCACGCCGTAGATCCTGGCGGCCTTGGTGAACTTCTCCACGCGAAACATCTGCCGCAGCATCTTCGACGATACCTGTCCGGCCGCCGTGCCTTCGGCCGACGTGGGTGCGGCGTAGGTATAGATGCCGCCCATGGCCGGTGACAGAACCCGCGTGGGAAAACCGAGTTCGCCCATCGCCAGCAGGATCAGCCCCGTGCGTGGGTGGGTCTTGGCCAGCGACAGGATGCGCTGGCAGTCCGACGGCTTGCGCGCCGTACTCACCACCTTGTAGGCGTCAGCCGGGTACTTCAGCATCCTCCGCATCACCGCCTCGAGCGATGGCGTCCCGCCGAAATTGTGGTAACTCAGGATCAGCCACGACCGGGAGCGCAGCGGCTCCAACTTCCCCACCGGAGCGCTTTCGGCGCTTTCGAGTTCAATATCAACCGCCCGGGCCCCCGCATCGAGAGCCGCTTCCAGTATGCGGATCTGTTCTTCAATGCTGCCGTTATAGTGGCCGTGGTTCTGGTGCCGGCGGCAGGTCGCCAGAATCGTACACTGCGGAAACTCCGCCAGAAACTGGCGGATCGCCTGTACGCCCGCCATTGGATCGGGCAGGTAGTCCACGCGGAATTCCAGAAACGTCTCGCCCGCCTCGGCTTCCTGCCGCGCGTGCCGGATCAGATCCTTGACTGTCGAAAGCCCAAGAGCGATACAAATCTTAGGCAGGGCGGTCTTATGTGGCATGTCCCCTTAGCGGTCAATCAGCATACCACACTGGCCAGGCCCGCCATTAGTAGACTTGAAACAGAAAGACCTGGTTGGAGCCTTCCGGCGTCAGCGCGTACTCCCCGTTGACAAGGAATTCGTTGGCTTCGATGCGGAACAGCCCCTCTCCCAGACGGCGGTAGCTCATGTGGATCGGCCGCGCGCCGTCCTTCTTCCGCTTGTTGGGCGGAGGGAAGACTACTTCCCGTTTCCCGTTTTTTGCCTCCAGCTTGTAAAGCTGCAGCTTTTCCGGGACCAGCTTCTTCGCTTCGATGAGGAAGATCGGCTCAGCCAGCGGTGTGCGCGCCGGCGACGCCGTGCCGCTCACCACATACGCCGTGTCGTCCTTGCGTTTTTCCTCGCTGGCCTCCGCGGCTTCCGTCTCCAGCAGGTTGGTGGCGTGAAGCAGATAAGGTACATCAGGCTTGGGAGGCCTGGGGCCTGTGTACTTGTTTTGCGCCCCCAACTTCCCGGTTGTCCAGGCCGCGGAAACGGCAGCCAGCGTGTGGAAGAAAAGCCTGCGGTTCATCTCACCTTTATTGTACGCAGCCCGGCCGCCGGGGGTTTCAAACCCGCGCCAGCACGCCGCTCTCTACAATCGCCGCGATTCGTTCCAGCAGCCGCCCCACTTCGCCGGCGTCCACCGGCTTGCGCAGCAGCATTCCCTCCTGTTCCGGAAACAGCGCCGCTTCGTCCGATTCCATCCCCTCCGACAGCAGCACAAACGCCGGCGCCCGGTCGCGAATATGGTCGAAAATCTCCACCCAACTCATCTGCCCGACCCTCACCGCGCAGAAAACTACGTCCACCCGGATGCGGCCCAACAGTTCGATCGCTTCTGACTCGTTAGCCACCGGCATCGCCCTGTGGCCGTGCGCCGCCCACACCGAGACCAATCTCCTCTGTACGGCGATCTCCGGTTCCAGCAGCAAAGCAGTGAGCGGCCGCGCCGGCCGCGCCTGTCCCGCCGCCTGCGCGCCCGTTTCTCCTGAAAACGCCGACGGCAGCGATACTTCAATCCGCCAGCGGCCATCGCTTCCGCGTTCCAGCCCCAGATCTCCTCCGTTGCCCTGTACTATGCCACGGCAGACCCCCAACCCCAGCCCCCCAACCTCATCCCCGGCGCCCGCCAATGCCGGAGCGTCCTCCAGGCACACACCCGACGCGTATTCAATGGCGATCACCGCCCGGCGCGCCATCAATAAACACTCCACATCCACCGCCGGGCTGGTGGAGTCAAGCGCCGCCCGCGCGGCCAGAGAAACCAGGTTGCGGATCGCCTGCTCCAGTTGCATTCCCGAGCCCTGCACCCACAGCGGCCCGGGATGGGGCTCAAAGGTGATGTCCACCGCCAGTTCCAGCCATTCCCGCCGGCACCGGTCCACGGCCTGGGCTACCGAGTGATTGATGTCGGCCGGCTGCGCCTGGTCTTGTTCCAGCCTCGCCGCTTCGCCCATCCTCGACAGGATGGCCGATGCCCGCATTGATTCCGTCACGATGGGTCTCGCTTCCTGGTTACCCAATTCCAGCAACCGCCGCGCCAGTGCCATGATCGAATCCAGCGGCTCCCGCAACTCGCCCGCCACCCCACGCATCAACTGGCCCGTGGCCGCCAGTTTCTCGCTTCGCACCAACTGCTCCCTGCGCTGGCCCTGTTCGATCTGTTTGACGACAATCGCCGCCTGGTTTCCAAGGTGCTGCAGCGCGGCAAGCTCTTCGGAACTGAGACGCCGGCCCTGTTTGCGGCCGCTCAGGCTTAGCACTCCTACCAGTTCATCGCGCGCCTGCACAGGCAGTACAATCAGGCGGCGCAGACGGCTGGTCCCGGCCGATCGCCAGAACAGCGGGCTGTGTTGTGCGTCGGCCACCCGAAGCGGCGTGCGGTTGCGGAAACACAATGCGACGGCCTGCTCCAGCGCGCCCTCATGTCGCGCCGCCGGATCGATCGTTTCCCCATCCGCGGCAATGCTCTCCAGCCGCTCGCGGGTTCTGTCATAGCGGTACAGCGTGACCTGCGAGAAAGCCGCCGCTACCGGCAGACTCTGGTCGATCTTCCGCGCCAGCTCCTCAAGGCTGGTTGCCGACAGCAGGTCCTCGCTGATCGCGTTCAGTACACGGATGGTGCGATGCCGCAGGCGCGCGCGCCTGCGCCGATGCCACCACCACGTCAGTGAAACCACCAGCGAAATGGCGATGAAAAGGAATTGCCTGGGAGGAATGATCCAGCCCCGGCTGACCAGCACGATTGCTCCCGCCTCGGGCGCCTCCAGGCGAAATGTTCCGTCCCGGCTGGCGATTCCCATCGCCTCCACGCGGTCACCCACATGAAACGCCGCCAGTCCCGATGCGGAGCGTTTGGGCAGATACACGGGATAGGGTTCAGCCTGGCGGTCGTCGAGCACCAGATACTGGCCGGCGGCGTCCTCGCCGATCGCCATCACACGGCCTTCCACCCTCACCGTCTGCCCCAGCGCCGATGGATGCTGTAACTCCCCGGCCCGAAACAGCCGTGGCGTGGGGGGCGCGGTGTTGTTGAGCGTCGTGAGTTGTACCGGGCGTAAGACCCGCATCCCGCCGCTCATCGCCAGAATGCCTCGCACCTCCAGACGATCACCCGGCGCAACCCGCTCAAACATGAACTCGGGAGCTTCCAGCACGATGGCCGATCCCTCCACGTCCCGGATCGGGAGGTGCGCATGCACCGGGAAAACCACTGCCCGGCCCGTCACCTGGCCTTCGATGACCACCTCGCTGCCTTCGGGCCAGGCAGCCAGGTGGCGCACCCGCAGCGGCGCCGCCGCCGCCTCCGTTAGCACGATGACAGCGATCAGGATTCGAGATGGGATAGCCATGTCAACAATCCGGGATCGTGGAAATCGCGAACCTCATAGTCGGCCGGTGGCAGTGGCGCATCGGTGGTACGCACGGCCACAATGCGCGCTCCGGCCGCACGGCCCGCCTCCAGACCCGCTGCTGAATCCTCGAAAATGACACACTGCGCCGGCGCCACGCCCAGCCGCCCCGCCACCGCCAGATAGATCTCCGGGTCAGGCTTCGGACGGCTCACCTGGTGGCCATCCATGACGGCCTGGAAATAACCCCGCAACCGTCCTTCATCCAGCACAAAGTCGATGTTGGCCGGTTCGGCGTTTGACGCCACACCCATCGGCCGCCCCATGTTGCGGCTCAGAAAGTCCACCACCCCGGGCACAAGGTGCGCGGCCAGTTGCGGACGCATCAACTCGCGGTACAGCGCCTCCTTGGCGGCTCCGTGCGCGAAGACATCCTCGGCGCTCAGCTCGCGGCCGAACAGGTCGCGGACGATCTGGTCATTGCGCTTTCCGTGCATGCGCTCCATCAATGTATCGGCGGACAAACCGAAGCGCGATAGGTACTCCCGCCAGGCAATGGTGTGGAATGGATTGGAGTCAATGAGGACGCCATCCATGTCGAGGATATAGGCCAGTTGAGGCATCAGATTCAGAGTAGCCGGGGCGCCAGCCGCGGCGCCAATTTCCGCTCCAGCCGCGCCTTCCTGTGGCGCAGCTCCGCGCCGTCGTTCAGCGCCAGCGCCTGGCGCGTAAACTCCAGCGCCATCGAGTGATTGCGTTCCCGATGTTCGTAGTGCTTCGCCAGTTCTTCAAGCGCCTGCACCTGGTGCGGATTGCGCGACGCGGCCAACTCCACATACATGGCCAGGCTCGCATGCTCGCGGCCCAGCTTGCGCTCTAACTGCGCCACATCCCACATTGCGCGGAACAGCAGCGCGTCCGGAAGCCTCCGCTCCAGCGCCTGCCGCATCCATGCCAGCGCTTCTTCCAGCCGCCCCGCCTTCTGCAGCCACCGCGCCAGCCCCATCATCTCGGCGCCATGCACCAGCCGCGCTTCCCGTGGATCGCGAAAGGCGTACGGCACAATCGCCGTCAGACAGGCCAGCGTCAACACATCGATCGCATTGTGATGGAACACCGGCACCAGACGCAGGATCTCGCCCTTGCGCAGATAGTCGAAATAGAGGTACGGGATCAGTTCTCCCGGTACGTCCCCCTCGCGCTCCACGCCCAGAATCTGGTTCTCCAGCTCCATCAGCCGGCAGTTGTCAAACCGCAGCTTCCAAAGCCTCCGTGCCCCGTGCAGCAGATCCAGGTGGCCCATGCGATCAAACGGTGGCCGCATGCGCGCCATCCGGAAACGCGTTTCAAGCAGCGGCAGATCGAACGACTTGCCGTTGTAGGTGACGATCACATCGAACTGCGCAAGCTGTTCGTTTAATGCCTCGAGCGCGCTTGCTTCCTCGCCCGGCTCGCGCAGAAAGTATTGCTTGACGCGGAAGGCTCCGCCATCGAGGTACCCTACGCCGATCAGAAATGCGTAGGTTCCCGTTCCGCCGGCAAGCCCTGTGGTTTCCGTGTCAAGGAAACACCAGCGGGACGGCGGCGCCGCGCCTATCGTTCCTTCCGATACGGCTTCCAGCAGATCGTCGGGCAGTTCTGACAGCGTGGCGATGTCCATCGAGCCGTGGCGGCGATGGGGTTCCCACCTCCGGCAGGTGACAAAATGGTGTCCGCCCGGGGTTTCCACTTCCTCGCCATCCAGCCATTCTTCCACGCCGTAGCGCGATTCGGCAGGTTCGTTTCCCCGCTGCGGGGCTTCGGAATATTTGCTGTTGATGCGGGCGACGCGCTGGCGGAGCAGGTCCAGTTGCGTTTGGAGATCCGACATAGGATAGGATGCGCGGTTCGCTTTTTCTTTGCCTATCCTACCACGGCTCCGGTTACCTCACATAGACCGTCACATTGGCCTGTGTCACAGCGGTTCCAATCGTCACCTGCAAGGGCTGAGCGCCGGTGCCGGCGCTGCGCGGTACCCTCGCCACAACCTGCAGCAGGCCGGGCAGCGAAACTCCTGCGCCGGCCGAGACAAGCTCCGCCGTCTGCCGCCCGATCTGGACGCTCAGAGTTTGCGTTGGCGCAGGATAAGGCGCCGCCGCCAGCCGCCCCTCCACACCCGCCGGCGTGAGCGCGCCTTCTCCAGTCAGGAAGAACGTCACCAGCCCCCCGCGCGGAGCCGCGTTGATCTCCGTATTGACCGTAAGGTCTTCGTTGAGGGCTGCCGCCGGTCCCGCGCCGCCCCCCGTCGTGAAAACGCCAGGCGCCGCGGCCGTCACGCTCAGCACCGTCTGGCCCCGCATCTGTCCCTCGCGCATCACCTGCAACGATGAGTTCGCGCGCTCGCTGATGCGGTAAGGCGCCTGTGCCTGAATCATGTTCGACTGCAGGTAAAGCAGCGGCGCCGCCTGCCCGTCAAACAGCACCTGTGTCCCCTGCACGGTCGTCTCCAGCGGCCCCGCCGCGGACGCCTTTCCCGATGCCGGAATGGACGGCCCGATCCCCTCGCCCAAAATCGTCACCAACATCCCGGGTGCAACCGGTCCGGCTTCGAGCGTGGCCGCATGCACTACCCTGAAATCGCCGCTTTGCGTGCCGGTACCAGTCCCGGCCGGGGTCGCCGCCGGATCCAGCGTCAGTTGCCTGATGCGCTGGTTCCCGCGGTCGGCGACATATACGGCGCCAGTGGACCCTGCCGAGACCGCCGAGGGCGAGTCCAGGTTGGCGGCCGAAGCAGGTCCCCCGTCTCCGGAAAATCCCTTCGTCCCGGATCCCGCCACGGTGCTGATGAGGCCGTCCGGCGTCACCCGGCGCACGCGCTGGTTGCCGGTGTCGGCGATGTAGAGCGCGCCCGAGGCATCGACGGAAACTCCTGAAGGCATGTTCAGCCGCGCATCCGTCGCCGCGCCGCCGTCTCCCGAATACCCGGCGGTTCCCGTGCCGGCTACGGTCAGAATCAGACCTTGCGGGGTGATTTTGCGCACCCTCTGGTTCCCACTGTCGGCCACGTAGAGGCTGCCGTCAGAGGCCACGGCAAGGCCCCGTGGCGTGTTGAGCTGCGCCGAGAGCGCCGCGGCCAGATCGCCCCGGAAGCCCGGTTGTCCGTTGCCCGCCACCGGCATCAGCATTCCGGCGCTGTTCAGCCGCCGCACCATGTGATTGAGCGTGTCGGCGAAATAGACGTCGCCGCTCGCGTTCACTACGATGCCGGTGGGGGCGTTGATTGCTGCCTGAACCCCCGGGCGCGTGTCCGCGGTCTGCCCGGCCATACCGGTGCCGGCCACCGTGCCGATGTTGCCGGCCGCATCCACGCGCCGTACCCTGTGATTGAGCGTGTCGGAAATGTAGAGAACGCCGTTGGCGCCTGCCGCCACTCCCTGCGGGTTGTTCAGCCGGGCCGAAAGCGCCGGTCCGTTGTCTCCCGAGAATCCTCCTTCCCCCGAGCCCGCCACCAAACTGCTGACGCCCGCCGCGCTGATGCGCACCACGCGGTTGCTCAGGTTATCGGCGACCACGACCCCGCCTTGCGCCTCCGCCTGCACGTCAACCGGTGCCGTCAGCGGAAGCTGCGACGCGACGGCGGCCGAGGCCGTGGTCACCGTCCATTGTCCGGCGGCATCCATTCGCCGCACCTGCGTCGCCGTGGCGCAATAAAGCGTCCCCGCAGCGCCGATCGCCACCTCTCGTACTCCGCCGGCCAGCAGAACCGTGGGAACGCCCGCCGGTGTCACCCTCACCAGTTGCTCCAGGCCCGAAGAGGCGACGTAGAGATTGCCCGAGGCGTCCATCGCCACTCCGGTCGGCAGATTGACATAGCTTTCAGTTGGCGTGACGCGGATGGTGGTAACCATCGAACCGCTGATGCGCCGGATCACATGGTTGGCGCTGTCACCGACATAGAGCGTGCCTCCGGCATCCACAAACAGTCCCGCCGGGTAGCGGAACACCGCCGTCAGCACGGATGCCGATTCCGCCGCCGCCCCGGCGAGTCCGGTTCCCGCCACGATCGTCATCCGGCCGTCCACGCCCACCCGCAGCACCCGCTGATCTTCGAAATCGGAAACAAACACGTTGCCCGCCGTGTCGACGGCCACGTTGCGCGGCGCCCGCAGCGCCACCGATAGCGCCGTGGCCCCGGCCGTTGTGACCAACGATACACCGCCGCCGGCGATCGTGCGGATGCGGCCATCGGTGCTGATCTGGCGGATCCGGGCATTGCCGAGGTCGGCGACATACACGTTACCCTGTGTATCGGTGGCGAGTCCATAGGGGAAGTTCAGTTGTGCCGCCGCCGCCGGGCCGTTGTCACCGGAAAAGCCCGGTGTGCCCGTCCCCGCCACGGTGAGGGTAATCCCCGCAGGAGTTATCCGTATTACCCGGTGCCGCGAGCTTTCACTGACATAGATGTTACCGGCAAGGTCAACCGCCAGGCCGCGGATATCTTCGAGCGCTGGAATCTGCGCAGCGTTCGCCGCATCACCGCTTTGGACTCCCAGCGTGTTGATTCGAAACGAGGAAGACTGGGCGAGAGCGATTGTGGCGGCCATCAGGAACGAGAACGTTTGTAAGTGAATCTGCATCGGCTGGCTCCATGGGGCGAAAGCCCTCACATAAAAAGTGGCCGCAAACTCCAAAAGTTCTCACCCAAAAGCCGATAACAATTTTGAGGCCATGCAATTCCAGCAGCCAAATTCAACCGCGGCCTTCGTTGCCGCGGCACTCGCTCTATGTGCGTTCGCTCCGGCGGGCCGGGCTCAACCGGGCCTGTATCTGAAGACGGCCACCGGCGAACGTTACTCGCAGGCGCTTGAAGCGTCGGCTTCCTTAAAGCGAAAGGACGAAGGCAAGTGGCACTGGACGCTGGTGTACCGCGCAGTACCGGGAATCTCTGAAGTGCAGACCCTGCAACAGCGGGGTGCGACGGTAGTACAGTTCGTTCCTGAGCGCGGATTGATCGCCGCCCTGCCTGACGGGGTAGCGCTCGACGATCTGAATCTCGAGTGGGCAGGCCGCCTGCGGCCGGATCAAAAGATCAGCCCGGCATTGCTTGCGGCGGGCTTGCTGGTGCCGATTCCTGGAGATACCGGTGTTCAGAGTATTCTGGTCGAGTTCCACTCCGACGTGGACCGTGCCGTGGCGGAGGCCATTGTGCTCGAAGAGGGGGCCTCCATTCAGCAGAATCCGGACCTGGTGGCATGGCAGATGCTCGTCAAGGGCGGTGCGGCCGCACTCGCGCGGCTCGCCGAGTGGGATGAGGTTTCCTATCTGTTTCCGGTCTCCCGCGATCTGGCCGAAGGCCGTCCGGTGGAGGCCTGCGCCGGCGCCATTACCGCCACCGGCCGCATCGGACAGATCGTCGCCAAGGTCGGCGAGGGTTGGGACGGCGCGGGCAAGGGTACCTCCGAGTTGACTTATTCATTTGGATCGATGACCCGCCGGCTCACCGCCAGCCAGGTGCGCAGTGAAGCCGTCCGCGCCATGAGCGGCTGGACCAGGTATGTCAGGGTCCGGTTCGCTGAAGGCGGAAACGCGCAATCGCAGCGTAACATCAACTTCCTGTTTGGCACGGGCGACCATGGCGACGGCTATCCCTTCGATGGCGCGGGCAAGTCGCTCGCCCACACTTTTTTTCCGGCGCCTCCCAACCCTGAGCCGATTGCCGGCGATCTGCACATTGATGACGATGAGTCGTGGCAGAACGGCGCGTCGATCGACCTGTTCAGCGTAATTTTGCACGAGTTGGGCCACGCGCTCGGCCTGGGCCATTCCGACAGCCCGTCCTCGGTGATGTATCCCTACTACCGGCGCGTGACGGCGCTGGCGCAGGAGGACATCACCGCCATCCAGGATCTCTACGCCGCCGGCGAAGGCTCGGTCACCGGTGGCGGAACGAACCCGGCGAATCCCACCCCGGCCGTTCTGCAGCTTACCATCGCCCAGCCCTCCGGGGCGGCTTTCGAAACAACGGACGAACAGACTGCCGTGAGCGGCTCGGCCTCGGGCGGGACCGGTACAATTCAGGTAAGCTGGGCCAACAGCCGCGGTGGCTCCGGGGTGGCCACCGGATCCCAGACCTGGGTCATTCCCGCCGTGGCGCTGCAGTTGGGTGAAAACGTGGTTACTGTTACGGCCTCTGACGCCGCCCAGGCGCGCGTGGCGCAGCAGGTCCGTATCCTGCGGATGGCGCCTCAGACCACGCCCCCGCCCACCACGCCCAACACCAACACCGCGCCTTCGATCCGCATTGTCACCCCGGCCGCCACCGGCATCTATCAGACGGCGATTTCGACACTGGTAATTACAGGTACGGCCGGACCCGATGGCGCGATCTCCCAGGTACTGTGGGCCAACTCCCGCGGATCTGGCGGCTCGGTCGTCGGCAGCGCGCAATGGGCCATCGGGCCCGTACTGCTCGAATCGGGCGTCAATGTGATTCGCGTCACCGCCGTAGGCCAGCAGGGAGCTACCGCCGAGGCTACGCTGTCGGTGCAGTACAGCCCTCCGGGCGTTCCCACCGATCCCAACGACAGGACCGCGCCCACCCTGCAAATCCTCTCGCCATCGCTCACCACGCTCACCACTGCCGCCGCCACCATCACCATCACCGGCACGGCCAGCGATAATGTGGCCATCTCGGAAGTGAACTGGACCGGGCCCGGTGGCCGCTCAGGACTCGCCACGGGCGCTTCTCAATGGCAGATTCCCGATCTGCCGCTGGTTTCCGGCATCAACGTGATCATCGTGCGCGCCTATGATGGCGCCGGCAATATGTCCTGGAGGTCATTGGTGATCACCCGGCAGTGATGCTAGAATCCGGCTTGCGAGGAGGCCTAACTACCTGATGAGACGGATCGAAATCACTTTGCTGGCGCTTGCCGCCATGACGCCCGGAACCCTGTTGGCACAGGGCAAATGCGACGGCTTGCCCACCGAACGGGAACTGCGCAACAACTTCGGCCAACTGTTCACCGTCCCCAATACGGTTGGCGCCGACAGTCCCGTCGGCGGGCTGTTTAACGGTGCGCGGATGTGGGCCGCCGTGGTCAACCGCGATGGCGAACTGTGCGGCGCCACCACTTCCACGCTCGATGCGACACAGGTTTGGCCCGGCAGTCAGGCCATCGCCAAGGCTAAGGCATACACCGCCAACGCCTTCAGCGTCGACACGCTTCCGCTGTCCACCGCGCGCCTCTACACGCTCACCCAGCCGGGCCATTCCCTGGCCAGCCTGGGCTTTTCCAATCTCTTCAATTCAGCCGCGCTGGCGCCGACGGCGGGCTCCAGTGGAGGGCAGGGACAAATCGCCGGCGGCATGATCTTTTTTGGCGGCGGCGTCCCGCTCTACGATTCCAAGGGCAAGATCATCGGCGGCCTGGGCGTCAGCGGCGACACTGCCTGCGCCGACCATGAAGTCGCCAAGCGGCTGCGCCATTTGTCCGGGCTCAATCCGCCGGCCGGTCCGCTGGCCGACGATATCACCTATACCGTGGCCGACGGGTCCACCGTGTTCACTCACCCGCTGTGCCTCAATACCTGGCGCAACGGCACGATGCTGGGCACCGAGAAACCGGCCTCGGGCTACTGACTCAATAGCGCAGCAACCGTTCGGCCTCCCGGATGATTCCATCCGGCTGCGGCAGGATCTCATCCTCCAGCGCCGGGTTGTAGGCCACCCACGTGTCGAGCGCCGCCACCCGCCCCACCGGTGCGTCGAGACAGCCGAACAGCTCATCGGCGATACGCGCCGCGATTTCAGCCCCGTAGCCCCAACTCCGCGTGTCCTCATAGGCGATCAGCACCCGGCTGGTCTTCTTGACGCTGCGCTCGATCGCCGTCCAGTCGTAGGGCGAAAGCGAGCGCAGGTCGATCACCTCGATCGAAACATGCGGATCGCGCCGCTCAAGCTGCGTGGCCGCCTGTAGTGATTTCTGCACCAGCGCCCCATAGGTGACGATCGTGAGATGTTGTCCCGGTTTGGCGATGCGCGCCTTGCCAAAGGGGATTGTGAAATCGGCGCCCGGGTGAGGCGCGCGGTTGTAGGGCTCCCGGTAGAGCTTCTTATGCTCCAGGAACAGAACCGGATCGTCCGAGCGCAGCGCCGTGCGCAGCAATCCGCAGGCATCCTGGGCATTGGACGGCATCACCACCCTGAGGCCGGGAATGTGTGTGAACGCCACCTCACCCGACTGGCTGTGATAAATCGCGCCGCCTCCCAGATATCCGCCAATCGCCACGCGGATCACCACCGGCGAGGAGAATGTATTGTTCGAGCGCCAGCGCAGCGTGGCCAGTTCATCGCGGATCTGCATCATCGCCGGCCAGATGTAGTCGAAGAACTGAATTTCGGCCACCGGCTTCAAGCCGCGCGTGGCCAGTCCGATGGCCCGGCCCACGATCGCCGCCTCGGCCAAAGGCGTATTGAAGCAGCGCGCCTCGCCGAACTCCCGCTGCAAGCCCTGCGTCGCCTTGAAGACCCCGCCTTTGCCTTTTACCAGCGCCAGGTGAGACGGGCGCCCGCAGTCGGCCACATCCTCGCCAAAAACCAGTATGCGCGAATCGCGGCGCATCTCCTCGGCCAGTGTCTGGTTGATGGCGTCCACCATGGTGCGCGGCTCACCCGCCGGCGCCGCTTCGCTTTCAAAGATCGCCGAAGTGGGATCGACGCGTTCGGAATAGAGATGCCGCAGCGTCGAACCGGCCGCGGGCGCCTCGGCCTTCAGCGCCGCTTCACTGGCCTGCTGGATCTCGGTTTCCACCTCGTGGCCGATCCACTGCAGGGTTTGGCGGTCGGCGAATCCCTCCTCCATCAACCACGCCGGAAATCGCAGAATCGGGTCGCGGCGCGCCTCTTCCTGGCGTTCGGCGTCGGTCTTGTAGAGCCGTTCGTCGTCAGATAACGAGTGCGAATAGGGCCGGATGACGTGCGCATGCACCAGCGCCGGACCCTGGCCCGCCCGGCACCACGCCACCGCCTCGCCAAGCGCCCCGTGTGAGGCCATCAGATCCGTTCCGTCCACCTCACGCACCAGCAGGGAAGGGAAACAGCGGACCAGTTCGGAAATCCTGCCGCCCGCCGTCTGCTGCTCAACCGGCACCGAAATGGCGAAGCCGTTGTCCTGAATCAGGTACAACACCGGCAGCCGGCCGAGCGAAGCCAGATTCAGCGATTCCCAAAACTCGCCTTCGCTGGTAGTGCCATCGCCCGCCGACACCAGCGTAATCTCACCGGAACCGGGCGTCAGGTGGCGCTGCGCCTCGGCGCAGCCGGCCGCCTGCAGGAACTGCGTGCCGGTAGGTGATGAAGCCGACACGATGTGCAACGCCGCATTGCCCCAGTGCGATGGCATCTGACGTCCCCCCGATGCCGGATCGGCGGCGGCGCCCACCGCCTGCAGCAGCATATCGAGCGGCGATACCCCGAGCGCCAGGCACAATGCGCGGTCGCGATAGTAGGGATACACCCAGTCAACACCGGGACGGAGATGAAAGGCCGCGGCGATCTGCACCGCCTCGTGCCCGGCGCCGCTGATCTGGAAGTAGATCCTGTTCTGGCGTTTGAGCAGAACTTCGCGGTCGTCGATCCGCCGCGAGGTCAGCATCAGACGATAGGCCCTGCGCAGATCGTCGTGGGATAGTTGGGATTGCGAAGCCGGTTTCGTCAGCGGCGAGGCGGCCATGCTCTCCAGTGTAAACAGTTTTGTGTCCATTCCAGCCGGGACTTCCGTTCTACAAATGCTACGCTGGGTGATCCGACGGATTGGGTGTTATGCCCCAACGCAATAGTGTGTGGTCACGCTTTGCCGGATTTCGAACCACCCGTACCAACGGCTTGCGCGGTGAAACTCATGGTCAATCAATTGCAGCGGGATATCCAGTAAAAATGGTGGGACTCTCAATCACAACCGATACCATCCGGAAACTGGCGGTACTGGGACTGATCGCCGTCGCGCCCGGCCTTGCCCAGCAACCGCCTCCGGCCACACCCGCCGCGCCCGCCAGGCGGGAGTACGTCGGTTCGGTGATGTGTCAGGGCTGCCACGAAGAATTGTTCAACAGCCTTGCCAAGACGCCGCACGGCAAGCTGGAGGAAAGTGAGAAGTTGGGATGGAAAGAGAAGGCGTGCGAATCCTGTCACGGTCCGGGTAGCGTGCATGCCGAATCGGCGTCTCCCGGCGACATCCGGAACCCTCTGAAGTCGCCTGCCCGCGAGGCCAATGCCACCTGCATGAGCTGTCACAAGAATCAGCCGACCCGCGTGGGCGCCATCCGTGGCGGCCATGCGCGCAACCAGGTTTCCTGCAGCAACTGTCATTCGGTGCATGCCGCCAAACCCAAGGAGCCGTTGAAGGAGTGCGGCACGTGCCATGTTGCACAACTGGCGGAATTTCAAAAACCATTTCGGCACAGATTGCAGGAAGGCGGTGTGCAGTGTGTGGATTGTCACAATCCGCACGGGCGGCTGCTGAGCGCCAATCCGCTGCGCGATGTCTCGGCCAATGAGCCGGGCTGCTTCCGCTGCCATGGCGACAAGCGCGGGCCGTTCGCCTTTGAGCACGCACCGATGCGGACGGAAGGCTGCGGCGCCTGTCACGAACCTCACGGTTCGGCGAATCCGCGGATGCTCACCCGGCACGAGGTTCGCAATCAATGTCTGGAGTGCCACGCGGGAATCGGTCAATCGGCGGCCCTCGGCGGGGTGCCTCCTGCTTTCCACGATCTTTCGAGTAGCCGGATCCGCAACTGCACGACGTGCCACGTGAAGATACACGGATCGCACGTAAACAGGGCGTTACTGCGATGAAATACGCATTCCTATTGATGGCATTGGTTCTTGCGGCGCAGGAAAAGCCGGCGCAGGAGAAACCGGCCGAAGCGAAACCGGCCGAAGCCGGCCCCACTCAGCCAAAGGCGGTGGAGCAGCCCGTGCGCGGGGAGTTTGAAATCGGGGTCCGGTTCAATAGCGACGTGCGCGGTGACCTCAACACCTACCGCAGCATCGTCAATCTCGGCGAAGGCGTGCGGCTGCTGCGCTGGGACACCTGGCTTGATGCAAAGAAAAAGTGGTTGAAGCAGGCGCACTTTTATGGCGGCGGATGGGGCGGCGACCCTTCGGCCTGGCTACGGCTTTCGGCCGAAGACGGCAAGTGGTACCGGTTTAACGCCGATCACCGTACGACGGCCTATTTCAACGCGCTTCCCTCGTTTGCCAATCCGCTGCTTGAGCGCGGGATCCTCGCCAACCAGCGTTCCTACGACACCCGTCGCCGGTTCACCGAGTTCGAGGTGGCGCTGCTGCCGGCCAGCCCGTTAATCCCGTACTTTTCCTATACAAGGGACCGCGGTTTCGGCCGTGGTGTGACCAACTTCGTCGCCGACGCCAACGAGTATCCGGTACTCAACAACCTGAACGACCGCACCAATGTCTACCGGGGCGGCGTGAGGGTGGAGCGGCGCCGTCTGCACCTCACTCTGGAACAGGGCGGCATCCAGTTTCGCGATGATCAAAACACCGAAGCCGGCCCGGCGGCGCAGCCCGGGAACCGGACGGCGCCCATCTTCGGCGAACAGCTTGTGTTGCGAGACCTGCGCCAGGCCTACGGCATCGAGGGCAGCAGCGTTTTCAGCCGGGGGCTGGTGACGGCGCAGCCGGCCGGATGGCTGGACATCAACGGCGCCTTTCAATTCAGCCAGCCCCGCAACGATATCACCTATACACAGACCGCCGCGGGACGATTCATCGACCTCGATTCGCTGCTGTTTCTCAACACGCAGAACGCGCGCCTTCTTGGCGCGGCCAAGCAACCGCACCTGACGGCCAACCTTGGCCTCGAAATCAGGCCCGAAGGCCGCTTGCGGGTGCTGCAATCCTGGACGACTGACCGTCTGCACAATGCCTCGAGCGTGTCCGAAACGCCGTTTTCCGACCGGCTGGAGTGGAACTACAACCAGCAGCAGACCGAAGTGCTGGTAGAGCCGGTTGCGCGACTGACTCTGCGCGGCGGGTATCGTTATGTTTGGGGCGATGGGCGGGCCCGCGCCTCGTTCCTCGGCAACGCTCCCTTTGAACGCGGCGAGTTGCGCAGGCACGGTGCGCTGATGGGCGCCGGTTATCGGATGACCGACCGCTTTTCGCTCTACTCGGATGTGGAAATCGTGCGCAGCGACCGGGTGCTGTTCCGCACCAGTTTGACCGATTATGAAAAGGTGCGTGTCCGCGGCCGTCATGCCCTGACCGGCAGCCTCCGTCTTTACGGCTCGCTGCAGTATCTGAATAATGAGACTCCGCCCGAATTGAACCGATTTGAGTTCCGCAGCATGCAGGAGGCGATGGGGCTTGAATGGATGCCGGGCAGCGGGCAGGGTGTGCAGGTGATCGGTGAGTATGCGCGCTCTACCATCCGCTCCGATCTGCTTTACCTGGCGCCGCAGACGCTGGGCAGTGAGCGGTCGTTTTACCGGGAGAACGCCCATACGGTGACTGGACTTGTCACGGTTCCGCTCGCTTTGGGCTGGACCTGGCAGGCACGGCTGAGCGCCGGGGGATCGATGTTTGTGTCCTCGGGCAGCCGTCCGACGGATTTCTATCAGCCGGTGGCGCGCGTTACGCTGCCGCTGGGCAAGCGGTGTTCGGTGCTGGCGGAATATCGCTGGTATGGAGTATCGCAGACGTTTTATACATTTGAGGGGTTTCGGTCGCACCAGGGGATCATCGGCTTGAGGATCAACTGAGGCGGCCGTTTTTTTGACGAAGGAGACGAAGATGAAGAAACTGCCGATTCTGATTTCGGGCTGCCTGTTAGCCACCGGGTTGCTGATGACAACTTCGGTTGGTTTTGGCAAACCCGAGTACACCAAGAAGGAGAAGAAGGCGTGCACGGCCTGCCATGTGGACGCCAAGAAGGCCCCAAAAGATCTCAACGATG
>JANRLE010000006.1:0-32707 GCA_033762895.1 Bryobacteraceae bacterium | reverse complement strand
TTCGAAGACTCTGGTGGTGCAGACCGATGAGCGGGGCATGGCGGCTGCGCAGGGGTTGAAGGCAAACCAGGTGGCCGGCCGTCTGCCGGTCCACGTGAACGCCTCCCACCGCGGCCTCACCGCGCGGGCCAACATCACACAATTCAACATGGCGGTGCCTGGCAAGCGCCCGGCCGGGTCGCGAAAGGCTCTGGCGGTGATACTGGCGGTGGCGGGCGGAGCGGCCGCCGGTGGCTACGTGGCGGCGACGCGCAAGAGCGGACCCGCGCCTTCGCCGTCCGGTGCGGCTCCCATCGGAATCACCGTGGGCGGCGGCTCGGTTGGACCACCGCGGTGAGAACAGCAATGCGACAGCTTCAAGTTGTGCTGGCGGGCGCGCTGCTGGCGGCGCCATTGGTTTTCGGGCAGGGGCCGGTGCTGGATTCGCTGACGCCCTCATCGGTTCCGGCGGGCAGCCCGCGGGTGACGGTGATTGCGGCCGGGTCCAATTTTCTGCCCGGGGCTCTGATCAGCTTCGGAGGAATCCTGCTGTCGACGAACTTCGACGGCCCGACGCAGCTTTCGGCCGAGATCACGGCGAACTTCCTGGCGAACATGGGTACGATTCCAATCACGGTTGTGAATCCGGGCGGCCCGCGTTCAAATGCGCTGCCGTTCACGGTAGGCTCGGCGATCTCCATTACGACAACAGCGCTTGCGCCCGCCCCGGTTGGACAGAACTACTCCGTGACGCTTACTGTGAGCGGCGGCAGAGCGCCGTACTCGTGGTCCGCGTCAACTGCGCTGCCGCCGGGCCTTTCGCTCAGCTCCGGGGGAGTGATCCGCGGCGTGCCGCAGTCGGCCGGCCAGTACAGTATCGGTGTCAGTGTGACCGACGCGGGGAATTCGAGCGCCGCGGCAATGTTGATACTGGAGGTGACGGCGCCGGTCTTTGCGATTTTGAGCGGGAGCCCGCTGCCACCCGGGCGCGCCGGGCAAAGCTATGTGTTTCCGCTGGATGCGGCGGGCGGCCGCACGCCCTACCGCTGGAGCGTATCGCAGGGAGCGTTGCCGGCCGGGTTGAGTCTGGATGGATTGAGCGGATTGATCACCGGAACGGCGGGGGCCGAAGGCACTGCGACATTCACCGTGGAAGTGAGGGATGCGGTGCAGGCAACCGCGTCGAAACAGTTTTCGCTCACCATCGAGGCGGGCCCGGTAGCGATCGTGACGAGGCCGCCGCTGGCGGCAGGCGTGGTGGGCGAAACCTACACCCAGACCTTTCGCGCGGCCGGTGGAGTGGCGCCTTATCAATGGTCTATCGAATCGGGTGACACGAACGGTTTGGTGTTGGATGGGGCGACGGGTGTCCTGCAGGGCACGCCAAGGGCGGCCGGGAGTTTTTCGTTTCGGGTGAGAGTGGCCGATGGCGCCGGGGCCTTCGTATCGGAATCGTTCACGCTGACGGTACGTCCGCCAGCTCTCACCATTACTACCGCTGCAGCCTTGCCTCAGGGGGCCGTGGGTGTGCAGTACAGCGCCACGTTCGCCGCCGCCGGAGGGACTCCGCCCTACACCTGGAGTCTGACCAGCGGAAACGTGCCGGGGCTGAGCTTTGATGTGGGCGGGGTCTTGAGCGGCATGCCGGCCGCCGGCGGCAGCTTCAATCTGTCGATTCAGGTGCGCGACGGCTCGGGTGGATCGGCCGCGCGGACGTTCACGCTGGCGATCACGGCCGCGCCGCTGCGGATCAGCACCCGGCTGGCGTTGCCCAATGGCCTGTTGAACGCCGCCTATACGCAGACGGTTGAGGCGACGGGTGGTGTCCCGCCCTATGCGTGGTCGGCGACGGGCCTGCCGGGGGGCCTGACGATCGATGCGGCGGCGGGCGTGATCCGGGGAACGCCCACGGCGGCCGGTGATTTCAGCTTTACCGTGCGCGTGACCGACAACGCGCGGACGACCGTGGTGGAGTTGTTCAGCATGAAGGTGGATTTGCCGCCGAGTCCACGGGCGGTTCTGTCGGACCTGCCCGCCATTGCCAGAGCGGGCGAACAACTGCCGGTGCGGGTCTCGATCAACGCTCCATTTGCCGCCGCCATCACCGGACAGGCGATCCTGGCGTTCGCGCCGGAGGCGGGCGGCGGCGACAGCTCGATTCAGTTTGCCTCAGGCGGCCGGGTGGCGGAGTTCACCATTCCGGCGGGAGCGACGGCGGCCGTCTCGGCGGTGCCGCTGGCGCTGCAAACCGGCACGGTTGCGGGCACGATCACCGTGTCGCTGCGGCTGCGGGCCGGTGGGATCGATATCACGGGTTCACCGGCACCCTCGGCGGCGATGAGAATTGAGCGGGCCGCGCCCTCGATCCAGAATGTAACTGCCACCAGAAATGGCGGGACGATATCCATCCAAATTACGGGTTATTCCACGGCGAGAGAAGTAACACAAGCGGCGTTTACCTTTGCCGCCGCCCCGGGCCAGACGCTGCAAACTTCCACCATTACGGTACCAGTGGAAGAGAGCTTCAACCGCTGGTTTCAGGATCCGGCGTCGGTGCAGTTTGGCAGCGTGTTCCTGTTCACGCAGACCTTCAACATTTCGGGCGATGCGAGTGCGGTGACTGTGCAATCGGTGCGGTTGACCAACCGCGTTGGCTCAACGACTTCGACTACGATCCGGCAGTAAGTTTCCCGTGATTTTGGGCAATAGGGAAAAAAGTGGGCACATAGGACGGGCCCCGGGTGCGTTGGAGCGGGAAATTGGGCTTGGCGAGCGAAATGCACTGCAGTCTGGAGCATGAGCACCAATCAGCCAGACATGAGCAGGCCCGGGATGGGCGAGGGAACGGTGGGCGTCTGTTTAGCGGGCTTCGGACATTGGGGGAGGAATCTGGCAAGAAACTTCTTCCAACTGGGCGCCTTGCGGGCGATTTGCGAAAGCGACACGGCGCGTCTGGAGGGGATTGCCGCGCAGTATCCCGGTGTGCGGACCTACGCCCGCTACGAGGACGCTTTGGAGGATAACGAGTGCAATGCGGTGGCGCTGGCGACACCGGCCGAGCAGCACTACCCGATGGCGCTGCGGGCGCTGGAGGCCGGCCGCGATGTGTTTGTAGAAAAGCCGCTGGCGCTTGATCCCGACGACGGGATGCACATGATTTCGAAGGCCGCCGCGCGAGGGCGCATACTGATGGTGGGGCATCTGCTGCGTTACCATCCGGCGATCCTGAAGATCCGTCAGCTCATCGAATCGGGATGGCTGGGCAAGGTGGAGTACATCTACTCCAACCGCCTCAGCATGGGCAAGATCCGGCGGGAAGAGAACGCGCTGTGGAGCTTTGCTCCGCACGATATTTCAGTGATTCTGGCGCTGATCGGCCACATGCCGGTGCAGGTGACGGCGACGGGCGGGGCATATCTGCAGCCCAATATCGCCGATGTGACGGTGTCCAGCCTGCTGTTTGACAACGGCACACGTTCCCACATTTTCGTAAGTTGGCTGCACCCGCACAAGGAGCAGCGGCTGGTGGTGATCGGCAGCAAGCGGATGATCGTGTTTGAAGACTCCCGGCCGGACAACAAGCTGGTGGCATTTGATCAGAAGATCGAAATGCGCAACGGCAACCTGGAGGCGGGGAAAGTGGAAGGCATACCGGTGGAGTTCGAGCACGAGGAGCCGCTGCGGCGCGAATGTTTGCATTTTCTGCAGTCCGTGGCTGCGCGGAGCAAGCCTGTGACCTGCGGAGAAGAGGGGCTGCGGGTTCTGCGCGTGCTGCAGGCCTGCCAGCGGTCGTTGCAGATGGGCGGCGAGCCGGTGCAGGTGGATTCCCGGGCGATGCTGCGGGTCATGAATATGTAGGCTTTATGGAACCAAATTACTTCGTACATTCATCTTCATTCGTGGATCAGCCGTGTGAAATCGGCCCTCATACAAAGATCTGGCACTTTTCGCATGTCATGAAAAACTGCCGGATCGGCGAGGGATGCAATATCGGACAGAACGTGGTGATTTCTCCGGAAGTGACGATCGGGAACAACGTCAAGATTCAGAACAACGTGTCCGTTTATACGGGCTGTGTGCTGGAGGACGATGTGTTCTGCGGGCCTTCGATGGTGTTCACCAACGTGGTAAATCCGCGCAGCCACGTGTCGCGAAAGGATGAATACAGGACGACGCTGGTGCGCCGCGGAGCGTCGCTGGGCGCCAATAGCACGGTGGTGTGCGGGGTCACGATCGGGCGGTACGCCTTTGTTGGCGCGGGCTCGGTGGTGACGCGCGATGTCCCTGACTATGCGCTGGTTTACGGCAATCCGGCAAAGATCCGGGGTTGGATGTGCGCCTGCGGAATCAAGCTTGATTTCGGCCAGAGGGAAACGGCGCGGTGCTCCACCTGTGGCTCGGAATACATCAGAAGCGGCAATGCGGTGGAGCTTGCCGTTCAAGTGGAGGCAATATGAGCGCGACGACAACAGCGGCCCGAACGATTCCCCTGCTGGACTTGCAGGCGCAGCACAGACAGATCCGCGCCGAGGTGATCGCAGAGATCACACGGGTGGTGGATTCGCAGAAATTCATCCTTGGCGACGATGTGAAGCAGTTGGAGGGCGAGATCGCCGGTTACTGCTCGGCTGACCACGCGATCGGATGCGCTTCCGGATCGGATGCATTGTTTTTGGCGCTGCTGGCGGCCGGCGTGGGGCCGGGCGATGAAGTGATCACCACTCCCTATACGTTCTTTGCCACGGTGGGGGCGATTTGCCGTGTTGGGGCGCAACCCGTGTTCGTGGATATTGAACCCGATACGTTCAACATGGACATGGATCAGTTGGCCGAGGTGATCGGCAGGCGGCCGAAAGTGAAGGCGGTGATCCCGGTACACCTGTTTGGCGCCTGCTGCGACATGGACGGGTTGGAGCGGGCTCTGGCGGGGCGCCACGTAACGGTGATTGAAGACGCGGCGCAGTCGATCGGCGCCGAGTACAACGGGCGTCGCGCGGGCAGCCTGGGGCACATCGGCTGTTTCAGCTTCTTTCCCAGCAAGAATCTGGGCGGATACGGCGATGGCGGCATGCTCACCACCAACTCAGCGGATCTGGCCGGGCGGCTGAGGGCGTTGCGTGTGCACGGCACCAGGCGCAAGTATTACCACGACTGGATCGGGATTAACTCGCGGCTGGACGCGCTGCAGGCAGCCGTACTGCGGGTGAAGCTGCGGTATCTGGATGAATGGACCGCAGGCCGGGGGCGCAACGCTCAACTCTACCGTGAGCAGCTTGCCGGCGTGCCGGTGAGGGTAGCCTCGCCGCGCGATTACCAGACGCGGCACGTATACAATCAGTTCGTCATCTGCGGAGACCATCGCGATGATCTGCAGCGCTGGCTGAAGGAGCAGGGAATTGGCAGCGAAGTGTACTATCCGCTGCCGCTGCACCTTCAGACTTGTTTCGAACAGCTTGGCCACGCGCGGGGCGATTTTCCGGTGAGTGAGCGGCTGGCGAATGAATCACTGGCGCTGCCGGTGCATGGCGAGATCGCCCCGGACGATATCGCTTATGTGAGCGACGCCATCCGGTCGTTCTACCAGATGCGTGCCTGACGGCAAGCCCCGGCGATGCGACTACTTTCGGTCATTGGAGCACGGCCGCAATTCGTAAAGGCGGCCGTGGTCTGCCGCGCGGTTGCCGAGGCCGGCGCCACTCATCGGCTGGTGCATAGCGGGCAGCACTATGACGAGGCGATGAGCGACGTGTTCTTTCGCCAACTGGGGCTGCAGGCGCCGGATCATCACCTGGGTGTGGGTTCGGCATCGCATGCCGCGCAGACGGCGGAGATGATGAAGCGGCTGGAACCGGTGCTCGAAGCCGAACGTCCGGACTGGCTGATTCTTTACGGCGACACAAACACGACGCTGGCGGCGGCGCTGGTGGCGGCCAAGCTGGGCATTCGATCGGCGCATGTGGAAGCGGGGCTGAGAAGCCGAACGCGCCAGATGCCGGAGGAAGTGAATCGCATCGTGGCCGACCATCTGGGCGATGTGCTCTTCTGCCCCACGGCGGCGGCGATGGAGAATCTGTCGCGCGAAGGGCTTGGCGGCCGGGCGGCGCTCACGGGCGATGTGATGCTGGATGCGGTGCTGGAGTTCCGCGAGGCCGCTGAAAGGCAAGGGGGCCTGCTGGCGGCGGCTTACGCGCCGGATTCGTTCGCGCTCGCCACCGTACACCGGGCGGCCAACACCGATGATCCCGGGCGGCTGAGAACCATCCTCGACACGCTGGAGACGATCGCCGCGGGCGTGTGTCCGGTGCTGCTGCCGCTGCATCCGCGTACGGCGGCGAAGCTGAATGAGATCAACTGGCGGCCGCAAGCGGTGACGCTTCTGCCGCCGGTTTCCTATTTTGAGATGCTGCTGCTGGAAGGCCGTGCGCGATTCATCCTCACCGATTCCGGAGGAGTGCAGAAAGAAGCGTACTTTTTCCGAAAACCTTGCATTACGCTGAGGGATGAAACCGAGTGGGTGGAGACGCTGGAGAATCGCTGTAATGTGCTGACGGGCGCCGATGCGGTTCGTATCGATGAGGCCGTGAGGAATGTTGGCGGCGCAGGCCCGTGGACGGCGGCCTATGGAGACGGTACGGCGGGGCGGCGGATGGCGGCGATGCTGTTGCGCGGCTTTTGAGGAACTCGCCAAACAACGGAGCCTGGCGGGCCGGTATGCTCGCGAGTTCCTACGTGGCCTGGAGGGCCCGCCGGCCCTGTTTGGGCTAGACAGTGACGATGTTGTAGTCTTCAATGCGGCAGCCAAGGCCGTAGCCGCGCGCGGCGTCCTGTTCGACGCGTACCACGCGGGCGCGGCAGAGAAGAAACGATCTGCCTTTGCCGGTTGCGCCGCGGCGGGGGATTTCAATCCATGCCTGGGTGTGTTCGCCGGGGACGAATTCCTGGCTGGAATAGCAGAAAAAGCCGCCACTGCTGAGATTTTCCGTGACCGACTGGACGACGCTGCCGCGGCGCACCAGCACCACCGGCCATTTCACGGCGAAACGCTCGCGGTCTCTGCGGTCGCCTTTGAAAGTGGGAGCAGCGGCGCCTGGCAGGGCTGCGGCGACGATCTCGGGCAGGTCCTTGGCGGCGGTGTTCCGGCGGTTATTCCCGCCCCGTTCCCGTTCCGTTGAAATAGTTCCCATAGTTTGGTATCCAGCCCGCCAACCAGAGCGCCTGCAAGGCCTTGCGACGGATTTCCCCAGGACCTGAAGCACACCAAGTGCCTTTTGCCGGGAGCGGGAGCAAAACCGCCCGGCTGGGGTTTGTGGCGTTAGGCTTGCATAGCCAACAATCGCTGTGAACGTGAATCTCTTTTCGACCGATCCCGAGATGCTGAGCCTGTGCCGCGACGTGGTGGAACTGCCGATGGTGGGCCGATGCACGCTGCGGACTTTCGCCGAAGCCGACAAAGTGCCGGGCGACGGCGTCAGCATCTTCGACCTTCCCGGGGGCGATCAGGCGGCCGGTCCCATCCTTGACCTGATCGAGGAGGAGGACGGCGGACAGAAGATTGTGGTGGTGGACCGCAATACGCTGCTGCAGTTCCGCGGCAAGCTCCTGATGCTGCAAGCCACCGTGGTGCTGAAGCCGCTGACGCGGGCGCGTCTGGAAATCGCCATGGAGCAGGCCCTGGGCAGCCCGGTGCAGCGATTTGATGAAACGCTGATCCGCTACAACCGGGATGAACTGCTACAGCACCTGCTGGAGGCTAATCTGCGGCTGCAGGAACACGACCAGGACCGGACAAATTTTCTTGCGCGCGCGGTGCATGAGCTGCGGGCTCCGCTGACCTCGTTAAACGGATACTGCGATCTTTTGTTGGAACGGCGGCTGGGGCCCTTGTCCTCCGAACAGGACATCGTGATCAGCCGCATGCGCCACAGCCTGACGAGGCTTTCGGGAATCGTATCGTCGATGTTCCAGTTGAGCGTGGGCGAACATGAGGCCGAGTTGCCACTCATCACCGCCGGCAACTACCTGAGCTGCATTGAACAGGCGATTCACGAAGTGTCGCCTCTGTTTGAGGAGCGCCGCATAGATCTCACGGTGCACCTTGCGCCGCCTGCGGGCGAGTTGGAGTTTGACGCCGGGCAGATGGAGCAGGTGATTATCAACGTGCTGGACAACTCCTGCAAATTCACGCCGCGCGGGGGGGCAGTGAAGGTGGTGGGTTACCCATACCTTTGGGAACAGCGATGCGCCGTGGCGCCATACGGCAATTCGCCCGACCGCAGGAAATCGGGCGAGGCGGTGGCGAACTCCTACCGGCTGGACGTCAGCGACGATGGGCCGGGAATTGCGCCCCAGCACATGGGACACATTTTCGAGGAGTATGCGGCGTTTGGAGATGGCAGCGACCGGTCGGGAGCGGGATTGGGGCTGGCCATCTGCCGGATGATTGTGAAGCGGCACAAGGGAAGCATCTGGGCCGAGTCATCGGGATTTGGAGCGACCTTTTCAATCGTCCTGCCGTGTGTATAGATGGGCGTTACGCGCGATTTGGAATGGCTAGTACATGAGATCTGGAACTATCACAGCCGCTGGTTCCAGGACCTGATGAAAGCACCCAAACATTGGAATTAGTCCTTGCTTTTCGTAACTTGTTGGGCTAGAGTACGAGGTATCTTCCGGTTTACGGAATAAGACGGATCACCGAGACGTCATGCGCAATTTTGCCATGGCTGTCTAAAACGGCCCGTTCGGAGGAAAGGAGTACCACGAAGAGCACGGCCAGCCCTGGCTATGCCCGATAAACGATTGGCCCGAACCGCGCGCGTATACGGAGGAACGTTGACGCCGCTTGGAACCGCCAGATCGCAAACCAATCCAGCCGGTTGAAGAATTCAGGTAGAGCGGCCAAACCGCTATCCGCCAGAAGTGTTTGAAAAAATGGAGGGACAGGCCGGGCATGCGCCAAAGCTGCCGGACTGTAGGTATTTCTATGGAATCCCCTGGTGTCATCCTCGTCGCTGACGACGACAAAGAGGTTCGAGACTACATCGAAATGTCTCTGCGCTGCGAAGGCTGCCAGGTAGAGACGGCCGAAGACGGGCAGGAAGTGGTGGATCTGCTGGAGCAGAGGCCGGATGAGTTCGCCGCCGTGGTGCTGGACCTGCTGATGCCGAGGCGCGACGGTTTCTGGGCGCTGCGGGAAATCCGGAAAATCGACTCGAAGTTGCCGGTATTCGTGCTGTCGGCGGCACGGACGCCGCTCAACGTGGTGGAGGCGATGCGTGCCGGAGCCACGGATTTTATCCCCAAGCCGGTGAAAAACGAGGATCTGCGCCGCGTTGTGCGCGGCGCGCTCAAGCCGCAGGCGACGCCGGCGCCGGCGGGCAAAGACAGGTCCGAAGGGCGGGGGCAGATCTTTCTGGGTAACAGCGCGGGAATGCGGCACGTGCGCACCGTGCTACGGCAGATCGGCAGTTCGGTAGTCCCTGTATTGATCCAAGGGGAGACGGGGTCGGGCAAGGAAGTGGTGGCGCGCGAGTTACATCGCCTGTCGGCCCGGGCCAGTCAGACGTTTCTGAAACTGAATTGCGCGGCGCTGCCTTCGGAATTAGTGGAGAGCGAGTTATTCGGATATGAGCGCGGGGCTTTCACGGGCGCCTTCCAGCGAAAGGCCGGCATGTTTGAAGTGGCCGACGGGGGGACGATCCTGCTGGATGAAATCGGCGACATGGACTTCAAACTCCAGGCCAAACTGCTGCAGGTTCTGCAGGACAAGGAGTTCAAGCGGCTGGGCGGCAAGGACGTGATCAAAGTGGACGTCCGCGTTCTGGCGGCTACGCACAAGAACCTGGAAAAGGCGATCCGTGAGAACGCGTTCCGGGAAGACCTGTACTACCGCCTGAATGTGATCAGCCTTCATGTGCCGCCGCTGCGAGAGCGCGGCGAAGACATCGTGAAACTGGCCGAACTGCTGCTTGAAAAGCACTCGCCCGCCGGAGCTGCGGCTCTGCCGCTATGCCCGGTGTTAAAGGAGGCGCTGCTCGACTACGATTGGCCGGGAAATGTGCGCGAGTTGGAGAACGTGGTGCAGCGGTACCTGATTCTCAACGACTCGGAAGCGATCGCCTATGACCTGCGGGCCAAGGCGGCTTCCCGGGCGCGCTATGCTCCCGAAGTCCAGCCGCATTTTTTGGCGCCTGGTCCATTGCCCGCGCCGCCCCAGCCGATGGTGGCTGCCGCGCCGGCGCTGATGGCCGACCACGGGGGATTGTCGCCATTGACCGAGGTCACAAAGGCGAAGGAGCAGGCCGAAGGGGCGGCGATCCTCAAGGCTCTGGACGCCACCCGGTGGAATCGCAAGCGCGCCGCCAGGCTGCTTAACATCGATTACAAAGCGCTTCTCTACCGCATGAAGAAGCTGTCTCTGGACCAGCACGTGGCGATGCAGTGAGTGACCCGCGCCGGGTCCGCGAGTGGTAGTTTTTCCGGTCCAGTACTGTTCCTCAAAAATTCTTTACATCGCGTCTTCTAACACCGGACCTGTGTTAGACTACAGGAAAGTTCTGGGCTTCGCAGCCGGACGTCCTGGTAATTGATGTTGGAGCAGTCGTCAGGGCGCAGTGCCGGATGTAAAAAGTCCCAGTTTTTCTCCCCAAAGCCAAATTTTTGGCAAGAATTGCAAACGCCGTGGATTTTCGGCAGGACACGTGCGTTCGAGTAGGATAACCGGGTGCTTCGGAGGCGCCGCGAGTTGTTTCTTCCCGTTTGAACTAGACATTACCTAACCGGCTGTAAGTGCCAGCCACGTTCACGATGCTCCGGTCACTGACCGGCGGGTACACGTACGTCTTGGGAGAACGAACTGAAAATGTTATGGATGCAGGCTTTGATCGTAGGCACCGCGGGATGGTAGCCCTCGTGTTATCGCTCCTGGCGCTGGGGATCACCAGCGGGAACCCTGTTTGGGGCGCCGTATCGTCACTTGCGGCCGGTTCGGTGGTGGCATCGGGCGGTTCGGCGGCGGTTCCGATTTCGTTCGTTTCCGGGTCCGGCAACACCGGCGCGTTGCAATGGAATGTGATCGTGCCGGGGGCATCGATTGTGAGCATTGTGGCCGGCACGGCCGCTTCGTCGTCGGGAAAGACGCTGTCCTGCAATGGCGGCGCGTGCCTGTTGAGCGGGCTGAACAGCGCCGCGATTCCCAGTGGCGTGGTGGCGATCGTGACGGTGTCAGTATCGCAGGGTGGAGGCTCGTCGCTGCCTGTCCAGTTATACGGTGTGCTGGAGGCAATGCTTGATGCCAGCCCCGGCGCGGCCACGGCGGTAAATGGCGGAATTTCGGTGCCCTCGGCGCCCGTGGCGACTCCGCCCACGGTGTCCTCGCTCAGTTGTGGGGTCGCGGCGATAGCGCCCGGACAAGTGACTTCCTGCACCGTCAGCTTATCGAAGGCGGCGCCCATGGGCGGACATGTTGTTTCGCTCACCAGCAGCAGACCCGCCGCGGCGCCTGTGCCGGTGAATGTCACCATACCGGCATTCGCATCGGCGGCCCAATTCCCCGTGTCGATTCCCTTGGACGCAAGCGCCGGCCCGGCCGTCATCAGTGCGTCGAGCGGGGTATCGAATGCCAGCGCGACGCTGCAGGTGTTGGCTGCGGCGCCGGCGGCAATACAACTGTCTTCGCTCGCGTGTACGCCTGTGACCGCGGCTACCGGTCTGAATGGCGGATGCACGGTGCGGTTGACAGGAAGTTCGGGGCCGAGTGGACTGGTGGTGGCCTTATCAAGCAGTGATGCGGTGGTCTTCCTTCCGCCGGCGGTGGGAGTACCGGCCGGGACGAGTACGGGACATTTTCCGTTCTATTCGCCCGCCGGCACTGCGCTGCGGCCCGTCACGCTGACCGCCACGCTTGACGGAGTTTCGAGAAGTGTGACGCTTGCGGCCCCCGGCGTGCTGTCATTCCACCTGAGAGGGAACAGCAGCGAAATGGTGGGCACCGCAAACGGATCAGTGGTTACACCGGCGGTGTCGCCCTCCGGCCTCACGGGACGAGTGACCGCCCGGGGCAAGGGGTATCTGACTTTCGCCGGCGTGAGCGGGGGAAACGGATTGACCTTCAACGGAGAGGCCGGCAATCGGGACACGGCCTTCATTAACTTCCAGGGAACGAGAGTGGGCCAGGTGTTTAACGCGGCCGGAGGCGAGATACAGTTTCTGTTGAAGTCGAAATACTCGTTTGCCGAACGAATGGCGCTTCCGCAGGCCAACTACCGCTGGGTGTTCGACGTATTTGACAACCGGGCGAGGCTGTTTACGCTGGGGATCAGCACCTCCGACAGCCGGCTGATCCTTACGTATTCGACAGGCGGGACGCTGCCCCTGTTCTACTACTTTCCGGCCGGGCAGGAAGAGACGATGTTCGGCCGGAATACGGTGTTGACGGTACGCCTGACATGGGATGGATCGCGAAGTCAGTTGTATCTGAACGGGACGTTGATGCAGACTGCACCTTACCTGCGCGCGACGCCCGAGTGGTCCGAGGCGTCGAGTTTTACCCTCGGCGCGGTGGATGCACGCGTATCGGGCGGAGGTTACTACGCCCTGGACGACGCCGTGGCTGATTTTCAGGTGAAGTAAAGGAACCGACAAGGCACAATGAAACGAGCAAGATTCTCTCTGTGCGTATTGGCTGCTGTTCCGTGCCTGGCCGCGGTGAACGTGCCGCTGACGGTACAGGAGACGATTTATCCGGGAAGCGTGGCGGGCCTGGCGCGCACATCAGACCCTGTGACGGCGGGCATTCCGCTGCCTGACGACGCCGCCAACGGTGTGTCCGAGGTAAGCCAGCTAAGGCTGACGGGCGCAACCGTGGGGCAGTTCCGCGTGTTGGGCCGATGGCCTTCGGGCCGGATCAAATGGCTGCTGGTGGATACGCAGGCGTCGCTGAGCGCCGGGCAGAAGAACACATCGATCGTGCTGACCACCGGAGGAAGCGGCAACTTCGGCGGAGCGGCGCTTGCCGCCGACAACGGATCGACGATATTGGTGGACACGGGCGCGGCGCGGTTCACCATTCGCAAAGCGAATTTTAACGGAATCGATCAGGCATCCATCGGATCGACGAACGTGCTGTCCAGCGGCGCCTCGCAGGGCCTGGTGTTGCATGGGCCCACGCCCGGCCAAACGGTGTGTCCGCCATGCACGACGGTTTACTCGTCGGCGAACGATCCGGAATCGACGGCGGTAATTGAAGAGAACGGACCGGCGAAGGCGGTGATCCGCGCCACCGGTAGCCATCGCGATGCGCAGGGAAACGCCTACATGCGGTTCACCGTGCGGCTGTACTTCTTCAAAGGCAAGACGCACGTCAAGCTGACTTCGGTCCTGCGAAACGCCGACTACGGCGTTTCGAATTCGCTGGCGACGGCCTACAAGGGCCACCAGGGATACGAACTGCAATTGTCGCCGGCCATCAGCACAGGCGCGAGCTTTGCGATCGGCAATCACACCGGTTCTCCCACCGCCGGGACTCTTGCCGCCACCGACAAGGTGCATCTCTACCAGGGTGAATCGCAACAGATGAAGTGGCAGGACTGGTGCGGATACGGATGTGTTCCCTACACGAGCGATTCGGGATACGCGATCGTCAAGAACGGGGCGGTGATTTCGAGCGGTTCCAACACGCAATACCCGCAGGGATGGGCCGACGTCAGGAGTGCGGGAGGCGCGGGAGTGGAGATTGGCGTGTATCAACTTTCGGCATACTGGCCGAAATCGCTGGTGTTGGACAAAGGCGGCAGGGATGTGCGGATCGGGATCTGGGCGCGCGAGAACAGCCAGCCGTATTACCAACCCTGGCCGCAGTGGAGCATTCATGATCTCTATCTGAATTTTCACGCCGCTCCGCTGGCCTCCGCCTCGGCCGATTTTCTGCGATTTCAACACTACCTGGTGGCGCGCGCGCCGTATTCGCACTATAACGACGCCGGTGTATTTCCCTATCCGCTGGTGGCGCCGGCCGACGAGGACGCGTTCTATTTGGCGACGCAGGCGGGCGCCAATCCCCAGATTGCGGCGAGCAAGGCCTGCTGCATCCAGGACTTCGGCACACAGAATATCTTTGCCTGGCCGCTGCATGTATTCCGCTATTACGCCTGGTCGGCGCCGGGCGGGGCGAACCAGACTGAATTCCGGTGGTCCTACCTGCTGAACTTCCTCACGCGCGGCTTCACGGGGCGTTACCTTGAGGCGTCGCACTTCTACAAATTCCAGGCCGAGTCCTTCCTTCCACACTCGGATGGTTTTGACTGGCGGGATCATCCATCGGAACTGGACGGCTTCGGGCAGCCTTCGGCGGCATCGGCGAATTCCTCCAAAGCCTTCCGCAACTGGCGCGACCAGGAGCACGGCCATTGGTACGGCATGACCGATTATTACTTCCTTTCCGGTGATGAAACGATCCGGGAGGCGATGAACGATCAGGCCAAGGACTGGTTCCTGAACAGCCGGACCTATCAGAACGGCGCTCTCGGTGGAAAGGCGGGCACGGTCAGCACCAGTGGTACCCAGGTGCGGCTGGTGATTGGCAGCGCGTTCATCCCGAATCTGGTGAACGGCCAGGTGATGATCAACGGCGTGCCCTATTCGGTGGCGTCGGTTACGGGCCCGAACAATCTGGTACTGAAAGAATCGGCCGGGACGCAGAACCACGTGCAGTACTTCGCCCTGGGCGGACTGTATAACTCCCGGTCGATTGGCGTGCAACTGATCGGCGCCGCCCGCTATGCGCAATTTCTGGCGGCGACCGGCGACGGCGACTCGGCTTCGGTGTTGCAGCAGGGCATCAACGATTTCACGATGCAAGTGAAGCCGGACCTATGCGTTTCGGGTTATCCGGCCGGCTGCACGCTTGGGCCGGTGGACGGAGGGCCGTGGTCGACCCAGGGCGTCAGCCGGGTGCGCGGTGTGCCGTGGGGGCCCGCCGGCACAAGTGGTTCGTGGTGCGGCGTATCCCACGCCTACCGTGTGAACAGCGGCTTCCAGCCATCCATTCTGATTCAGGGGCTGCTGGAACTGCGTGATACGGCGGGACCGAACTGGGCCGACTATTGGACCGCGCTCGATCTGGCCCATGGTGTGGCGCAATGGAACCTTTCTGAGAACTACGTGGATGATGGCAGCGGACGATGGGACACCAACGGATTTCGCTTCGGCATCGCCCTGGACCGCGCCAACACTTGTACGGCGGCCGGTGAATCTCCGGAGCCGAACTTTCAACCAGTGGCGATGCAGACGGTGGCGATGAATTTCCTGGCCAAGTATGCCGCGGAAGGAAATACGGCATGGGCGCCACAATTCAAGACCAATCTGCTGAAGCTGATCGCTGCCCTGGGCGTGACGGCATCCGATCTTGGAAGCTATCAACTGGGGGCGGTGATTGGCGTATTGTCGAATCCCGGTTCCGGCGCGGCGAACGACGTGCCCGTCAGCAACATGGTGGACCATGGCGGCGGCGCCTACACAATTTCGTGGACGGTGCCGCCCGGGGCGGTGAGCTACCGCATAAAGTGGGGCTCCAAACGAATTGTGGATTGGATCGGCTTTGACCCGGCGACGAACACCTTCCTTGGCAACCCGGCGCAGACGATGCCATGGTTTGCCGCCAACAGCGTGACGGGTGTTCCGGCGCCGGCGGCGGCGGGAACGGTGCAAAGTTTCAAGATTTTAACCGGCGTGACAGGGCTGAGCGCGGCGAATTTCAGAGTGAAGGCGTACGGCGGGGGGTCGCAGGCGCCCTCGGGGGGCGTGGCTGCGAGTCTGACACCGGTGAGCGGATCCGGGCAGTCAGGCACGGCCGGGGAACCGCTTTCGAACCCGCTGGTGGTGCGGGTGGTGGATGGCAGCGGCAACGGCGTGCCGGGCGTGGCCGTAAGTTTCACGGTAACCGCCGGCGGCGGGCAGGTTTCGCCATCGCAGACGCAGACGAGCGCGCAAGGCCTGGCTTCCACCATACTGACCCTGGGCGAGAATGCGGGAACGAACAGTGTGCGCGCCACGGTGGCCGGACTCAGCCCGGTCACGTTCACGGCGACCGCGGCAGTCCCGGTTTCAGGCGCCGCGGCATCGCTCGAACTGGTGAGCGGCTCCGGTCAGAGCGGCTCGCCGGGCAGTGTTCTTCCAGAGCCGCTTGTGGTGGTGGTGACCGATGCGGCGGGCAATCCGGTGCCAGGAGTAAACGTGCAGTTCTCGGTCACATCCGGCGGCGGAAGCGTGGCGCCCGCACTGACGGCCTCAGACAGCGCGGGCCGCGCATCAGCGACGCTCACCCTGGGACCCGCGGCCGGTGTCAACGTGGTGGCTGCCACGGCGGGATCTCTCGCCGGAAGTCCTGTCTCCTTTACGGCCTCGGCTGTATCAGAAGCGCCAACGGGGCCGGTAAGTGTCACCTGGAGCCGCCAGACGGCGAACGCGCCCTGGCCCGGGTGGGTGGGGTGGCTGAGTATGCCTTTCGATCCGGTCTCGCGCCAGACGATCCTTTACGCCACTACGTCGGACTACCGGGGAATCTATTCCACCAACGTGTTCTTCTACGATTCGGCGTCGAACAAGTTCACCGATGTCGGGGGAACCGGCAGCAAAGCCAATGCCTGTCCCGCTGACACGCCAACCATGCCAGGAGACCGGCATCCGGGCTGGCAGATGGCGATCGACACCAGGCGGAATCTGTTGTGGATGTATGGCGGCGTGAACGTCAATTGCCCGGACAACCCGCGTCAGGACATGTATTATTTGACGCTGAATCCAGATCCGTCGAACAACACCTGGCAGCGGGTCACTCCGGCTCAACTTCCGGTGGCCAATGGCACCGCCGCGATGGTTTACGATCCGGATGACGATGTGCTGTTCGTGTTCGGCGCCGACATCGGGTCACAGACGCACAACCACTGGGTCTATTGCCGGACGCTGGAAAATCCCACGCCGGGCACACCTACGGCGAAGCAGTTGGCGGCAGGCTGTGCGCGGGCCGATGACTGGAACGAGATCGCGGTGGCGGCCGGGGTGCGTCCACCGGGCGTGGTGACACCGGGGCTGGTCTACGATACGGTGACGAAGAAGGTTTATGCCTATGGAGGAATGGACGGCAGTCTGACCATTTCCTACAACGAAATGTGGGCCTATGACGTACCGACGCGAACATGGACGAAGAAGGCACTCTCCTCGCCCGCGCCTCCGCTCTACAACGGCAACTTCGTGGCGCAGCCGGCGCTGGCCTACAACACTGCGACACACAAGTTGATCTTCCATCAGACGCATAACTCGGGTGCGCCGGCCGATTGGCTTTACGATCCGGTGGCCGATACCTGGACGAAGCTTGCTTCAAGCGGCGGCGGCCCGGCCAACGACGCCTACATGGCCTACGACAGCAAGACCAACAGGTTGATCACCTGGAGCCAGGACATCCCCAATGGAGTGGGTGAAGTGTGGCACGGAACGCTATCCACCGCTTCCACGGAAGCCAACGCGTGTGATCTGAATGGCGACGGCGCCGTGAATGTCCTGGATGTGCAGAACGCGGTGAAGCAGGCATTGGCGCCGGCCAGTTGCGCCACTGCGGACCTGAACGGGGACGGCGCCTGTAACAACACGGATGTGCAGAAGATCGTCACCGCCAGTATCGGCGGGGCCTGTGTCGCCAAACCGTAGAGGGCGCCGTTGCCATATCAGCCGGCCCCCCAGCCTTCGGGCCAGTTTCGCAGGGCGAAGTCCCGGAAGCGGCGCATACCCTCGGCCAGGCCAACCTTGGGTTTGAAGCCGTAGAGAGATTCCATTTCGCAGGTGGAACCCCAGAACTGGTTGCTCTCATGGGCTACGCCCTCCCGCTCGACTGTGATCGGACCGACTCCGATGGCCATGGCCGTCTCGCGGACAAGCGTTTCGATGGTGACCGGGTTGCCGCCCGCCAGATTCAGGGTGTCATTCCAGTTGGCGCCGGCGATCATCCGGCAAAGCGCATCCACCGCGTCGTCCACATACATGGCATCGATGAGATTCCTGCCATCGCCGTAGAGTTTGTAGGAATTCCTTTTCTCGACAACGAAGGCGCGGATCAACCGTGTGTAAATCTTGTGCTGCGCCTCATAGGGTCCGTAGGCGCCGAAGAAGCGGACGATCAGGTAGTTGCCAATGGACTGGCGCCGTTTCTGGAAAAACTCCACATACCGCTCACAGGCCTGCTTTGAAATGGCGTATGGCAGCGTGGGGCGGAGATTGGCGCCGGGATGAACCTCGCCGCACAGGCCGTCGTATACGGCCCCGGAAGAAAAGTAAATCAGGCGTTCAGCGCGTATCGCCCCAAAAAGGTTGAGCACGGGGGTGACGTTGTTCAGCAGGTCCCCCGCCGGATCCCGGACCGACCAGGGAATGTCGACCTTCGCCGCGAGGAACACAGAGCAGTCCCATTGGGCGCCATGACTGGCGGCCAGGGCCCGTACGTCTTCAGCCGACATCAGGTCGCAGCGCACCGCTGTTACGTTAGGACGGCCGAGTGCCGAGACAAAGCCGGGGAACGACGCGTCATTGCGGTAAAGCGCGGTGATGGACCAGGCGCCGGGCGCTAAGGAAAGGAAGTTCCTTCCCAGAAAGCCCGACGCACCGGTGAGCAGAATCTTCATACGGCGCGAGCCAGCGTCACCTTGTGATTGCGATACCAGTCGATGGTGCGGATGAGGCCCTCGTCCAGATCCACCTTGGGAGCGAACCCAAGCAGTTTCTCCGCCTTAATGATACTGGGGATGCGCAGTTCCACGTCCGTGCGATCCACGCGTTCAAAGCGCAGTTTCGAACTGGAGTTGCTGAGCCGTATGATTTCCCTGGCGAGGTTGTACACCGTCACCACGCTGCGCGGGTTGCCAATATTGAAGGCCTGGCCCACGGCTTCGTCCTTTTCAAGCGCCAGCATCACGCCGTCGATGATGTCGTCCACGTAGCACCAGGCGCGAATCTGGCTGCCGTCGTTGTGAATCACCAGATCCTCGCCGCGCAGCGCCCGCGCGACAAACGCATGGACGGCGCCTTGGCCCACCTGGCGCGGGCCGTAGATATTAAAAGGCCGGATGGAGACGGTGGGAAGGCCGAACTCCTTGTAGTAGTTGTGCGCCAGATGCTCAGTGGCAAGCTTGCTGACGGCGTAGGTCCAACGTGTCTCGCCCACCGCCCCGAGGCTGGTGACATCGCCCTCCTGCACGCGGAACGCGTAGCTGCCGAAGACTTCGCTGGTGGAAAAGTCCACCACCCGTTCCACCTTCTGGTGCAGCGCCGCCTCCAGCACGTGATAGGTGCCCAGCATGTTCACTTTCATGGTGAGCACGGGATGGTTAAAGACGTCATCCACGCCGGCGATCGCGGCCAGGTGCACCACCACCTGGCAGCCCTCCATGGCGCTGGCCACTGATTCATAGTTGGTCACATCGCCGCGCACGACGCGGACATTGAGGTGGCTGGCAAGCTCAGTGTAACGAAGCGCGTTGCGGTGCTCGTTGTCGAGGATGACGATTTCATTGGTTTCCACCAGCCGTATGCCCAGCGTGGTGCCGATGAATCCAGCTCCTCCAGTGATCAGGATCTTCTTTCCAGTGAGACTCATTTTTTGTTTCGCGCTCCTAAATCCTCATAGAGGTCTTCGTACTTCTTGACCATCGTATGCATCGAAAAATCCCTCATCCGGACAACGGCGCCTTCTCCCAGGCGCATCCGGATCGACGGCGTGTCCTTCAAAGAGAGCAAGCTTGCTGCCAGAGCCCGCCAATCTCCGACGGGAAACAACAATCCGCATTCGCCGGGTACTACAACCTCCGGGTTTCCGCCGGTGGCGGTAGCAATCACGGGCAATCCGGTGGCCATTGCCTCCAACAGCGAGTTGGAAAAACCTTCGGATAGGGAAGGAAGCACGTAAGCGTCCAGGGCGTTGAGGAAGTCAGGGATTTGAGTGATCTCGCCGGTGAAAGTCACACGGTCCGCCAGTCCGGGCGTGCCGGAAACGAAGCGCCGCAAAGAGGCCATTTCGCTGCCCTCGCCGGCAAGGATCACTCTCCAGTTGCCGACTGGCAGGCATGCGGCGGCCTTCAGCAGCGTGATGTGGCTCTTCACCGGTTCCAGGCGGCCCACGGCGCCGATGCAGAATTCGTCCTCTCCAATCTGAAAGTGCGCCCGTATGCCGGACCTGATCTCCCGCCGTGGGCGGAAGCGGACCGTATCCACACCGTTATGAATGACGCTGATGCGGTGCGAGGGAAAGCCGGTACGGCCGGCGTAGAGGTCGCGAAGCTGGTAGGAAACCGAGAATACCCGGTCCACCAGTTCGAATGCGAAACGGCGAAGCGAGCGCTTGTGAATCGGTTCGTTTCTCCCGCCGGCGCTCTCCATTCCGTGCTCGCTGTGGACCAGTCCGCGAGAACGGGACCAGCGTCCTGCCAACACAGTCTCAATAGTTCCCCAATTTCGGGAATGTACGACCTGCGGGCGGACCGCTTCAATCTGGCGGTAAAGCGCCGGCACCAGGCAGGTGTAGCCGGGCGACGTCTTGTTGAGGCACACAACGTTGACCCTGGCGGCGGGCAATTCCGCGGCGAGCGGACCTAGGTTGCGAATCGCGCAAACCGTGTGGGAGAACCGCTCCGGGTCCATGCGTTGAATCAGATTAACGACGCCCCGCTCCAGTCCTCCGGTTTCGAGCGTATCGACGACGTGCATGATCCTGATGGGCATGGGCTCACTCAATCGCCGGCGGGTCCGGAAACCGGCGCAATGCGCTGTGGGCGCAGCAACGGTTTCACGTTGTCCTTTAGGTGAGCGACGCGGAGATACTGTTTCGCCATAAAGCCGCGGCCGGCCACCAGTGTTGTAGTGGTGCGCTGGGTGGTGGTCCAGCGGGATTTGTAAGCTTCGTCCCCGCGCAGAAATTCGTAGAACCGTTTCCCGTCCTTAATTGCCTCGCGAATGCTGTGTCCCATCAGCACGACGGCCGGACTGAGCGCGGCCAGTGCAGAGTGCGGGTCCCAGCCGGCCTGATAATAGAGAGCACTGTGTCCGAAATGAAAGGCCAGCAGCGCCGCGGCCGGAGCGCCGTCCTGCGTCAGCATGTAAAGGCGCGCCGATGCCGCTGGGCCCGGGTTGAGGCACACATGTCGCAAGAAGGCGGAAAAGCCGGGGCGGCCGAGCGTTCCCGGCAGGTTCTCGCTGCGCCATCGCGCCAGGTGCAGCCGAACCAGATCCGGCAGCGCGGTGGCCACTTCCCTGGGATCGGTGAGGATATTCACCGCGGCGCCTCTCTTTTCCACGTCCCGCATGCGGCGCCGGACGTGATAGCGAGTAGAACTGCCCAGTGTTTCCAGGTATTGATCGAAGGTGTCCGGCAAAGCGATGTAGGGGCAGATGCGTGCTTCCTGCTCGCGGAGGGGAAGGTTGCAGCGGGCTGCCAGCGCCGTGACCGCGGTGTAGGATTCGCCGCCGGCGATCAACTCGCCGAGCAGCAGCAGGCCCCAATCGGTGCGCTCTTCCGCCAGACAGTCCACAATGGCGGCGGTCACGGCAGGCCGGTCACCTGGCGCGCACAGGATGTCGAGGAAGTCGCCGGAAACCACTTCCCGGCCGGCCCAGCGCAGCGCCTGCACCCGGAAGCCGAGGTCGTGAAAGGACGCCCGGCACAGGGGCGCGATGCCGGCGATAGTCCCGGCAGCGTCCCGCACCAGGATGACGAAGGGAGTGGCGTCCGGGCGGATATGTTCCATCCACGCCGTATACCAGACGTAGGTCCGGAAGAAGCCGTCGCGCGGGTCCATCAACGCCAGTTCGTCCCACCGGATGGCGTGGGCGGCGAGATCCCGTTTGTTGGTGATAATTTCGATCCTCATCCCCGTAGCCTCCGCCTCAGGTTGAGGAAGTGGCTGCGCAGGCCGGTCATTTCCGTGCGGAATCCGCCGTCGTCGTGATACAGGCCCACCGGCAGACGCCTGAGCGCCAAAGGATCCGCGTCCGGTCCGTTCAGCCCGCCGATTCCTGTGAGGGCGCATTCCACGCCCAGTTCCCGCAGGAGTTTCTGGTCCTGTTCTCCAAAATCGCCGGGCTCTCCGTTTGGGTAGGAGAAGTGCGCGGCCCGGCGGCCGGTCCATTCTTCCACCTTGCGAATCGAGAGACGGATCTCCTCGGCCCGGCGCCGGGCGCTTTCGTTACGCAGGATGCAGTGAGTATGAGTGTGCGCGCCAAAGTCCAGCACCCGCGGATTTGCTGAACGAACCTCGCTCACTGTGAGCGGACGCAGCGTCATGACCTGATCCGGCGTCAAACCGGACTCCACCTCCCGCCAGACCGGCGCCGCGCTTGCCAATACCTGGTCCACCGGGTTGTTCTTGTATTCGAGAAGCCCCTGATGCCGGGGCGCTGCAAGTTTCCGGATCAAATGAAGCCGAAGAAAAGGATACATTTCTCCGGATTCGATATAGGCCGAGGACAGCAGGACGGTGGCCGGGGTCTGATACTTTTCCAGCAGCGGCTGGGCCAGGTGCAGGTTGTTGGCGTACCCATCGTCAAAGGTGAGGCAGACAGCGCGCGGTGGCAGGGAACCGGACTTCAGCATTGCTGCGGCGTCGCTCAGCCGCACAATCGCCGCCACCTCGCGCAGGTATTGCAACTGCCGTTCGAATGCCGATGCGGTGACGAAGTAATCCGGCAGCCACGCTTCCCGCCGCAGGCGATCCTCGCAGATGCCGTGATAACAGAGGATACGAAGACATGGTCCGCCCAGGCGCCAGAACAGTTGGGAGCCGGCCGATACCGCTTTGTAGATGGTGCGAGTCAAGCTGCCTGGTACCTCATGAAATCACCAGCCAGCGCCAGCGTGAGGAGCCGTGTTCTCTCACCTTCTGGATCACCAGCCGGCGCAGGAAAATACAGTCGGTCAATTCGCGGCGGAGGCGCATCCCCACTGCCCTGCTTGCCGCGTTGGAGGCGGTGTTGTGCGGATCCACTTCGCAGACCACGCTCGCTACGCCCTGGGCCGCCAGGTACCGGAACATGTCGTTCAACAGCCGCTTGTAAATGCCCCGGCCCCTGGCTTCAGGCGCGGTGAAGGAAAGGCCGATTACCGGAGTTCCGGAGGCAACCAGCAGGATGCGCTTCTGGCGGATGGTGGCGGCGGTGGTGTCGAAGAAAATGTAGCTGCAGGCGAGGTAGCCGGCATCATCGCGAACGACGAACAACAGGTCGCCGCGGCGCACGCCCGCCAGTTCGGCACAGGCTTTGTCTCCGCCGAGGAACTGGTACAGCAGCGGAGGTACGGTCTGTTTGCGGCCGATGATTTCCACCCGCTCTCCGTTCGGCCAGTCGCTGGATGTCCATTCCCGGTCAAGCGAACACTCCCATACGTTGCGCTGCTGCCAGGTGAGCAGCCGGCGCAGGAACGCGCCCGCAACGCCGCGCGCCCACCGTGTGAAACCGCGATTCGGCCATTGAGATGTGACGTTAGCCTCGGCCTGCATCGCTCTATCCCGCTTCTCCGGTTCGGGCCGCGCCACCCGTTGGCGCCGTACGTTCCTTGAGCCCGCGCCAGGCGCCATGTAGTTTTGAGGCAAGTGAAGGCCCAAGCAGCGTCGCCGCATATAAGACGTAGCTGCGGCGATTCCAGGGGTCGAGTGCGATTGCCCTGGCCAGGCATGTGCGCGTGTTGGCAAAGTGCTGTTTGGTCCACCACGTACAGGCGAGTTCGAAATAGAGCCCCCCCAGCCGCCTGTTGATGGCGGTTTCACCCAGTTCCGCCCGCGCCTCGGGATATAACTCCAGAATGCCCGCCAGTGCCTGCAGCGCAACGGAGTCCTTGTAGGGATGCGTATTCGGGCTGCTGCGGGTGCTCTGCGTTGGATGCTGGCGGTACTGGGTCAGTACGTCAGGCACATAGTCCACCGGGTAGTGCCGCGCAATGCGCAGCCACATATGATAGTCCCCCCAGCGCAGGCGTTCGTCGAACAGGCCCAGCCGGTCAAAGCACTCTCTGCGGATCAGCACGCTGTTGCCGACGATGAAACTGTCCATGAACAACTGCGGGAAAACGGACCCGCTGGGCCGGACGCGGTTGCGGCTTCTGGCGACGCTTGGCTCCAGAATCGCGCCTTCCACGTCGGTAGTTTGAAAATCGGAATGGACCATGCCGGTGGCCGGATGCGTCCTGAGGTGGTTCCATTGCGTTTCGAGAAAGCCGGGAAGCCAGGCGTCATCGTGATCGAGGAACGAAATCAGGCTGCCTGTGGAGTGGCGGATTCCATCGTTCATCGACTGCGGTATTCCCAAGGGTGCGTCGTGGCGCACGTACTTCAGTTCGATTGCGCCCGCGAAGCTCTCAACGATACCCCGTGTGCCGTCGCTTGAGCCATCATCGACAACCACCAGTTCCACGGGCCGGTAGGTTTGGGCCACGATGCTGCGAATCGCCTCCCCGATGAAGCGCTGGCCGTTGAGAACCGGCATGATGACGCTGACTTTAGGCTTCACTGGATTGGGGCTCCCTTCGCAAGAAGATTCCGAGTCTGGAACTGACCGATATCCTCTGCCCGGGCGTGAGGCAGATAAAATAGGACATCGTCAGGTAGAGCAGCGCGACGGCGGCGGCTTCCAGCGCAAACACCACCCATGTCGGACTTTCGAATCGGTTGGAGAGCCAGTAGCACAATGCGGCCACGGGAATTCCGCATAGCAGCGGCTTGACGTAGGCCCTCCTGAAGTACTCGCCGGCGCTCCAGCCAAGCGTGCGCAGCATGTAGGCCGGAATCACAATGCCCGTCGACACCAGGTGTGGAATGGCGGTCCCCCACGCCACGCCGATGACGCCCATCTTGCGTACCAGCATGATGCTCAACACGATGTTGGCCACCGCCTCGCAGAGTACGACGTAGGCCAATATCCGGTGGCGCGCCATGCCGGCAAGGATCAGTGAAGAGGTGTACTGCGACATGCTGGTCAGTTGTGGAATGGTGAGAACCAGCAGGATTGCCGCGCTTGATGCGTATTCCTCTCCCATCCACAGCGAGATGAATGGGCGCCCCAGGAAGACAAAACCGAGACACAGCGGCACGGCTACGGAAAGCGCCATGGTGGTTCCCACCGTCAGCAGGTCTTTTAGGCCCTCACGGTCGTTGCGGCTGTCCATTTGCGTCGCGGCGGGATACAGCGTGTCGGTGGCCAGTGACACTACGGTTCTGCCGTAATTCATCAGGTTGGATGCGATCGCATAGGCCGTGATCGCGCCGGCATTCAGGAATGTCGCGATCACAATGGAATCGGTGTAGAAGATCAACTGGTTGGCGATGGTCCAGATGAAACGGTAAATGCCGAATCCCAGTAACTCCCGGCACGCCGCGCCATTGACGTGTTTCCATCCGAGCGCCAGATGCCGGTAGAGAGCGCGGGAGCAGACCAGCATTGCCGCATACTCCGCCAGGCTCACCAGGAGCTGAATCAGGGCAAGGGCCACCAGGCTGCGCCCGGACTTGAGCGCGGCCACCACCAGCGCCGCGCGAATCAGCGCGCTGGCTACGCTGATACCTGTGAGCACGTCAAAGCGCTCCATGGCGATCAGCAGGCCTCCAAACGTTCCCGCCGGCAGCGCGATGCTGATGTTGAGCCCGGCAATCAGAAGCGCCAGTCCGGCCGATGCCTGGTATTCGGCATCGATGGCGAACGACCCAAAACCAAAGCGCAGCGCCATGGTAATGGTGAATGCCGCCGCGCCCGCCCCCGCAAGAATCGCCAGTGCCGAACTGAGCACGCGGTTCACGCTTTCGTGCTCGCCGAGGGCCAGGTTGCGGGCGACAAACCTTCCCACCGAGGAACGCACCCCTAAGTCCAGCAGTCCGAAGTATCCTGTCAGCGACACCACCAGTGTCCAGACGCCGTAGCCGGTTTCTCCAAGCTGATGGACCACGAACGGGGAAAGCGCAAAGCCCACCAGGCTTGTGATCAGGTAGCCGGTCCAGTTGGAGAAGACATTGCGCAGGATTTTCGTGGTCTTGATCATGGGCTACGAACTCCGTGCGGGTTGGACGCTGGTCAGGTCTGAGATGACGTGGCGGAATTTGCCGGAGCGTTCCGCGGTCAACTCGGCGGGGTATTCGAAGGAAACCTGCACGGGCGCGCGCAGCAGCAGGCTCCATGCGGTGACGATGCGGCCCTCGGCGTCGGGCGGAAAACTGCGGTTGCGGACCAGTTGCACTTCAAAGCGGTCAGGCTGTTTCTGGCGGATGCGGAACTGTTCCACGCCCTCGATTTCACGCACGGGATAGATGAGAGCAAGCGAGTTGATGACGCGGCCGTCGGGCGTGATCACGGTGTCGTTGGCCCGGCCCTCGATTCTCTCGATGAGCGGCAGCGGACGTCCGCAGGCACAGGGTCGATCTGCCGCGACAGCCATGTCTCCGGTGGCGTAGCGAAGAAAGGGAGCTTCGTGGGAATACAGGTCGGTGACGACGATTTCACCGGACTCGCCGGGTGCGGCGGGCCGGCCTTGTGCATCCAACAATTCCACGATGACCGCATCCGCCATGATGTGCATTTCGCCATTCGGGCATTCATGTGCGATGAAGCCGCTATCGCGTCCGCCGTAGCCGTTTGCCACCGGGCATCCAAGAACCTCCGAGATCAACTCGCGCTGGTGTGGGTAAAGCACTTCGCCGGTCACAAACACGGTGCGGACTCGAGCGTTGCGCAGCGGGCGGTTCTGTTTTCTGGCGTGCAGACAGAGCAGGTAGATGGCGCTGGGATAGGCGAAGATCTGGCGGCAGCCCTGCGCTTGCAGTATGTCGAGATAACCCGACATCGCCGCCTCGTTCATTTCGAAAGCCGGAAGCAGCCTGGTGGCCATCATACGGTCACGCAGATCGCGAATGCGGTCCTGGCGGCTGGTTTCCACCGGCGATCCCCACAACGCAATTTCCGCGTCCCCTACGGAAAGGCCCCACCACCGCGATACCCTTTGCCGGCATGCCACCTGGCTGGCGATGCGGCGCCGCGAAACATCGAAGATGAGCGGATCGCCTGTGGAGCCGCCGGTGGCCCTCGCTGTCAGGTTCCGCGCGTTTTCCGAACGCAGTTGAGCGCGATGATTTCGAATCGCGGCTTTCGTCATCACCGGGAAACGCCGCAGGTCTTCGGGCCCCTGAATCTCCTCCGGGCGGATGCCGAGTTGCTTCATCAGGTCACGGACGTACGGGACGTGGGTGTGGCAATAGCCGATGAATTCACTGAGCCGCTGCCGCTGGGCTTCGGCCAATGCCGCCGGGCTCATGCGGTCCGCCATCTCCATTTCACGCAGGATGCGGAGGGTGGGGTGGCCCTTAATCTTTTCCTGAAGGCGGAACAGCACGTTCCAGACCAACCACCGGTGCATCTATGGGGCCCTCATCCTGTTGATTCCAGTGCAACCGGGCTGCCATCCCCCTGGGCAAGCCCGTAGGATCGATAAAGAGCGACACGCACATGCCGCCATTCACAACTCAACGCCAGGCGGCGGGCGTTCTCGGTCAGGCAGCCGCCCGCGGCGGGATCGTCAACGATCTTTACCACTCCCGCCGCCAGAGCTTCCCAGTTGCCCACGTTCACCAATACCGCCGTCTCTCCGTTCTGAAAAACGAAAGGGATGCCGCCGGGGTTGGTGGAAACGATCACAAGTCCCGCCGCTGCCGCCTCCAGCAGGGCGCCGGGGAAGTTGTCCACTTTTGAAGCGTTCAGAAGAATGTCGCACTGGTTATAGATCGCCGGCAGGTCGGCGTGGGGAATCGGCCCCAGGAATCGAAGGTTGCATAGCTTCCACTCGGCGGCAAGGGAGCGCAGTCGCGCTTCCTGGCTCCCGGTGCCGGCAATCCACAGCGAGGCGCCGGCAAACTGCTGCTGAACTCTGGCGAAGGCTTTCAACACGCTTTCAATGTCATAGATCTCCTCCAAGTGGCGGCAAACCAGCAGTTTCGGGGCGAATCGGGCGCGGCGCTGAAACACGAAGCGCGAGGTGTTGAGAATGTTGGGAACGATGGAAACTTCCACACCAAACCTGCCACGAATGATTCCAGCCAGAAACTCCGATGGTGTCGTGACGCAGTGCGCGATGCGGAAGACGGGCCACGCCAGCCATCCATAGCGCCTGAAGAACTCGCCCGCTTCTCCGCCGCGATAGTTCACGACAATCCTTCTTCCGCGCAGCGCCGCCACCAGCACGGCCGGGTAAACCACGCCAAAGAAGTAGAACCACGAAGCCGCCAGGATATGCACGACATCCACCCCGGCCATTCGCCGCCACAACATTGGCCAGATGGCAAGAAATCGGGCAACGGTGCGCACAAACGGGAATCGGCCCAAATCAAGCGGGCAGGGAAAATTTGAAGGAAAGAATCCCACCGAGTTGCCATCCGTGCGCAGCAGTTGTTCCAGTTGGCGGGCCTGGATGGCCATGCCGCCGTAGGGCGGGGGAGCGGGCGCCACCAGGAGTACACGTACCGGTGTCATGGCTGATCGGTGGCGGGTTGCTCAATCGGCCGCCGGGCTACCTTCAAACCGGTGGAAGCCGCCGCGTAGCTGATGTAGATCACGCCGTCTTCCACTTGCAGGGAACTGTTGAATCCGGCGCCACCGGAGTCCACAATTTCGATGCTCCATTTACCGTCATTGCGGTGCGCCATCTTCAGTTCCCCCCGGCCGGCGTCGTAGTAGCTCAGATAGGGCCGGTCCTCCCCATCCAAAGCAATGGAGTTGCGGTCCGGATATCCGGCGGCGAACAGGGCGTCGATCGTTTGCACCTGCCATCGGCCGTTCTTTCTCGCGGCGTATTTCAAGCCGGGGTGGGTCATATTCATATAAGTGAGGTGAGGGTCGCCGTCACGGTCCAACGCCAGGCACGCCGAATAACCCACGGTGTCGCCTTTATTCTCGGCCGCCCCATCCACCACATCCAGTTTCCAGCCCTTGCCGTCCCAAAATGCGTAACGCATGCCTGCGGTCCCGGAACTGACGTTGGCGTAGGCCAGATGCAGGTTGCCATCGGAATCGGCGGCGATGCAATTGAACTTGCCGCTGCCTTCCTGCGAATCCACGGTGCGCACCTGCCAGTAGCCGTCAATCAGCGCGACGGTGCGCAGGCGGATACGGATTTCCGTGTCGCGGGGGCCGCGGTATTCGTAGAAGGAAATGGCGGGCCGGCCTTGCGGATCGAGCGCGATGGAGCTGAAGTAGGCGATGGTGTCGGAGTTGAGTACGATCTGTTCCTTCTTCCACGCGCTGCCGTCCCAGCGAACATATCGCAGCGTGCTTCCGCTGGAGGTTCCGTAATCAACGTAGGAGATATGCGGGCGCTGGTCCCGGTCGAGGACTAGAGAGCAGGTGGCCGCGCCATCGGCTACCTTCATAACGAACCACCGGCCCAGAGACCGGTCCCGGAATGCGTATTTGAGAGGGAACCGGTTTCCGTCATCCACGACATAGGCCACGTGAATGTTTCCGCGTTTGTCCACCTTCAGTGAAGATGACTTGGCGGGTCCTTGTCCGTCCACCAGGTCCACCTCCCACGTATTTGCGATGGCTGGTGTGATGGAGAGCAGTGCGGCGGCGAGTCCCAACAATCCAGACATGGCTATCTCCTCTCCCGGGCTGGTTTTGACAGGAGTGACGCGGGCCGGCCGTTCTGATTACCTGCCGGCAGCGCCTTGGCGAGGGCGGCTCTCAACAACCCGCCCAGCACAGTGGGCAGCCCCTGCGTCAGATAACTGAGAAATGGCAGTGGATCCCTGGGTGACCAGATGGCATAGGTACGGTGGCCGGCGGCCAGTTTCAGCAGCGACCAAAAACGGCGGTCCCGGCGCCAGGCCAGCCGCAGGGATTCGATCACAAAGGCGTCTTCGGCGATCCATTTGTGCACGGCGGTATCGGGATTGAGCGCGGGCGCGGGCATGGCAGCATGGTCGGCATAAGCGAGCAAGCTGAGATCGACGCCCGAAACCCGGCCGAGCGCCAACTGGTCCCACGGCCGTGGATTGATTTCAATCAGATAGTATTTTCCGGACTTGGCGTCCCACTTATACTCAACCTCCGCCATCCCTGTGAAGCGCATCGCCTCAAGCAGTTTTCGCGTGCGTTCGAATAGCGCGTTTCGATCGGCCGTTCGCAGGATACAACCGGTGCCGAACCCTTCCGGCGACTGCGCCAGTTTCTGCGCGGTGAATCCGGCGGCCCACTTCGAGTTGGAATCGATGTAGCAGCCCACGATTTCCAGGTTGCTGTCAGGCCCCGGCACCAACTGCTGAATGAGCACACGCTTTTCGGCCCTGGTGATCTGCGAATATTCGGCCAGAAGTTCGGCCTCTGACCGGACGACGATGGCCTTTCGGCCGCCCACCAGAGCCCAGCGGCCCGCCTCACGCCAGTGATGCGCCGCGACAGGCTTCAAGACGCAGGGATAGGCAAGACCGGCGAGGGCGCTTTCAAGACCGGCCTGATCTTCCACTGCCACGCACCATGGCGCATCGATGCCGGCGTTGCGTGCGCTGACGAAGGTTTCCCATTTATTCAGGCAGGTTTCCAGCGGCTCACTGCCAGGCATCACCAGGCTGAAATACGGTTCCAGTTGCGCGCGGAAACGGTCGAGGAAAACCAGATCGTGGTCCCTGGTCGGAAACAGGATGCCGCGGCAGGGCAGGGAACGGCCAATGCCCAGAAGCGAGGTGAGCAGAGCCTCGGGCTCGAGTTTCGAATCCGGGACAAATTGCGTTTTGGCAAAGCGCGTGGCGTTGCCGTAGACACCGCGTTGTGCGGTGAGCCCAAGCACGGGAATGCCGTGTCCGCCCAGACTGCGGGCGATCTCCAGCCCCGTATAGAACATGTTGAGTACGACGGCCGTTGGCTGCATTCGTTCCGATCATCCGCCGGCTGGCAGAGCCTCCAGCGTTTCTTCGTTTTCGGCCATCTCTTCGGCTTCGTTGTGAGCCCAGTCCCGGATGGCCAGGTCCTTCAGCACCACCAGGGCGGCAACGATGGAATAGTAATAGTCGAAGTATGCCCTGCCCAGGAACAACCCCGACACAAGAAAGCCCACCATGCTGAACCACAACATGTTCGCGTAGTGCGCCACTTCCAGATCCCCGCGCGCCCGCGCCTCCCGCACCAGAGTCCGCGTCGTGCGGAACGAGGAGAACACCAGCGTCAGATAGAGCAACAGGCCGGGGAAGCCGTGTTCGCCCAGCACCTGAAAGTAGACGCTGTGCGCGCCGTGAATATCATGCACGTTCGGCGCATAGTGGTGAAACAACTCCGGAGTAAAGGTGGCGTATCCGCCGCCGGTGAGCGGAAAGTCCGAGGCCAGATTCCAGGCGAACGCCCACGCATTCAGCCGCGACTGCGCCGAAAGATCCACGGCGTCCTTGCGCGTCGGATCCATGCGATTGCGCCAGTTCTCGGGAGCGAAGATCAGCCCGGCGATGAGGCCGATCACCATCACCGGAATCAGCAGCAGACGCTGTTTCAACTGCAGAAACATCAGCCCCAGCAGCGCCAGCAATCCCACCATCGCGCCACGCGAGTAGGTGAACAGAATCGATGGGATCGTGGCCACGAAAAGGAACCAGAACAGCCGCTTCAGCCACGGGTTCGTTTCCACCTGCGCCAGAAAGAAGAACAGCGGCAGCGTCATGTTTAACGCCAGCCCGAAATCGTTGTTGTCGGCGATCATCGAGTTCGGGGGGCCGTACACCCGGAACTGGCCGGCCGTCAGAATCACAAACGGAAGCGTCTTGATGACGAAGATCCCGAAGCATCCGCCCAGGATGCGCAGAAACACGTGGAACTGGCGGAAATCCCGGATGACGACGATCGTGACGAACGTCATCAGGAGGATCTTCGACACGAACTCCCACCGGTACCACGTATCGCCGGCATGATGGACGAACACGGGCGTGTGGGTGCTGATGATCGAGGTGAGGCAGGTCCACAGCCAGAAGGCGAACAACAGCAGGGATTCGCGCGAACTCAGGCGGCTCCATCCGCCCGCGAACACCAGCATTCCCACCATCGTCGGAATTGCCACCACCAGCGCCCAGGGCAATGCCGAAGCGGCGCTCCAGGTGTACCATTGCGGGTTTACGAAAGCCACCACCGTCCATAGGAAGACGCCATAAAACGGGCGCATCAGGCATACCGGCAGGCTTGCCAGGAAAAAACCCACCAGCAGCATGCCGCGAATCGGCACTAGCGTACCCCTTCCGCCGGCTTTTCGAAGACGCCCAGCAGTGAGCCCCGCAGTTGCCGGAACAGGGCAAGCGAAGTGAGTCTTTCATACAAAACGCCGAGCCGGAATAACAGCGGCGAAAACATCAGGTATGCCGGGTAGTGGTTGATGGTTTCAATCTCCCTGACGGCGAAGCCGGCGCCGGCAAAGGCACGCCTGATGGACTTCAGCGTATTGGCGCGGTACAGCGTGGGGAACACGTCGTCCTCGGGAACGCGGAAGATCCTGCTCACCAGTGACCGGTGCAGCCGGTAGGGCGTCAGCGCCGCCAGCACTGATACATAGTCGTACTTGTTCGGGGTGATGATCACCACCTTTCCGCCCGGGCGCAGCACCCTGGCGAATTCCCGGAAGACGCGCGGAGGGTCGGCCAGATGTTCCACCACGCTGCGCGAGATGATCATGTCGAATGAGGCGTCGGCGAACGGCAGC
>JANRLE010000005.1:0-14950 GCA_033762895.1 Bryobacteraceae bacterium | reverse complement strand
CAGACGGCCGGAAAAAAGCACCCCTTTCTGTTTTCTCAATCGCAGGCGATTCACGCGCGGAGTTGGATTCCGCTGCAGGATTCACCGGGAGTTCGCATCACCTATACGGCGCGGATTCGCACGCCAAAAGAATTGTTGGCGCTGATGAGCGCCGAAAATGACCCCAAAGCCGCCCGTGCCGGTGAGTTTCGTTTCCGCATGGAGCAGCCCATCCCCTCCTACCTGATGGCGCTGGCCGTGGGCCACCTGGCATTTGAGCCGATGAGTGAGCGCACGGGCGTCTACGCGGAAGCATCCATGGTGAAGCGGGCCGCGCGGGAGTTCGAAGACACCGAGAAGATGATGAAGGCGGCGGAAAAGCTGTTCGGCCCCTATCGCTGGGGACGGTACGACCTGCTGGTGCTGCCACCCAGTTTCCCTTACGGCGGCATGGAAAATCCGCGGCTCACCTTCGCGACGCCCACCGTGATTGCGGGCGACAAGAGCCTGGTGTCGCTGGTGGCGCACGAGTTGGCGCACTCCTGGTCCGGCAACCTGGTGACGAACGCCACGTGGGGTGATTTCTGGCTGAACGAGGGATTCACGGTTTACCTGGAGTGGCGGATTCAGGAGGAAGTATTCGGCAAGGCGCGCCAGCAGATGGACGCCTCGCTTGAAGTGGATGAGTTGAAGGGTGAATTGGCCCGTCTGGACGCAAGGGACCAGGTGCTGGAGATGGACGTGAAGGGGCGCGATCCCGATGCGATCGAGGGTCAGGGTACAGTGCCGTATATCAAAGGGGCGCTGCTGTTGCTGCAACTGGAGCGCGAGTTCGGGCGGGAGAAGTTCGATGCGTTCCTGCGATCGTATTTCGACAGGTTTGCCTTTCAGAGCCTGGTAACCGGGGACTTTCTCAAGTATCTGGATGAGAACCTGCCGGGCACGAAGGTTCCCCTGGCGCGATGGCTGAAGGAACCGGGGCTGCCGCCGGAGGCCTATCTGCCATCTTCGGATGCGTTCGAAGCGGTGTCGGCGGCGGCAAGGGCGTGGCTGGATGGCGGCGGCGCGGCAATTGACACCAAGGGCTGGACGACGCAGCAGTGGCTGCATTTCCTGCGCGCAATGCCGGTGGAACGGCTAAGTCCCAAGCGGATGGCAGAGCTCGATAGGGCGTTCGGGTTTACGAAATCGGGCAACAGCGAGATTGTGTTTGAATGGCTGGAGCGATCGATAAAGACCGGATATGCGGCTGCTTATCCCAGGCTTGAGGAGTTTCTCACGACGGTGGGACGCCGGAAGTTCGTCAAGCCGCTGTACGAGGAACTGGCGAAAACGGAAGAAGGAAAGAAGCGGGCCGGGGCGATCTACGCGAAGGCGCGCGCCGGATATCACCCCATCACGCAGTCGGCGGCGGATAAGATCATCGGTCCGGTAAAGTAAATGCGGGACAGGACTGGCAGACCTGTCCCGCGGTGTGGACTTACTCGGCTTCCGACAGTGTTTCGGCGCTGGTATCTTCGCTCAGTCCGCCCGTGTAGGTGATGCGCGCCTCGTCCTCGTAGCCGGCCATCGCATCGAGCGACAGAGGCTCCGGTTCCTGGATCGGCTCTTCCTCCACGTCCTCGCCGGCGATCTTTACCCGGCGGTAGTATTCCATGCCGGTACCGGCCGGAATCAGGCGGCCCATGATGACGTTCTCCTTGAGGCCACGCAGGTTGTCCACCTTGCCGTTGATGGCGGCTTCGGTAAGAACGCGCGTGGTTTCCTGAAAGGATGCGGCGGAAATGAACGAGTCAGTGGAAAGAGACGCCTTGGTGATGCCCAACAGCACGGCCTTGCCGCCAGCCGGACGCCCGCCCGCGTTGATGACGCGTTCGTTCTCTTCCTTGAACTTGAACCGGTCCACCACTTCTTCGGGCAGGAACTCGGAATCGCCGATGTCATCGATCTTCACCCAACGCAGCATCTGGCGGGAAATCACTTCCAGGTGCTTGTCGTTGATGTTGACACCCTGCAGCCGGTAGACTTCCTGGATTTCGTTGACCAGGTATTTCTGCACTTCCCGCTCGCCCTGAATGGCGAGGATATCGTGCGGGTTGCGCGGGCCGTCCATCAGCGGATCGCCGGCGCGCACGCGTTCGCCTTCCTGCACGTTGACGTGTACGCCGCGCGGGACGGGGAACTCGTAGGTGGAACCGTCGTCGCCCACGATCTGGAGTTTGCGGGTGCCCTTGGACACTTCACCGAACTTGACCAGACCGTTGATGGGCGCCATGTAGGCGGGATCACGCGGCTTGCGGGCTTCGAACAGTTCCACCACGCGGGGCAGACCACCCGTAATGTCCTTGGTCTTGGTAGTAGCGCGAGGGATCTTCGCCAGCACGTCGCCGGCGTGGATCTCTTCGCCGTCGCGCACCATCAGGTGGGCGTGGGTCGGCATGAGGTAGCGTTTTTCATCGTGCTTGCCGCCGTGCAGCGGCCGGATGTTGATCTGCGGAACGCGCTTTTCGTCCGGCGAATCGATGACCACCCACTGCGACATGCCTGTGATCTCATCCACCTGCTCCTGCACGGTGACATTGTCGGTAAGGTCCTTGAAATGGACCGTGCCCGAAATTTCGGTGAGGATGGAGAAGGTGTAGGGATCCCATTCGAGCAGCCGCTGGTTTTCGGCCACATGTGAGCCGTCCTCCACCAGGACGCGCGCGCCGTACACAACCGGGTAGCGTTCTTTCTCGCGTCCCTTGTCATCAAGCAGCGCCAGGATGCCGGTGCGGTTCATGGCCACCCGTTCCCCCTTGGCGTTCAGCACCGTGGCAATGGCCAGGTACTTCACGACACCGGCGCTCTTGGCGTCCTGCGTCGATTGTTCGGATGCCCGGGTAGCGGCGCCGCCGATATGGAACGTACGCATGGTGAGCTGTGTGCCGGGTTCGCCGATTGACTGGGCGGCGATGACGCCCACAGCCTCGCCGCGCTCCACCATCCTGCCACTGGCGAGATTACGCCCGTAGCAGAGCTGGCAAACGCCGCGCCGCGATTCGCAGGTGAGCACCGAACGGATGCGCACGCGCTCAATGCCGGTGTTCTGGATCAGCCCGGCCAGTTCCTCGGTGACGATCGAATTGTTGCGGACCAGGACGTTGCCCTCGTAGTCAAGCACGTCGTCGAGCACCACGCGGCCGACGATACGGTCGCGCAGCGGTTCGATGATCTCGCCCGATTCGATGATCGGCTCGACGAAAATGCCGTCATTGGTGCCGCAGTCGAGTTCGCTGATGATCACGTCCTGCGCCACGTCCACCAGACGCCGCGTCAGGTAGCCCGAATCGGCGGTCTTGAGCGCCGTATCGGCCAGCCCCTTGCGTGCGCCGTGCGTGGAGATGAAGTATTGCAGTACGTTCAGTCCTTCGCGGAAGTTGGCCGTAATCGGTGTTTCGATGATTTCGCCCGAGGGCTTGGCCATCAGTCCGCGCATGCCGGAAAGCTGGCGGATCTGCTGTTTGGATCCGCGCGCGCCGGAGTCGGCCATGATGTAAATGGGGTTGAGGTAGCGGCCCGTGCGGTCGTCCTCTTCCATCTGTTTGAACATCTCATCGGAGACCCGGTCGGTCACCTTTGACCAGATTTCGATGATCTTGTTATAGCGCTCGCCGTGCGTGATGGCGCCTTCCTGATACTGCGTCTGGACCTCGATCACCTGCTTTTCGGCATTGGAGACCAGTTCCTTCTTCACGCTGGGCACCACCATGTCGTCAATGCCGATGGAGATACCGGCGCGTGTCGCATACAGGAAGCCGAGTTCCTTCACCCGGTCGAGCATCGCCACCGTGACCGAAAGGCCGAACTTGAGATAGCAGTACTGCACAAGCTGGGTGAGGCCCTTCTTCTTGAGCAGGCCGTTGATGAACGGCATATCCTCGGGCAACACGTCATTGAGGATGACGCGTCCCACCGTGGTTTCCATGTACTGCTTGACGAACTCGATCGGTTCGGTATGGATGATGTTCTGTGTGTCGAAGGCCTTGGTCAGGTCGATCACGCGGCCGGTGTGGCGCAGCTTGATGGGAGTGAGCGTTTCCACTTCGCCCATTTCGAGGGCGATCAGGACGTCGTCGGTGGAGGCGAACATGCGCCCTTCCCCCTTGGTTCCGGGCCGGGCCTTGGTGAGATAGTACAGACCCAGCACCATATCCTGGGTGGGCACGGCGATCGGCGAACCATGTGCCGGCGACAGCACATTGTTGGAAGCCAGCATCAAAGTGGAGGCTTCAATCTGCGCTTCAGGCGACAGCGGAATGTGCACCGCCATCTGGTCACCGTCAAAGTCGGCGTTGAAGGCCGTACAAACCAGCGGGTGGATCTTGATGGCCTTGCCTTCCACCAGCACGGGTTCAAAGGCCTGAATGCCCAGCCGGTGCAGGGTGGGGGCGCGATTGAGAAGGATCGGGTGATCGCGGATCACTTCTTCGAGAATGTCCCAAACCACCGGATCCTGCTGTTCCACCAGTTCCTTGGCCTGCTTGATGGTGGTGCAGTGGCCGCGCTGTTCCAGCCGGTGATAAATGAACGGCTTGAACAACTCCAGCGCCATCTTCTTGGGAAGGCCGCACTGGTGCAGCTTCAGTTCCGGACCGACGACGATCACCGAACGGCCGGAGTAATCCACGCGCTTGCCGAGCAGGTTCTGGCGGAAGCGGCCCTGTTTCCCCTTCAGCGTATCGGAGAGGGACTTGAGCGGCCGGTTGTTGGCGCCGCGCAGGACACGTCCGCGGCGGCCATTGTCAAACAGCGCGTCAACGGCCTCCTGCAGCATGCGCTTTTCGTTGCGCACGATCACGTCAGGGGCGTGCAATTCGATCAGCTTTTTCAACCGGTTGTTGCGGTTGATCACGCGGCGGTACAGGTCGTTGAGATCGGAGGTGGCAAAACGCCCGCCATCGAGCGGCACCAGCGGACGCAGTTCCGGCGGGATGACCGGAATCACGTCCAGAATCATCCATTCCGGCTTGTTGCCGGACTTGCGGAAACTCTCGGCCACTCTCAGCCGCTTGGCGAACTTCAGCTTCTTCTGGGCCGATGCCTCGGTCTTCATCCGCTCGCGAATCTCAATGGAAAGCGCTTCCACATCGATCTTGCGGAGCAGTTCCTTGATGCCTTCGGCGCCCATCATGGCGACGAATTTTCCGGCATGTTCGGCGTCAAGCTGGCGCTTGCGCTCGTCGGAAATCACCTCGCCACGGTTGATGCCGGTTACCTCGCCCGGATCCACCACCACGAATGCCTCAAAGTAGAGCACGCGCTCCAGTTCGCGCAGCGTGATGTCAAGCAGGTAGCCGATGCGGCTGGGCAATCCTTTGAAGAACCAGACATGCGAACACGGGCTGGCCAGTTCGATGTGGCCAAGCCGCTCACGCCGCACGCGCGACAGCGTCACTTCCACGCCGCACTTGTCGCAGATCACGCCGCGGTGCTTCATGCGCTTGTACTTGCCGCACAGGCACTCCCAGTCGGCCACGGGTCCGAAAATGCGCGCGCAGAACAGCCCGTCGCGTTCGGGTTTGAAGGTGCGGTAGTTGATCGTCTCTGGCTTGGTCACCTCGCCATGGGACCAGCTTCGAATCTTCTCCGGAGAAGCCAGCGAAATTCGAATCGAGTCAAAATCGGCAATCAAGTTCGCCCGGTCGTAGGGGGAAGATCGGTACATATTTGGTTTGGCCTCCTTCTGACTTGTGTTCGAGTTAGTCCGCGGCAAGCGCCGTATCGGGCACTTCCTTGGGCTTCTTCATCAGCTCAACGTCCAAACACAGCGACTGTAACTCGCGGATCAGCACGTTGAAGGATTCGGGTACGCCGGGCTCGGCCGCCGCCTCGCCCTTGACGATCGCTTCGTAGATCTTGGCGCGCCCGTACACGTCGTCGGACTTCGCCGTCAGCAGTTCCTGCAGCACATAAGCGGCGCCGTAGGCTTCGAGCGCCCAGACTTCCATTTCGCCGAAGCGCTGGCCGCCGAACTGCGCCTTGCCGCCCAATGGCTGCTGCGTAATGAGCGAGTATGGCCCGATGGAGCGGGCGTGGATCTTGTCGTCCACCAGGTGGGACAACTTCAGCATGTAGATGTAGCCGACCGTCACCGGCTGCTCAAATGGCAGCCCGCTCATGCCGTCGAGCAGCATGACCTTACCGGAAGAGGGCAGATCGGCCGTCTTCAACTGCGCCTTGATGTCGCTTTCGGCGGCGCCATCGAACACCGGCGTTGCGAAATGAAGCCCTAGAGCCTTTGCCGCCCAGCCCAGGTGCGTTTCGAGAATCTGACCCACGTTCATACGCGAGGGGACGCCCAGCGGATTGAGCACAATCTCAACCGGCGTGCCGTCGGGAAGATACGGCATGTCTTCTTCGGGCACGATACGCGCGATGACGCCCTTATTGCCATGGCGGCCGGCCATCTTGTCGCCAACCGAGAGCTTGCGCTTCATGGCGATGTAGACCTTCACCATTTTGATCACGCCCGGCGGCAGTTCGTCGCCCTTGCGCAGCTTCGCCGTCTTTTCTTCGGTGATCTTTTCCAGCACGGCGATCTGGCGCGACGTCATCTCCTCGATTTCGTCAATCTGCTCGTTCAGCCGGATGTCCTTGTCCTTGAGCCGCAGCCGTTTCAAGTCCCTGGCGCGCATCTTTTCAATGATGTCGCGGGTCATGAAGCCGCCCTTGGAGAGCAGTTTCTTGTTGGTCTTTTCGTCGTGCAGGTCGGCCAGGACTTCCTTGCCTTCCAGCAGCATGCACAGGCGCTTGGCGCGTTCGTCGTTCAAAATGCGCTTTTCGTCGGCAAGGTTGCGGTGCAGTCCTTCGATCTTGGATTCCAGGATCTGCTTGGAGCGTTCATCGAGTTCGGCGCCCTTGCGCGAGAACACGCGCGCATCCACCACCACGCCTTCGATGCCGGGCGGGCAGTAAAGCGAGGCGTCTTTCACGTCGCCGGCCTTTTCACCAAAGATCGCCCGCAGCAGCTTCTCTTCCGGCGTTAACTGGGTTTCGCCCTTCGGCGTCACCTTACCCACAAGAATGTCTCCCGGCTTCACCGAAGCGCCCACGTGGATGATGCCCGATTCATCCAGGTTCCTGAGGAAACTTTCGGCGATATTGGGAATGTCGCGGGTGATTTCCTCCGGCCCCAGTTTGGTGTCGCGGGCCTCAATCTCAAACTCCTCAATGTGGACCGAGGTGTAGTAGTCTTCCTTCACCAGCTTTTCGCTGACGACAATGGCGTCCTCAAAGTTATAGCCGCGCCACGGCATGAACGCCACCAGCACGTTGCGTCCCAGCGCCAGTTCGCCCAGTTCGGTGCAGGGCCCGTCGGCCAGCACGTCGCCCTTTCTCACCCGCTGGCCCATCTTCACGATCGGCTTCTGGTTGATACAGGTGTTCTGGTTGGAGCGCTTGAACTTAATGAGCTGATAGATGTCGGCGCCTACTTCGCGCGACATCTGGCCTTCGTGGACATTGCCTTCCACGCGCACGATGATCCGCTCTGAGTCCACCGAATCCACTACGCCTGAACGGCGGCAGATCTGCACGGCGCCGGAATCGCGGGCCGTCACCTTCTCCATGCCCGTGCCCACAAACGGCGCCTCGGCCCGCAGCAGCGGCACCGCCTGGCGCTGCATGTTCGAACCCATCAGCGCGCGGTTGGCGTCGTCGTTTTCGAGGAACGGAATGAGCGAGGCGGCCACCGACACCAACTGCTTCGGGCTGACGTCCATGTACTCGATCTCGTCACGATGCACCAGCACGAAGTTGCCGGTCTTTCGCGCGTTCACCAGGTCATGAATGATGGCGCCCTTTTCGTCAATCTCAACGTTGGCCTGGGCAATGAGGTATTTGTCCTCCTCCCACGCCGACAGGTAGTCGCAGTGGGACTCATACTCGGCCGGCTGCTTACCCGCTTTCACGCTAGAGTTGAGCTTCTCCATGTCCCCGCGGTCCAGCACCTGGTTGACCTTGGTGTTGGTGTCGCCCGGATTCAGCACGCGCACATCGTCCACCAGCGCGCCCTTCAGCACGCGGCGGTACGGGCTCTCGATAAAGCCGTAGTCATTGATCCTGGCAAAACAGGACAGCGAGGAGATCAGACCGATGTTTGGACCTTCAGGCGTCTCAATCGGGCAGATGCGGCCGTAGTGGGTGGGGTGTACGTCGCGGACCTCAAATCCGGCGCGCTCACGCGACAAACCACCTGGTCCCAGTGCCGAAAGACGCCGCTTATGGGTGATCTCCGACAGCGGGTTGGTCTGATCCATGAACTGAGAAAGCTGGCTGGACCCGAAAAATTCGCGGATCGCCGCCATCACCGGCTTGGCGTTCACCAGGTCGTGCGGCATGGCCGTGGACATTTCCTGGTAGACCGACATCTTTTCTTTAATCGCCCGCTCCATGCGCACCAGGCCGATGCGGAACTGGTTTTCGAGCAGTTCGCCCACGGCCCGCACGCGCCGGTTGCCCAGGTGATCGATGTCATCCACCGTGCCGTTGCCCTTGCGCAGTTTCAACAGATAGCGGATAGTGCCGACGAAGTCATCGTGCGTCAGCGTGCGGTTGTCAAGCGATGTGGCATCGGCCTGATCGAACAGCTTGATGTTGAACTTCATGCGGCCCACGCGCGAAAAGTCGTACTTGCGCGGGTCGAAGAACATGCCCTGGAAAAGCTGGGTTGCCGTGTCGAGCGTCGGCGGGTCGCCCGGCCGCAACTTGCGGTAGATTTCCAGCAGCGCGTCGTTCTGCGTCTTGCAGGAATCCTTACGCAGCGTGACCGATACCACGTTGCCCGTTTCATCGCGATCGGGGAAGAAGACTTCGAACGAGGCGATTTCGGCATCCATCAGCCGGCTGACGGCCGAGGTGGTCAATTCCTGGTTGGCCTCGATCAGCACTTCGCCGGTGGACATATCGACAACGTCGGCGGCCATGAAGGCGCCTTCCAGATCGTTGGGTGCGCACTCCACCTGGTCCACCTTGACCTTCAGCATCTCGCGGAAGACCGAATTGGTGATCTTGCGGCCCTGCGGGACCACCGTATTGCCGCCCTTGACGATGGCGTGCGAAAGCTTCACGCCGATGAGCCCGCCCGATACTTCCCAGAACAGCTTCTTGTCCTTGATGCGGATTGTGGACAGCGTGTCTTTGTAGAAGGTCTTCAGAATCTGCTCGTCGGTCTTCATGCCCAGGGCGCGCAGAAAGACGGTGCCGTAAAACTTGCGCTTGCGGTCAATGCGCACGTGCAGCAGGTTCTTGTTGTCGTATTCGAACTCCACCCAGGAGCCGCGGTAAGGAATGATCTTGCCCAGGTAGTAGCCCTGCGCGGCCACTTTTTCGAAAAAGACGCCCGGAGAACGGTGCAACTGGCTGACAATGACGCGTTCAGTACCGTTGATGATAAAGGTGCCGTTGGGCGACATCAGCGGGATCTCGCCGAAGAAGACTTCCTGTTCCTTGACGTCGCGGACGGACTTTGCGCCGGTATCGGGATCCTTGTCGTAGACGGTGAGCCGGATGGTGACCTTGAGGGGTGCGGCATAGGTCATGCCCCGCTCCTCGCACTCGGCCTGATCGTATTTTAACTGCAGGCCTACCGGATCGCCGCAGCGGTTGCAGAAGGTGACGATATTCTTGTTAAACGTGCCGCAGGCATGGCAAAGCACGTCGCCCGGATGGAAAGGATCGGTTCGGATGGTGGAACCGCACTGCCGGCAGGTGGACCGCAAGTGGTGCAGCCCCTTCAGGTTGCCGCATTTGCATTCCCAGTTGCCGATCGCAAAGTCGACGAATTCCAGTTGCGAAAGGCCGCGGAAGTCTGTAATCGGAAAGACAGAGGCGAATACGGACTGCAGGCCGGCGTCTTCGCGCTCCGGGGGGAGCAGATCCATCTGAAGAAAACGCTCGTAGGACTTCTTCTGAACTTCGATCAGGTTGGGGATCGGAATCGTAGTCTTAATTTTCGAAAAGTCTACGCGTTCACGAGTGCCACCTTGAACCGGATTTTGCATTTAATCACTCCTCGGGGCCGGGCCGGCCCGACTGATCGATTCAAAACGCGATAGCGCGGCGCATGGGTGCTGCCGCGCGGAAATCTGCTGCTGAAACTGAGCGGTTAGCAAAGCAAACCGGCTGCTGATTTGAGGGCGGGCTCGGGTGCGGAGCGGAAGACTGTAAGAGGAGGGACACTTGTGGCAGGGACATTCGGATCTCCCAATCGGCATTGGAATCTCCGGAGGCCGTTTCCAACCAGTTGGCAGCCGTAGGCAAGCCGCCGCCAGGAACACAGCGTAAGGAAGTCACACGCAGCCCGGAACGCTACCGCCCGAAATCTCCTTCAGGTTACCAAATTGTCAACAAAGCCGTCAAACGCGCCCGGTCTCCCCCGCCTGAGAGAGACCGGCCACGAATGGAACACGGCTTAAAATCAACCACTTGCAGAGATACACCCGGCGGAACTACTTCACTTCCACCGACGCGCCGGCATCGACGAACTTTTTCTTGATCGTTTCCGCCTCGTCCTTGCTCACGCCTTCCTTCACCGGCTTGGGCGCTCCGTCCACCAGATCCTTGGCTTCTTTCAAGCCCAGGCTGGTCACTTCGCGCACGACCTTAATCACGTTGATCTTGTTGGCGCCGGCCCCGGTCAGAATCACCGAGAACTCGGTCTGCTCTTCCACCGCAGGTGCGGCGGCGGCAGCCCCGCCACCAGCGGCCGGAGCCACAGCCACGGCCGCCGCCGCGGCCGATACGCCCAGCTTCTCTTCCAGCAACTTCACAAGCTGTGACGCTTCCAGAAGCGTCAGGCCTTGAATCTGATCCGCAATCGCGTTGATGTCCGCCATTGTTCTATTTGCTCCCTTTCCAATCTCAAACTCGCTTGTCCCCTTGGCCTGGCAGCAGCAGGCTAGGACGAGAACTTGTTGTTTTGCACACCCTGATCGATCACCACCGCCACGTTGCGCCCAACGCCGCCGATGGCAGTCACCAGCCGCTGCGCAGGTGCGTTAATCAGGTACAGCAGTTTCGACAGAATCTCTTCGCGTGGCGGCATGGTGGCGATTTCATTGATCGCCTTGATGTCGATCACGCGGCCTTCCACCATCCCAGCCTTAAAAACGAACGTCGGGTGCGTCTTGGCGTATGCCGTCAGCACCTTGGCCAGGCCCACCGGGTCCGACTCAGTGAAGGCAATCGATGTCATACCCTTCATGCCCTCCAGCATCTTCTCAGCGGGCGTGCCCGCGGCGGCCTTCTGCGCAACCTTGTTCTTGATCACGCAGTAGTCCCCACCGGCGCCCTTCACCGCTTTGCGGAGTTCATAATCCTGCGCCACCGTCAGCTTTTCAAAGCCCGCCACAAACATGTGCGGCGCCTTCAGCACGTCCTGGCGCAGATTTTCGGCGTCCTTGCGTTTGTCAGCCTTCTTTTTCATTTCTCGATCTCCGGCTTGTCAGAAATTGCGCCTGTTAGAGCTGCCTGGCGTTGAAGCTGGTCACGTCGAGCGGGACGCCCGGCCCCATCGTCGAGCAGACCGTCACACTCTTGACGTACTTGCCCTTGGCGGCGGAAGGTTTGGCCCGCACCACCGCCTGAATCAGCGTGTTGGCGTTTTCCAGCAGCTTGTCGGACGGGAAACTGACCTTGCCCACCGGCGCGTGGATGACGCCCGTCTTGTCGACACGGAATTCCACTTTGCCGGCTTTCACTTCCTGCACGGCTTTTGCGACATCGGCGGTCACCGTACCGGTCTTCGGGTTCGGCATCAGGCCGCGCGGACCCAGGATCTTACCCAGACGGCCCACCGACCGCATCATGTCCGGTGTGGCCACAACGGCGTCATAGTCCATCCAGTTTTCCTGCTGGATCTTGTTGACCATCTCTTCGCCGCCGAAAAAGTCCGCGCCGGCCTGCTCGGCTTCGCGGATCTTGTCGCCCGAGGCGATCACCAGCACTTTCTTGGTTTTGCCGAGGCCGTTGGGCAGCACAATGGTGCCACGCACCATCTGGTCGGCATGCTTGGGGTCGACGCCGAGACGCATATGCACCTCGACCGTCTCATCAAACTTGGTGAATTTCAGCTTCTGGACAAGAGGCACGGCCTCAGCCAACTGGTAGTCGCGCCGCACGACCTGTTTCGCGGCGGCAAGAAACTTCTTACCGGGTTTGGGCATAAATGTGAATGGTCCAAACGGCTTCGCCGAAGCTCGGCCTCCCAAGAGATCGCGCCGGATGTTCCGGCGCAACCATTGAGTGTAGCAAGTCAGAAACCAATCCGCAATAGCGGGTTGCAATGAAGCGCCGAATGTGTAATTATTCAATGGTCTGAATAAACATTCAGGCCGGCCAGGAGTCAGGAGGTTAAGATGCAAGTGGCAGTTCCGGTCGCGATGGCGCCATCATCGCGCATCGCCGCGGGCGATCTGCGTTCGGATCTCGATCTGACGGCGGAGGAGCTCGATCGCCTCCTCGAACTCACCTTGCAGGTCAAGCGCGCGCCCGCCCGCTTTGCGTCCGCGCTGAAGGGCAGCTACATCGCGCTTTTGTTCGAAAAGCCGTCGCTGCGCACGCGCATGACCTTCGAGCTGGCCATCAAGCAGCTTGGCGGAGACGCGATACTTGGAAACGGCATGATCGGCGAGCGCGAGCCGCTCAAAGACGTGGCGCGCAACCTGGAGCGCTGGGTGAATGGCATTGTCGCCCGCACTTTCACACAATCCACCATCGATGACCTGGCGAGTTGGGCTTGTGTTCCCGTCGTCAACGCGCTCAGCGACCGGTATCATCCCTGCCAGGCGCTGGCCGATGTTTTTACCCTTCAGGAGCGCTTTGGCCGCCTGAAGGGGCTGAAGCTGGCGTTTTCGGGCGACGGCAACAACGTGGCGCACTCGCTGATGCTGAATGCAGCCCGGCTGGGCGTGGATTTCGCGCTGGCCTCGCCGGAGGGCTACGATGCCAATCCGGAGGTGATCGCCAAGGCCCGGGAGCTTGCCTCGGCCACTGGCGCCACCATTCAATGTACGCGGGATCCCTACGAGGCCGTCCGCGGCGCGCACGCCGTTTACACCGACGTGTGGGCCAGCATGGGACAGGAGAACGAAGCGGCTCAGCGCCGCGGCGTTTTCGCCCCCTACCAGGTGAACGAGAGCCTGTTTGCCGCCTCGCGCCCCGATTCTATTTTTATGCACTGCCTTCCGGCCAAACGTGGAGAAGAAGTGACGGATGAAGTTGTCGAACTGCGCCAGTCGGCGGTGTTCGATCAGGCCGAAAACCGGCTCCACGTCCAGAAGGCGCTGCTGCTGATGCTTCTCTAAACGAAATAAAAGGATACACATGAGCAAACCGAAAAAAGTTGCCCTCGCCTATTCGGGCGGCCTCGATACCTCTATCATCATTCCGTGGCTGAAGGAGAACTATGGCTGCGAAGTAGTGGCGGTATGCGGCGATATCGGCCAGGGCCCGGACGAACTGAAGGGCTTGAAGCAGAAGGCGAAAAAAACCGGCGCATCGGAAGTCTACATCGAAGACATGCGCGAGGAATTCGTCCAGGATTATCTGTGGCCGATGGTCCGCTCGGGCGCCGTTTACGAACATAAGTACCTGCTGGGCACCTCCATCGCCCGTCCCCTGCTGGCCAAGAAGCAGGTGGAAGTGGCGCTGGCCACCGGCTGCGACGGGCTGGCCCACGGCTGCACGGGCAAGGGCAACGATCAGGTTCGTTTCGAGTTGACCTACAAGGCCTTCGCCCCGCACCTGCCGGTGATCGCGCCCTGGCGCGAGTGGGACATCGTTTCGCGCGAGGACGCCATCGAGTACGCGGCCCAGCGTAACGTGCCGATCGCGCAGTCCACCAAGAAGATCTACAGCCGCGACCGCAACCTGTGGCACATTTCCCATGAGGGCGGCGAACTGGAAGATCCCGCCAACGCCGCCTCCGACGGGGTCTGGATGCTGACCAGGAGTCCCGCCGAAGCACCTGACAAACCACGCGTCGTGGCCATCGGATTCGAGAACGGCACGCCGGTTTCCGTGGACGGCACAAGAATGAAGTCCGGCACGGCGCTGCTCGAAAAGCTCAACAAGATCGGCGCTGAAAACGGCATCGGCCGCATTGACCTGGTCGAAAACCGCTTCGTCGGCATGAAGTCGCGCGGCTGCTATGAGACACCGGGCGGCACGCTGATCGTCGCCGCGCTGCGCGAACTGCAGGCGCTGACGCTTGACCGCAACATCATGCACTACGCGCAGAAACTGTCGGTGGACTATGCCGAACTGGTCTACAGCGGTCTATGGTTTACGCCGCTGCGCGATGCCCTTGATGCATTTTTCAACGTCGTCAACGCGCCTGTCACGGGTGAAGTGAAACTGCGCCTGTACAAGGGCAACCTGGAGCCGGTGAGCCGCGTGTCGCCCAATTCGCTTTACTCTCTCAAGGTCGCCAGCTTCACCATGGGCGCCGAGTACGACCAGAAGGACGCGCTCGGCTTCATCAACCTCATCGGGCTGCCGATCAAGATGCGGGCGGCATTAGAGCAATCCACGGCGAAGCAGGGCAAATGAAGCTCTGGGGTGGCCGTTTCGCCGAGGGACCGTCGGAAGTGTTCGATCGCTTCGGACGGTCCCTCCACTTCGATAAGGAACTGGTCGACGTCGATCTGCGCGGTTCGATTGCCCATGCCAAAGGGCTCGAAAAGATCGGCATTCTCACGGCGGGGGAATGCGCAAGCCTCGTTGAAGCGCTGGAGGGGATGCGCGCCGAGGCCGCCATTCCCTCTTTCTTCGAAAACTGCGAGGAAGAGGATGTGCATACCGTGGTCATCGGCAAGCTCAAACAACGGCTGGGCGCCGATCTTGCCGACAAGATTCACACCGGACGCAGCCGCAACGATCAGGTATCGCTCGATGTCAGGCTGTGGCTGCGTGACCGCATCGACAACGC
>JANRLE010000004.1:0-4596 GCA_033762895.1 Bryobacteraceae bacterium | reverse complement strand
CGGCGCGGCAAGCAGGGACCCAAGTAGCAAAGCGATGATTCGCATGAAACTCTCCTCAGAACGGAACTTCAGAACGGCGATGAGTGCCGCGCTTGCGCTTCTCGGCGGCAATCTGCCGGGCATACTGTGACCGCAACTCGGGCGGCGTCGCGTGTATCACCGCCCCGCCCTCATCGTGCGCGCCCTTCACATGCACCGAAACCGCCCGCGCATACTGGGCATAGGAAGGCACCCGAGCGGCCGAGGCCTTGTTGAATTGCCGCGTGCGCTTGCCGATCCCAGCGCGCTTGTGAGCGACGCCAATTTTGGTATTGCAGGAGCGGCACGCCCAGGCCAGGTTCGCCGGGCTGCCGTTGTCTTCGTTGCCATCCAGGTGGTGTACCTCGACGTTGCTCTTGGAGCCGCAGAACGCGCACACCTTCGGGCCGCCAGGCCGGCAGTCGGGATGGTTCGCCCTGTACCGCTTCGCCCGATCCGTGATGAGGCTCACCGGCGTAGTGCCACCGCACGCAGGATTCGAGATGCGGAACAACCTCGACAAAAAGCCGCGTCGTTTCGGCTTCTCAGCCTTTACCGCCGACGAGGCCTTTCTGAGCCAGCTCTTCGTGAGCCACCTGGTGGGAGAAACCCCATAGCGGCCCTTGTAGGTGAACACGCTGTACGCCTCACCCGTGTCATCTTCCGATGCTCCCGCCTGGCCCCGTGCGGTCTTGTAGTCAAGTCCCCAAGTCACCGTGTGCTTCCAGCTCCCCTGCTCACGGTCGATCTCACGCAACGCCTCATAGTTGCGTTCAGTGAGCGGAATGGCGGCCGGTCTGCGAGGCATGGGTTAGTCCGTCAGGGCATACAACAGCGCAGCGCCTACTCCGATGGCAGCGGCGGCGTAGATGACTTTTCGGCGCGTTTCGTCCGATGCGGCTTCGGTAGCGGTTGGCCAGGTCGAGCCGCTGCCTGAGGAACCCGGCCAGGCGAGAAATTTGGGGGAGAGCCAGTGTCGCCAGCAGGAAAGAACGGCTCGCCCATGATGGCGAGCACATAGTTGGCTGTTTCGCCGGGAAGGGAACTCTGCCCCGCCAAGACCTTACCCATGCGGCCAGGCCCGGCGTTGTAGGCGGCAACCGCGGTCTTCCAATCGCCGAAGCGATCAAACATCTGGCGCAGGTAGCGCATGCCCCCGTCGATGTTCTGATCCTCGCTAACGGGATCGACGCCCAGCTCGGCCGCCGTCGCCGGCATCAGCTGCATCACGCCGATCGCGCCGGCCGACGACACGACCAGGCGCCCATCGGAGCGGTATTGCTTCAAACCGGATTCCTGCCGCGCCAGGCGCACGGCCAGGTCAGGCGGAACTCCGTACCGGCCCGCCGCCGCGACCACTTTTTCTTGGATCGTCATTTGCGAGACCCCCAGACCAACGCAAGGAAAATCACGCCGACCAACAACGACAGCCACTTCATTCCGCTCATGGCCCGCGCGAATCGATCCTGCTGCTCAAACTGCGCTGCAAAAGCCGCCGTCTCTTCCGGCGTGAGCCGCTTCTCCATTGTGGTGAGCTGCATTGCTATGACCTCCGACGCCGCGGCGGTTTCTCCGGCGCGGGAAGTTCGGCGGCCGTGCCGTTCCAGTTCTTGCTAAACGCCTTCTGCCCCAGATAGCTCTGCAGGATCTGCAGGCCGATCACAGTGAGCGCCGCCGTCTCCTTCGGCATCTCAACGGGAAGCGTGTTCGTGAGCGAGCCCACGGCCGCCACACCCGCCGCGATGGCTGCCCCGTGAAGAATCCGTCCCAAGCGTTGCGTGAACATCTAGCGTTGCCTCCTCGATTCCATGGGCCAAAGAAACCCGCTCAGAGCCGCGATGGTGTAGTTGCCGGCGCCCGTGGCCACCGAAGAGCCAAGCGGCACATCAATGAAGTAGGTGATGACCTGCGACTCGGAAAAGCGGATCGGCGCATAGAGCGGGCGCGGCCGTTCCAGGCTGCCCATCTCAAAGGGCATCGAGCCCAAACTGCGGGGGAAGTTCCCGTCGATGCTGATGCGCCAGTAGAGATCGCCGCTGCCCTGAATGAAACCGCTGCCGAAGTACTGATGCTGATGGCCCAGCAGCACGCCTTGGAAGCCCACCGGACAGCGAAACTCGAGGATTGCCGTATCCCCGCTATCGGGCGCGGGAACGACCAGGCTCCCTGGCTGATCGAAGGGTTCAGCATCGGCACAGGCCATTAGCCACGGATAAGGCACGTCCGGTTCGGCGAACTTGCGGCCCGTGAACATCTCGCGCGTGAGCATCAGCTTCGATGCGCTCATGAACGGCCTCCCTTCGGTTCGATGACATACAAGGCCAGCTGGGGCTGCTCGTCCGTGGAACCCGTGTTGTAGAAGTCCAACGTGAGCGCGCCCTTCTCCGTGAAGAACGGGCGTGGCAGCAATCCGCCAAAACCCTGGGGTTGATCGAACAGAACAAGTCCACTGGCGTCATCGGTCAGGTTGTAGGTGCCCCCTCCCTCAATCCGGTAGATGTAGCTTCCAGGCAGCAGACGGACCTGCATGGTCAACTTGCCGCGCGCCGGCACAGTGTCGCCAGATTGCGGCACCAGTTCCCAGCGCGGATCGTAGCAGCCGTTCTGCAGGTGCAGCACGCTGTCAACGGCGGCATCGTAGAAGCGGTTCGGCCAGTTCCGGTATTCCCGTGTGGACAATAGGCTGATCATCGTGGCCCCCTCATGCTGCGCTGTTCAAGGATCTGAAGACGATCCCGCAAGTCCTCGATTTCGCCCTTGGCGGCGAAGTGGTCGCGCATCTTCAGTTCGAGGCTCAGCAACTTCACATCCATGCTTTTGGTCATCGCCACCGCTGCCAGGCTGGCCAGTGTCGGTGCGACCTTCAATGCCCAGTCGATCAGCTCGTGCATGTTCATGCCCGGTACCGCTTGACCCCTCCAAAGGAAAAGTTCGCAGTCACCGTTCCGCCCTCAGCCGGACCCCAGAGGTAGAAGTCAAACAGGATCGGCTTGCCAGCCGGATACACGATGCCATTGGCGAAAGTCCGGAAGTCGTCGGTGCCAGTGTTTTCAAATCGACCAAGGGCTACCTGGAGATCCACATAATCGTTCGACAACGGCCGCGTCCAGCCATCCTTGAGGCTGATACGCAACTCGGCAAAACCGTCCTGTGAGTACCAGCTTGCCCACTGCAAAACGAAGTCGGCATCGTCATCGGTCTGCACCGGCACATTCATCACAATGTTCGGAGCAAGCGATGCCCCAGCGCCCACAAACTGAGCCAGGTTTTCCAGGGTCTTGGAGTAGATGAACTCCTCTTCGCGATAACGCTCCGGTCCCAGGTAGATGGAGCCTTCCGGCCACAACTTCACCCCGCGTATCACCGTGTGCATGCCACCAGCCGTGGACACGTTCACCGTTTGCACGATGCGGTCGGTAGGATTGAGGCGGATCTCTTGAGGAAGATCGAAGCCGGTAACGTTCCAACTGTCCAGGTTGATGTAGTCCGACATCAGCTCGCCCCAGGACGAGAACAGGAGCTTCTGCGAGTCGATCACAGCATCGGCGGCCGTCAGGCCACTGTGGATCGAACGGGCCAGAAAAGCCGCGCTGCCATCGAGTTCAACGGAGCGCATTTGCCCGCCGCCGACCGGCAGCCGGTTCGGGTTCACACCGCCGCCAGGGATGGCGAGACCATCCACTTGGATCACGTAATCAAAGGGCTGCGGGTAGAACTTCACTGCTTGCTCCGTTTGACCCCGATCAGCCACAACTGCAGGCCATCGGCGCTGCTGGCGCTTGCGTTCACCACATCGAACAGCGGCGCCGCGCCGGCCTGGTAGTGAATCTCGGTGAAGACAGGCCGCGTCTGCTCACTGTTTTCCACCGTGAGTAGGTTCAGCGGAATCGGCGCGTTCATGCGCCAGCGGCCTTGGCCATCTTGCCACCGCACCGAAACCTCGCTCCCCGTTGCCCCATCCACGGCCGCGCCAAGGGCGCGGAAGATGAAGTCGGCGTCGGTATTGATGCGGAAGGGCTGATTGAGGAGCGAAGTGCCCGCCGCGACATCGCCGAAATTCACCACGTAGATGAAGGAGTCGTCTCGCCACCCGGGCGGCGTGCTCCCATCGTTCATTCCCGCCGTGATCGGCGGCGCATACGGATTGAAGCTGCGCATGTCTCCCTCGAAATAGCGGTTGTAACCAGTAAGCGTGAAGCTGAGCTGCTGCGCGCTCCCGGTGTTGTTCCAGATTTCCAGCGCCATACGGCCACCACGCGGAATGCGGATGGCTGGAGTGAATATCGCCGGCAACGCGCCGGTTGTCGCCAATGGCGCGCTGATCCTGTCGCGGTCATCGGTATCCCTCAGCTTGATGCCGCAATTCAAGGGCGTGTCCGTTTCGAGCCGGCACAGATAGAAGTCGGCCTTGTTCCCCACGTACACGTACTGATCGGTGCGCCGTTCTCCGGCCGCAACGCTCTCCGCAAGGAAACGGATCACGCGCGGCTGATCAAAGCACCGCCCCCGTGGAGGCTCAGGCAATCGGCAAATGGACTGTGCGGCCATACTCCCCTTTCAATCAGCCATGCGCTGAGG
>JANRLE010000003.1:0-8466 GCA_033762895.1 Bryobacteraceae bacterium | reverse complement strand
TACCGCCCAACGCCAAATGATACCCTAGTCCCATGAATCTCCGAGTCCTTTTGTTGTTGGCGGCTGTCTCCGCAACAGCCGAAGGACCACGCCTGGAACTGATCGAAGCGGTCAAGGCAGGCAATACCGCCGCGGTGAAGCGGCTGATTGCCGCCCGCGCAGACGTGAATCAAGCGCAGCCAGATGGCGCCACAGCCCTCTCCTGGGCGGCCAGCCGTGGCGAGACGGACATGGTCATCGCTCTGCTTGGCGCGGGCGCCGATCCCAATCGCGCCGACGAGAATGGCGACACCGCGCTGACGCTTGCCTGCGCCGGAGGCAAGGTCAACATCGCCAGGGCGCTGCTGGCTTCGGGCGCGAGCGTCAACGCCGCCAAGTGGAACAAGGAAACGCCGCTCATGGCCGCCGTCAACAGTGGAAACCTGGAGTTGGTTGCGCTTCTGTTGGATCACAAGGCGGACCCCAACGCACGGGAGGCGCGCGGCGGGCAGACGGCTTTGATGTGGGCCGCATCGGAAGGCAGGACTGCGATCGCGAAACTGCTCACCGCACGCGGCGCGGACGTGAAGGCGGCATCGGACAACGGCTCAAGCGCGCTTTCCTTCGCCGCGCTCACGGGTGATGCCGAACTGGTCGGTGCGCTGCTGGCGGCCGGCGCAGACGTAAATCACAGCCGTAAGGACGGGGCCACTCCGCTTCTGCTGGCGATGGAGCGCGGCCATGCGGACGCGGCGAAAGCGCTGTTGACCGCGGGCGCCGCAATCGACGCCAGGAACCGCAACGGCGGGACGGTGCTGCACGCGGCGGCAAAGCTCGGCAACCTGGATATCGTGAGCGGGTTGCTGGCTAAAGGCGCCGACCCCAACGCCCGGCTGGCGAAATCCACATCGGCTCAACCATTCCGGCTCAACGATGCCGGCGGTACTCCTTTCTATGTGGCCGCCGAAGCAGGCCACGCGCAGGTGCTGAAGCTGCTGCTGGATCACAAGGCTGATCCGGCGATCAAGACCGCCGACGGCACCACACCCTTGATGGCCGCCGCCGCCAGCGGCAAAGTGGAACCGGTGCGCCTGCTGGTGGAACTCGGCGCGGGCGTCAACGAAGCGAATCAGGGCGGAAGAACGGCCCTGCACAACGCGTCCCTGCGCGGCGCCGATGAGGTGGTGCGCTACCTGGTGGAGAAGGGCGCCGATCTGAATGCCAAGGATCGCCGCGGGCTCACGCCGTTGCGTTACGCCTCCTTCCGGCCTTTCGATTCCACGGTAACGCTGATCAAGGAACTGCTGGCAAAAAAAGCGCAGTGAAAACGGACAGGTGTTAGAATTCCGCTGTGATCGTACGCAGGTCTCATCTCGCCGCGCTGTTCGCTCTCGCCATCGGGTTCGCGCAGTTTCGTGAATCAGGCGATCCCGCCCTGGCTGCCCACCTGGAACTCACCCTCCAGCCGCGCATGCCGGCCCGCGTCTACCTCTTCAAGGACGGACGGCCGTTCCGCCTCAGCCCGGTACAAGCGGTGCTGCCGCTGCGAGTGGATCTGTTCTATCGCGAGAGGCTGTGGCGCAATGCCGCCGATCCCGATACGCTGGAAGTCACCTGCAACGACTTTTCGCACTTCCTGCTGCTCAAGGGCCGGGGGAGTTACGATCTGCCGGCCGGCAAGTACCGCATCGAGGCTTATCGCGGCCTGTTCTACACGCCTTTCACGGCGGAATTCGAACTGAAAGCGGGCGAAACGCGAAACGTCGAGATCGCGTTGAAAGACTGGACCAACGGGGCGGCCGGACAGTGGCTGAGCGGCGACGATCATATCCACCTCATCCGCTCGCGCGAGGACGATCCGGTGTTTCTCAGTTGGCTGGAGGCCGAAGACCTGTCGGCCGGCAACTTCCTGCAGCTTCAGCGCCAGCTTGACGCCGCGGCGCAGTATGGCTTTGGGCCGCAGGCCGAGGCGCGACGCCCCGGCTACTCGATCCGGTCAGGCCACGAATCGCGCAGTGAGTACTTCGGCCACATCAATTTCCTGGGCGGACGCCAGATCATCCGCCCCTTGAGTATTGGCACGATGTACGCCAACTCACCGCTCACCGATCACTACCCGGCGATCCTGTTTCAGCAGGGCAGGGCGGCCGGGGCGGCCACCGGCTACGCGCACTTCTCCGGATCCACGCCCCATTCGGCAATGCTGATGGACCTGGCGCTTGGCAACATCGATTTTCTGGAGGTGTTCCAGTTCGGTGTGCTGAAGAAACAGGAGTGGTATCAACTGTGGAACGCCGGCTTCAGGATCACAGGAATTGCTGGCAGCGACTTTCCCGTGCCGCTCAATCGCACAAAAGACTGGCCGCGCTACATTCCGCTGCTGGGTCCGGAGCGCACGCTGGTGCGAAAGCAGGGCGCCGGTTCGGCTTTTGAAGGCTGGGTGCGCGGAGTAAAGTCGGGCGATGTGGTGGTATCGAACGGCCCACTGCTGGAGTTCTCCGTCACGGCAAACACCGCACGCGCCACAGCCCGCTTCTTCCGCCCGCTGGAGGCTGTGGAGATCGTGGTGAACGGCCAGGTGGTGGCGGCCAAGCCCGGCGATGGATCCGCCACCGAACTCTCCGTCACAGCCACAGTGCCCGAAGGCGCGCATTGGGCCGCCGCGCGCACCACCGCCCGTAAGCTTGCCGGGGAGCCGGACATTCAGGCCCACACCAACGCCATTTTCCGCGGGATGCCAGTGGATCCCGATGCGCGTGCCGCATTGGCCCGGCAGTGGCAGGCGGAAGTGGACTGGTACCGTACGGGTCCGCTGGTGTTCTCCACACAGGGAAGGCGCGAGGAGTTCTTCGCCCGGGCAACGAAAGCCATGGAGGTCCTTCGCAAACGCTAGCGCACGGCTGCTAGAATTTACATACATATCATGAAGTCCCGTTTTGCCGCATTCACTGTCCTGCTTGCGGTGGCCGCCGTGGTTGTTGTGTGGCGGTCGCCTCAGCCGGCGGAAAAGGCGGAGCCGCCAGCGCAAGGTCTCTCGTCGATTACGGTACCCGAAGGTTTCACCGTGGAATTGGCGGTCAAGCCAAACCTGGTACGTTATCCAATGCTGGGCGTCATCGATCCCCAGGGCCGTATCTTCATGTGCGAATCCTCGGGGAAAACGATGAAAACTCCCGAGATGTCCGCCGCGCCCGATTACGTGGTCAGTCTCATCGAAGACACCGACAAAGACGGGATTTACGATAAGTCCACCATCTTCGCTGACAAGCTGACACTTCCGGCGGGCGCCGTCTGGCACGATGGCAGCCTCTTTGTGGCCGCCCCGCCGACGCTTTACCGGCTCCAGGACACGAACAATGACGGCGTTGCCGATGTGCGCGAAACGGTGGTGACGGGCTGGAACCTGTCGGCCAACGCGGCCTCACTGCACGGCCCCATCATGGGCCCGGATGGCTGGCTTTACCTTACTGACGGCCGGCACGGTTTCGATATCACGACAAAAGACGGCCGCCATTATGAAGGCAAAGCTTCGCGTATCTGGCGGGTGCGGCCCGATGGCACGGGACTGGAGTGGTACGCCGGCGGCGGCTTCGACAATCCGGTGGAAGTGGTGTTCACCGAAGGCGGCGACATGTTCGGCACCATGACCTACTTCCAGGATCCGCGCGACGGCCAGCGTGACGCGATTCTGCATTTCGTGGAAGGCGGCGTTTATCCCAAGCCCTACCCGGTTACCGAAGAGTTCAAACGGACCGGCGACCTGATGCCGGTGATGACGAAATTCGCCCGCATCGCTCCCGCCGGCCTGGAACGTTACCGCGGCTCGACGTTCGGCGCCGATTTCCACGGCAACCTGTTTACGGCGCAATTCAACGCGCATCGCGTGCAGCGCCACAAGGTGTTTCCCGAGGGCGCCTCCTACCGGACCGAAGACTCCGATTTTTTCGTTTCCTCCGATCCCGACCTCCATCCCACCGACGTGATGCAGGAGGCCGATGGTTCGCTGCTGGTGGTGGACACGGGCGCGTGGTTCATCCACGGCTGCCCTTTGTCGCGCGTCTCCAAGCCCGACATCAAAGGCGCCATCTACCGCGTGCGCCGCAAGGGGGCGAAGCCCACGCCGCCTGAGCCCGAGCCCACTGAGGCTGTTTACGCGCTGTACCGGAAGGGCGGCCCGAACGCGGGAAGGGAGATTCGCAAGTTCCTCAGCGACTCGCGGCCGGAAGTGCAGCAGGCCGCCGCGCGCCAACTGGGCATGCTGGGCGACAAGGAGTCGGTTCCGGCGCTCATCCAACTCGTCCGCAAGTCCGAACCCCACGTGCGCCGGCAGGCGGCGGCGTCGCTGGGCATGATCGGCGACCGGCGGGCGGTTCCCGCACTGATTGAAGCTTCGGTGAATCCCGAGGACCGGTTCGTCGAGCACTCCATCATTTATTCGCTGATCCAGCTTGGCGACGCCCCGGCGCTGCTGACCAAGTTGAGCGGCGCGCCACCATCGGTGCAAAAAACGGCGCTGATTGCCCTGGATCAGATGGAGGCCAGCCCGCTAGCCGACACACACGTGATGAAGTTTCTGGATTCGGACAGTGCGGAACTGCGGCGCACGGCGCTGTGGATCGCCTCGCGCCACAAGCCGTGGAGCGCGCGGTTCACCAGGTCCCTGGAAGCGCGGCTTCGCTCTCCGCGTTTTTCGGCGGAAGACATGGAAATGACCGGCGAAGCGATGGCGGCATTCTGCGACGATCCAGCCATGCAGCAGGCCATCGGCAAAGCGCTGGGCGATCCGGCGCTCGATCCCGCGCGGCAGATGTTCCTTACCGATGTCGCCGAGAGATGCTCGGCGCGGGAGTTCCCGGCCGCCTGGAACGCCGGGATCGCCCGGTTGTTGGCACACCATGACGCCGCCATCCGCCTGCGCGCAATCGGCCTGATCCGCACGCGTGGCGTGGGAGCCGCCGATGCGGACCTGCAGCGCCTTGCCGCCGACGCCAGGCAGCCCGACGACGTGCGGGTGTCCGCTTTGAGCGCGCTGGGCAGCCGCAAGCCCCAGCTTGACGATGCGCAGTTTGCCTACCTCGCCAGCCGCCTGGATCCCAAGGTGGAGGCGGGCGTGAAGCTGGCCGCCGGCCAGATCCTCTCGCGCGCCGCTTTCACGGCTGCCCAGCTCAACGAAATCGCCGGCAAACACATGAAGGCCGCCGATCCGCTGGTGTTGCCGAATCTGCTGGACGCGTTCCGGAATTCGAAGGATGAAAAGTTGGGACTGGCCCTTATCTCAGCGCTGACGGCGGTGGAATCCTCGCTCGGGACGATTGGATCCCAGCGTGTGCAGGAAATCGTGTCGAAGTACCCGGCCGCGGTTCAAAGCGCGGCCAAACCGCTGCTTGCCAAGTTGGAAGCCGGCCGCAAAGCGAGGCTTGAGAAACTCACCCGGTTGGCGCCGGTGCTCACCGGGCGCGGTAACGTGGACAAAGGCAGGGAGATCTTCTTCGGCGCCAAGTCCGGCTGCTCAAGCTGTCACACCGTGGGATTGGAGGGAGGCCACGTCGGACCCGATCTGACCTCGATCGGCGCCATCCGTTCGCCTCACGATCTGCTGGAGGCGATCATCCTGCCAAGTGAGAGCTTCGTGCCGGGCCACGAAGTGTATCGCGTGGAAACGGCCGCGGAAGTTTATTCGGGAGTATTGGGAAAAAACACGCCCGATGCGGTGATCCTGATTACAGGCCCCAATGACGAAGTGCGTATCCCGCGTAAAGAGATCAAATCGATGGGACACGCACCGGTTTCACTGATGCCCGAAGGTTTCGAGGAAGTGCTGAACACCGCGGAACTCACGGACCTGATGGCTTATCTGAGAGCGCAGACCTCACGTGCGATTGCGCAGCAGTAACGGGTTGCACTTTTTTTCCGCCGCCGTCTGTGATAGTATTTCGGCGATCTGAACCTGGGGGTTACATGAACGCTCGAATCTTTATCTTAGCCATCGTTTCCGCCGCGGCCGCGTTTGCGCAAGGCGACCGCGGCATCATCGTCGGCACGGTTTCCGACGCCAGCGGCGCGGTGATTCCCGACGCCAAAGTCACAGTGACCCACTCAGCCACCAACGTGGCCACCAATGTCACATCGGCCGAGACCGGCGATTTTTCCGCGGTCAATTTGCCCGTTGGCGCCTATTCGATCCGTGTGGAGAAGGACGGGTTTAAGCCGGCGGTCCGCAGCGGCGTCACACTTCCGGCCGCCTCCACCATCCGCGTGGATTTCAAGCTAGAGATCGGCACCGCGCAGCAGACCGTCGAGGTCACCGCCGACGTAGAGCAACTGATGACGGAAAACGCAAAGACGTCCGTGAATGTGTCCAACAAACTGGTGGATGAGCTTCCGCTGGTGGTGGGGGGCGCCATGCGCTCACCGTTCGATCTGGCCACACTGACGCCGGAAACGAAGAACTACGGCGACAACAACTTCTCGATCGGCGGCGGTCAAGCCGCCAGCTACGGCATTACGCTCGATGGCGTTTCGGCCGCCACTACACGCGCGCTGCAGACTTCCTGGATCAGCTATAACGCGCCTTCGCTCGAAATGATCACCGAGTTCACCGTGGATTCCAACGGGTTCAAGGCGGAGTACGGCCACGCCGCGGGCGGCCTGATGAGCTTCGTCACCAAGAGCGGCACCAACGACTTTCACGGTTCAGCCTACGAGTTCCTGCGCAACGACAAGCTCGACGCGCGGCGCTTCTTTGAACGGGAGCGGGGAGTCTACAAGCAGCATAATTTCGGGCTTTCCGCCGGCGGCCCGGTGTATATCCCTAAGATCATCAACGGCCGCAACAAGACGTTCTTCTTTGCGGCCTATGAAGGTTTCCGAAACCGTCTGGGGTCGGCAACAAACACCGCCAGCGTCCCGACCGAGGAAATGTATGCAGGCGATTTTTCCAACTGGGTAAATGCCCAGGGCACGCGGATCCCCATTTACGATCCGGCGACGCTCAGCGCCGACCGCACTACGCGCCAGCCCTTTGCCGGGAACCTGGTGCCGCAATCGCGATTCGATCCTCTGGCGGTGAGGCTGATCAACGTCTACCAGTCCGGCCCCGGCGGTCCGCTGCGTCCCAACAATGGAGCAGCGCCGGGCACAAGTGAGTACGTGCGCGCCAACCACATCATCACCCAGGGCACGGAGTTGAATCCGTGGACGAAGTTCGACGTCAAGGGCGACCACATCTTCAACGAGCGGCACCGGCTTTCCGGCTTCTTCGGCTACCACCGGATCTATAAGAATCCCGGCCCGCAGGGAGCGCCGAATCAACTACCCGGCTATTACACGGCTTACAACGACTCACGCAATCTTTCCGATGTCTACCGGATGAGTTGGGACTGGACGGTGCGCCCCACGCTGCTGAACCGTTTCTACGCCGGAGGCAACAATTGGCGGGAGTCCCATTTCCATCCCGGGGAAGTGATCGGCAACTGGCAGGATAAGTTCTGCTACCCGAATGTCCCGTTGTGCAACAACAATCTTTCGAGCGTCGGGTTTTCGGATTTCACCGCCTGGGGAGGCCCGTCCAACAACGGATCAGAGAACACGGTCTATGCGTTCCACAACGACCTTACGTGGATCAAGGGCAAGCACACGTTCAAGTTCGGCGGCATGTACCAGCGCAATCATTACAACGGCTTCGGCCAGCAATGGGACGCCGGGCGTGTCAACTTCTCCTTCACGGGAACGGGTGCACCCGGCAATACGAACTTCGCGCAGGCGGGCGGCAATTCTTTCGCATCCTTTCTGCTGGGCCACGCCGACAGCGGCGAGATCCACACCGTGCGCTTCATCGGGCAGCAGTGGCCCTACTTCGCCGGATTCGCACAGGATGATTTCCGGGTGAACCGTCGTCTCACGCTGAATCTGGGCGTACGGTGGGAAACCACGCTGCCGCCGGTGGAGGCGCTGGACCGCTGGAGCGACTTCTCGCCGACGCGGGCGAATCCGCGTGCCGACGGCCGCCCCGGAGCGCTGGTTTTTGCCGGCGACTGCCAGGGCTGCGAGGGAACACGCTCGCTGGCGGGATCCTACTACGGTGCGATGGGCCCGCATATCGGCCTGGCGTTCAGCCTCAATGACAAGACCGTGATCCGCTCGGCATACTCGCGATCCTATGGAGCCATCACCACCGTGACTGGATCCACGCACTTCCTGGGCCATGTTCAGATCGCCAGTTTCCAGAACACCAGCCAGGGAATTGAACCCACCTTCCGTTATCGTGACGGAATGCCCTCATGGCCGGTGCCGCCCTTCATCGATCCCTCGTTCGGCAACTTCAACAACGTGCCCTGGTGGCAGGGTTCGGAAGCGGTCACGCCGCCGGTGAACGATACCTGGACGCTCTCCATCCAGCGGCAACTGCCGAAGAATTTCATGGTGGAGGCAGCTTATAACGGGCTTTCCGGGTCGAAACTGCAAGCCAGCATTCTGGCGTATAACTCA
>JANRLE010000002.1:0-5972 GCA_033762895.1 Bryobacteraceae bacterium | reverse complement strand
GCGCCGGAGGGAATCCCCGGCGCCCGTGTTTCCTGCCTGCGGCGTGATCTGTTACTCCCCGCCGCCCTCTTCGCCTTCGCGGCCTTCGCGCATCGCCTTCAACCGCTCTTCCTTCCGCTTGGCGCGTTCGGCGGCGCGCTTCACCAACTCGCTGCCCACCAGCTCCAGCATCGCCAGTTCCGCCCCGTCGCCCTTGCGCGGGCCGATCTTCACCAGCCGCGTATAGCCGCCCGTGCGCTGGCCGAACCGCGCGCCCAGCTTATCGAACAGCTTCTTCACCGAATCCTTCGTCTGAAGGAACGCAGCCGCCTGACGCCGGGTGTGCAGCGTATCCGCCTTGGCCAGGGTGATCATCTTCTCCACCAGCGGGCGGGCCGCCTTGGCCTTGGTCACCGTCGTGATGATGCGTTCATTCTCCACCACGCTGGTCACCAGGTTCCGCAGCAGCGCTTTCCGCGCACTGACGTCCCGGCCTAACTTATATCCGTCTACACGATGTCTCATCGCTGATTACTCCCTCGCTCGTCAGAACTTCTCCAGATCCTCGCCCACTTCCAGATCGTCCTCATCCTCGTCGTCATCGTCGTCAAGCGACATGGACGAGGCGGGCGAGGGCACCGAACCGGGCGCCAGCGGCGTCACCGGCTGGCCCGAAGGCCCGATGAGACGCCCCTGCGAGTCGAACTTCATGCCGAAGCTGAGCCCCAGCGAGGAAAGAATTTCCTTGATCTCGTTGAGTGACTTGCGGCCGAAATTCTTGGTGCGCAGCATTTCGGCTTCGGTCTTCTGCACCAGGTCGCCGATGCTCTGAATGTTGGCGTTCTTCAGGCAGTTGTAAGAGCGGACGGAAAGCTCCAACTCTTCCACGCTGCGGTTGAGCACCTCGTTCATCTGGTTGAGCGCGCGCTCGGCCGGCTCTTCCACCATCTCCGCCACTTCTTCGAAGTTGATGAAGATGGACATGTGGTCCTTCAGCAGCTTGGCCGCCATGCCGATGGCGTCGGCAGGCGAGACGGCGCCGTTGGTCCAGGTTTCGAGCGTCAGTTTGTCGTAGTCGGTCATCTGCCCGAGGCGGGCGTTTTCCACCGAGTAATTGACCTTGCGCACGGGTGAGTGCACCGAGTCAATCGGGATATAGCCCAGCGGCAAATCCTCATCGAAATTGCGATCCGCCGAGACATAGCCGCGGCCGATCTTGAGGCGCATTTCGATGTTGAGCTTGCCGCCTTCGCTGACCGTGGCGATGGGCATGTTGCGGTCCAGCACCTCGACGTCAGCGTCGGTTTCGATCTGGCCGGAAAGCACCGGGCCGGGCTGATCGACGCGCAGACGCACGGTCTTGATGACGTCGGTCATCATCTTGAACGGGATCTGCTTGAGGTTGAGGATGATATCGGTGGCGTCCTCGACGACGCCGGGGATGGGGCTGAACTCGTGGGCGACGCCATCGATGCGGACGGCGGTGATCGCGGCGCCTTCAATGGAGCTCAACAGAACACGGCGCAGACTGCTGCCGATGGTGGTGCCGAACCCGCGCTCAAACGGCTGCGCGGTAAACTGCCCAAACCGTTCGGTGAGAGTCTCGGTGTTCGCCACCAGGCGTTTCGGCTTCTGAAAACCTTTGAACATCGATTACCTCCTTCCTTACTTGGAGTACAACTCGACGATGAGCTGTTCGTTCAACTGGATCTGCACCAGTTCGTCGCGCTTGAAAGTGCCGGTGACGCGGCCCTTGAGGGCATCGCGGTCCAGTTCAAGCCACGTGGGATTGGGGCGGCTTGCGGTTACTTCCATGGCGCTGACGATGGCGGGGTTCTTCTTGCTCTTTTCGCGTACTTCAATCGCGTCGCCCTGACGCGTGAGAAAAGAAGGGATGTTCACCTTGCGGCCGTTGACGGCGATGTGGCCGTGGCGGACAATCTGGCGGGCCATGCTGCGCGAGGTGGCGAGGCCAAGACGGTAGATGACGTTGTCCAGGCGGTGCTCCATCATGGTGAGCAGGTTCTCGCCGGTGATGCCTTTTTGCGTGGCGGCCTTTTCGAAGGCGTTGCGGAACTGGCGCTCCAGAACACCGTAATAGCGGCGGGCCTTCTGCTTTTCGCGAAGCTGCAGACCATAGCCGAGAATCTTGGGCTTACGGTCGCGGCCATGCTGGCCGGGGATGAAATTGCGCTTTTCAATCGCGCACTTTTCCGTATAGCAGCGTTCGCCCTTGAGATAGAGCTTCATACCCTCGCGCCGGCATTGACGGCACACTGGGCCAATGTATCGAGCCAAGTTGGATTACCTCCCTACGTTTCGGTTCCAGGTTAAGAAAGGTGCAGTTTACGGCCTGAGCCTTCGTCCTGCTTCTTCCATGAAAATCGGTTGAGGATCAGACGCGTCTCCGCTTTGGAGGGCGGCATCCGTTGTGCGGGATGGGTGTCATGTCGCGGATATGCCGGACCTCGATTCCCACCGTGGCCAGGGCCCGCACGGCCGATTCGCGGCCCGAACCCGGTCCCGCCACGCGCACTTCGCAGCTTCTCATGCCGGCATCCTTTGCCTTTTGGGCGGCCGTGAGTGAGGCCTGCTGGGCGGCAAAGGGCGTGCCTTTGCGCGACCCGCGGAAACCGAGCGAGCCGGAACTCGACCACGAAATCACGTTGCCCACCGGATCGGTGAACGTGATGATGGTGTTGTTGAACGTCGCCTGGATGTGCACGATCCCGCTGGGGATATTTTTCTTCTCTTTTTTCTTGAAGGCCTTCTTCTTGCCGGCCTTGGACGGTTGCTTTGCCATCGTTCGCTCTCTGCCTCCGCGACTACTTCGCGCCTGCCTTCTTCTTGTTGGCCACGGTGCCGCGGCGTGGACCCTTGCGGGTGCGCGCATTGGTGTGTGTCCGCTGGCCGCGCACCGGCAGGCCACGGCGGTGCCGCAATCCGCGGTAGGACCCCATTTCGATGAGCCGCTTGATATTGAGCGATACCTCTTTGCGCAGGTCGCCCTCAATGGACCCTTCGCTCTCAATCAGCATGCGAAGGCGATTGACCTCTTCCTCGGTCAGATCCGCCACCTTCTTGTCCGGGTCCACCTGGGCCCGGTGCAGGATCGACTTCGAGCGCGTCCGCCCGATGCCGTAAATATATGTCAACCCGATCTCAGCCCGCTTCTTGGCCGGAAGGTCGATACCCGAAATACGCGCCATAACTCTTACTCCCTATCCCTGCCGCTGCTTATGCTTGGGGTTGGTGCAGATCACGCGCACCACGCCGTGTCGGTGGATGATCTTGCACTTGTCGCAGATCGGTTTCACGGAGGCTCTGACTTTCATCGTTTACTCCAATAACTTCATGATGCGCCCCCGTCCCGGATCATGGGGCGACAATTCAATCAATACCCGGTCTTTCGGCCGCAACCGGACGAAATTCGTTTTCGTCGCGGCCGCCGCGTGCGCCGTTACCCGCGCCCGCGTCTCCAATTCCACAACGTAGCCGGCGGCGGGCAGCAGTTCGATCACCGTGCCTTCCACAGCCTTCCGGCCCGATTCCTGTTTCACGGCCTGGTCAACACCCAGGGCCCGTCCTTGGTGATGGCGACCACGTGCTCAAAATGAGCCGAACACTTGCCGTCCTTGGTCACCGCGGTCCACTTGTCGGAAAGCACCTTGGCCTCCGGGCCGCCTTCGTTCACCATCGGTTCAATGGCCAGCACCATGCCTTCCTTGAGGCGCGGATTGTCATGCTGGCGATCCACGTAATTGGGCACCTGCGGCTCTTCGTGCAGCTTGGTGCCGATGCCGTGGCCAACGTATTCCTTCACGATGGAGAATCCGTTTGACTTGACGTACTTCTCCACAGTGCCGCAGATATCGAACAACCGGTTGCCCGGCCGCGCCTGCTCAATGGCCATCTCGAGCGAATCCCGGGTGACCTTCAACAGCCGCTTCAACGAGTCACTGATCTCGCCCACTGGAACGGTGATCGCCGAATCGCCGAAGTAGCCTTCCAATTCCACACCCGTGTCGATCGATACGATGTCGCCCTTTTTCAGCATGCGGCGCACCGAGGGCATGCCGTGTACGATCTCGCTGTTCACCGACGTGCAGAGCACGTAGGGGTATTTCCCGCCGGCGGCCGGCACATAGTAGCCCTTAAAGGCGGGCCGTGCGCCGGCATCGCGGATCATCTTTTCCGCCGTCACTTCCAGGTCGTGCGTGGTAACGCCTTCGGCCACCATATCCGCGAGCTTGTGCAGGACCTGATACACCAGCAGCCCGCTGCGGCGCATCTTCTCCATTTCCGACAAGCTCTTTCGCGTAATCATCCTCGTTTCGATTCCTGTCAGCCTTCGCCAAGTACCGGCCGGCCGACCAACTCACAAATCCGCCGTGCGATCACCCCGGGCGCGGCTCCCATCCCGTCCACCTCGTGGAACGGACATCCTTCGCCTGAGAAAAACTCGAGCAGCGGCCGCGTCTGCAGATCGTATGCCTCCAGCCTGCGGCGCACAACGCTTTCCTTGTCGTCCTCCCGGATGGTCAACCGGGCTCCGCAGGCATCACAGATTTCGGGGCTCCTCGGAGGGCTGGTCGCAACGTTATAAACGATCGCACATCCCGAGCAGGTTCGCCTGCCCGCCAGACGTTCGATAATCCTATTGTAATCCACTTTGAGATGGATCACATTCCAGCCGATTCCCCGCCGCGCCAAACGGCGGATGATGGTCCCGGCTTGCCCCAGGGTCCGGGGGTATCCGTCGAGGATGAATCCATAAGCGCAGTCCGGCTTCTGAACCCGTTCCTCCACCATCTGATTCACCATTTCGTCGGTGACCAGTTCGCCCACATCGATGAGCCGCTTGATCACCAGACCGAAATCGTCTCCCGCCTGCATCCGTTCCCGAAGCATGTCTCCGGTTGAGATGTGCGGAATCTTCAAACATTCGTTCAGCAGCTTCGCCTGCGTACCCTTTCCAGAACCGGGCGGGCCAAACAGGATCAAAGCTCGGCATCGGCCATTGGCCTCAGGCATACGGAGCCTGCAAATTTCCTCAGGTTTACGCGGACGACCGTCGCCCGCGGATACGGCCCGCTCGGGGAGTGAACCCCTCGTAGTGCCTCATGATTAACTGCGCTTCCACCTGGTTTACGGTATCCATCGCCACGCCGACCACGATCAGCAGCGAGGTACCGCCGAAATAAAACGTCACGCCCAGCCCATCGAGCAGCCAGCGCGGGAAATAGGTGTCGATCCAATTGCCGATCAGCGGCAGGTGCTGCAGCTTGATGCCCGAGATCATGATCTGCGGGATCAGCGAGAGAATCGCCAGGTACAGCCCGCCCACCACCGTGATGCGGGTGAGAATCTTGTTCAGATAGTCGGCCGTGTTCTTGCCGGGCCGGATGCCGGGAATGAAGCCGCCGTACTTGCGCATGTTGTCCGCCGCTTCGTTCGGATTGAAGATAATCGAAACGTAGAAGAAGCAGAAGAAGATGATGCCGGCAACGAACAGCACGGCGTAAAGCGGTTCGGCGTATCCGATGGACTGCAGTGCGGCGCGAATCCATGGAACGTCGCGAATCCACGGCACCTGCAGCAGCGTTTGGGGAAAAGCCAAGAGGGAGGAGGCGAAGATTACCGGGATCACCCCTCCGGCGTTCACCTTGAGAGGAAGATGCGTGGACTGGCCGCCCATCATTCGGCGTCCCACCACACGTTTGGCGTACTGCACCGGAATGCGGCGCTCGCCGCGCTCCACCAGCACGATGAGACCCACCACGCCGATCATCACCAGGATGATGATGATGGTCTGCAGCGGATTCCAGTTCCGTGTCACGAAAACGTTGTTGTAGACTTCGATGAGCGCGCTGGGCAGGCCCACCACGATGCCGGCGAAAATGAGCAGCGACATTCCATTGCCGATGCCGCGCTCGGAAATCTGTTCGCCCAGCCACATGATGAACGCCGTGCCGGTGGTAAGCGAGAGCATC
>JANRLE010000001.1:0-2028 GCA_033762895.1 Bryobacteraceae bacterium | reverse complement strand
CCCTTAGCCTCCAGCGCGCGCGCCTTCGACAGCACTTCAAAGGCACCCTCCACGAGGATGCGGTCCATTCTTTTCGCCAGTTTCATGCTTGTTTCCGGAATACAGGAACTTGATTGCGGCTTTCCACGAACTGCACGCGGTCGCCCACGCTGACACGCTCGCCTTCAATGCGCCCCGTCACGCGGCCGCCCGAATCGAGCGTGATAATCGCGATCTGATAGGGCGCCTCATCCATCAGATGCGCCGGAGCCGACCACACCACAGTTTCCGTATAGACCACGCCATTACCCGCCCTCATGCCGCAGCCCCCAGGATTGTGACCACGCAAGTGGCTCCTGACCCGCCCAGGTTCTGCGCCAGCCCGATGGCGTGGCGGGCCTGTTGCCGGCTGCCCGCCTCACCGCGAAGCTGAATGGCGAGTTCGCAAAGTTGCGCCACGCCGGTGGCCCCAATGGGATGGCCCTTCGATTTCAACCCGCCGCTGGTGTTGATGGGATGGCGTTCGGCGGCATAGGGGCCGCCTTCTCCCTTCGGGCAGAAACCCAGGTCCTCGCTGGCGATGATTTCGGCGATGGTGAAACAATCATGCAGTTCGGCCACTTCAATATCACGGGCCGCCACGCCGGCCATGCGGTAGGCTTTCTCACCGGCCAGCCCTACCGCCGGAAACGTGGTGATGTCGTCTTTTTCGTCCAGGGCGATGCGGTCGGAAGTCTGGGCGATGCCCAGCACGCGTACCGGCTTGCTGGTGAATTCTGTGGCCCGTTCCAGGGGGACAATCAACACCGCCGCCGCCCCGTCGCTGATCAGCGAGCAGTCATACACGGTGAGAGGCTCGGCCACAGGCTTTCCGGCCAACGCCTGTTCCATGGTGATCACCTTTCGCATGTGTGCGTCGGGATTCAGCGCGCCGTAGGCGTGATTCTTCACTGCCACCGCGGCCATGTGCTCCCGCGTAGTGCCGTACTGATACATGTGGCGGCGGGCGATCATGGCGAACAAGGCGGGAAACGTGGCGCCGGCGTGGATTTCACCGCCAAGGTCGCCCGCGGCGGCCAGGATCTCAGTCACCACCGGCGTCGGCTGCGAGGTCATTTTCTCGGCGCCTGCGACAAGCGCGCAATCATAAACCCCGGCCGCCACCGCCGACCACGCGTGGAAGAAGGCCGATCCGCTGGAGGCGCAGGCCGCCTCGAACCGTGTGCACGGCACTCCGGTGATTCCGGCCGCAGCGGCCACGTAGGGAGCCAAATGATTCTGCCCGATAAAGGAAGGGCCGGCGTAGTTGCCCAGATAGAAGGCCTCCACCGCGTCCGGGCCGCAGTTGCCATCCTTGAAACACTTGCCGATCGCCTCCACCGCAAGCGCACGCAGATCGCGATCGGGAAATACTCCGAACGCCGTCTTGCCGATACCGATGATCGCTACTGGGCGCATCCACCTACCGTCCCTGCTTCTTTTTTTCCAGGTTCCAGAGGCCGCGCGAGATCACGCGTCCACAGAACGGGCAGTAGTTCATGCCAACGAAGTTCGGCCGCGCGTCGCCAAAGGCGAAAAAATACTCGGTATCGATTTCGTTCAGGATGCGGCCGTTGGTAAGGGTGTGGACGGGTCCCACCCGAACGAATTCCTGATCCACCAGTTCCTGCAGTTCGTCGCAACAAGCCATGAAAGGTTATTGTACGCCCTGCCGCTGCCAGGCTGATGAGTGATGCGCAACGAGATCAATGCGCGCTTTGAGCGGATGGAGGCGAACATGGCCTCAGCCACCGGTATTCAGGAGGCGGGCGCGCTTCGCCGAGGCGCACTGAGCGGCGGATTGAGGATTCGCAAGGCGGCGAACAACCGCATTCACTCCGTCCCGAATCACGAAAATTCGCAAAAGTGCGACACCAGAACGCCCGCTCGCGCGTCGATGATTCTTAGGAGTGCTGTGCTATTCTGGTGACCGATCGGAGGGGGCTTTTATGCGATCGCGCAACCTCACGCTCGCAATGGCAGCGGCGCTGACGCTGATCACTGCCGCCT